>JBBRLA010000355.1:0-8686 GCA_038231615.1 Polyangia bacterium | reverse complement strand
GGCCTCCGCTGCCGGGCCCGGAGCTGGTCCGTCGTCGCTGTTGTGCCGGGGCGCTCCTCTCATCGTCTCCCGTTCGAGTATGCCATCTAAACCCCATGCCCTTGGATGTAATCGTTATATCATGACGATTTACATTGAACCGGGTGGGCGTGGCGGTCTACCGCGCTCGCTCTCGGTCTTGGCATCCATCTCCTCGGTGCTCGGTTCTCCTTTCCGTCGCTGACCCCTCTGGCCGGGTAGGTCTGCCCGCCCGATAAGTCGGGCGGGCAGACCCCCCACAGATCCGATTCCCCCTGTTTGGACCGGCGTCGGTTGGGAAGGGCAAGGCGACGGGCGTGGAGGAGGAGTAGCCTTGTCGATGGACTCAGCGGCCCGTTGGAGGCGGAGTCTGCCATAGGCCGGTGCTCGCCGTGGTCAGTGTTTCACGTGGCCCAGGCTGCGAGGGAGCCTCCGGCGGAAATCGGATGGTATTTGCCCCGTCAGGGCCAAAATGCCGATCAAAGCCGCGTTCTCCCTGTGGTTTCGGGCGTTCTCCCCGTGGTTGTGAGCGTTCTCCCCGTGGTTGCGTGCGTTCCCCCTGAGCTTGCGGGCGTTCTTCCCGTGGTTGTGGGCGTTCCCCCCGCGGTTTCGGGCGTTCTTCCTGTGGTTGCGGGCATTCCCCCTGCGCGCGCTGACCTGCATCACGCGGGACCGCGCACGCGACGCGCCGAGGGGTCCTCTCGCGACGGGGGGTAGGTCCCTGCTGGAGGAGGGGTGGGGGCATCGGCAGGGTCCCCTACCCCCTTCCGGAAGGGGGGGGGACACCACCCGCAAGGACCGGGGGGACCCTCTGCAAGGACCCCCACGCGGACAGCATGTTCCGCGCCGCGGAGTTCGTGCACGTTCGCGCAGGCTCCTTGTATAACCCCGCGTTGCGCATGTCCTTTTCCGCATGCGAAAGGACCCGCGCCGCGTTCTTCGAGCGCAAAAGCGGCCTCCGCTCGTCTGCGCCCCCACCCACCCGTCCCAGCCTTCCCCCTTGCGCGCCCCCTGTCCCGGGTCATAATACCAGCCCCATGTTCATTGCCGATCCCCCCGCCCCCCTCGCTGAAAGCGTCATTTGTCAGACCCCCCCTTTAGATTCCCTGGCCAAATAGAGTAGAAGACTTCGACCCATGACATCCGAACGCGAAACGACGATCGCCCTGGACGAGGAGACCCAGCGGCGCTATTTGAACTACGCCCTCTCCGTCATCACTTCGCGGGCCCTCCCCGACGTGCGCGACGGCCTGAAGCCGGTCCACCGCCGCATCCTCTACGCCATGTACAACGATCAGCACCTGTACCCCGACGCGCGCTACAAGAAGTGCGCCGCCGTCGTCGGTGACGTGCTGGGCAAGTACCACCCCCACGGCGACAGCTCGGTGTACGAGGCCCTGGTCCGCATGGCCCAGGACTTCTCCCTGCGCTATCCCCTGGTCGACGGCCACGGCAACTTCGGCTCCCAGGACGGCGACGCCCCCGCCGCCTACCGCTACACCGAGTGCCGCCTGCGCCAGACCGCCATCGAGCTGCTCGACGAGATCAAGCTGAACACCGTCGACTGGCGCCCCACCTTCGACGGCGTCCGCTTCGAGCCCATCGTCGTCCCGGCCAAGCTGCCCAACCTGCTCATCAACGGGTCCCAGGGCATTGCCGTCGGCATGGCCACCTCGATCCCGCCCCACAACGTCGGCGAGGTCCTGGACGCCTGCCTGGCCATGATCGACGACCCCACCCTGGACACCCCGGGCGTCCTCAAGCACATCCGCGGTCCCGACTTCCCGACGGGCGGCGAAATCCTGTCCAGCAAGCAGGAACTGCGCGCCATCTACGAGCAGGGCCACGGCTCCGTGCGCCTCCGCGGCCAGTACAAGATCGAAGAACCCGCCGATCGCCGGGGTGCCACCAGCATCATCATCACCTCCATCCCCTACGGCCTGACCCGCGCGTCGATCATGGAGAAGGTCGGCGAGATCATCAACGAGAAGCGCGTCCCCCAGCTTATCGACTGCCGCGACGAGTCCACCACCGACGTGCGCATGGTCCTCGACCTGAAGAAGGGCGCCGACGCCCCGCTGGTCATGGCCTATCTTTACAAAAACACCGGCCTCCAGGTGAACGTGCAGGTGAACCTGACCTGCCTGGTCCCGACGGACAACCCCGAGATCGGCGCCCCTCGGCAACTGGCCCTGCATGAATGCATCAAGCACTTCATCCGCTTCCGCTTCGAGGTCGTCACCCGTCGCCTGTCCCACCTGCTCAGTGAACTGAACAAGCGGGTCCACGTCCTGGAAGGGCTGGCCACCGTCTACGATGCCCTGGACGAAATCATCAAGATCATCCGCAAAAGCGAGGGCAAGGCCGACGCCGCCGACAAGCTGATGAAGCGTTTCACGCTCGACGAGGAGCAGGTCGACGCCATTTTGGAGCTGAAGCTGTACAAGCTGGCCAAGCTGGAGATCCTGGTCATCCAGAAGGAGTTGGACGAGAAGCAGCGCGAGCAGAAGCGCCTGGAAACCCTCTTGCGCAGCGACGAGAAACGCTGGGGCGTGGTGCGCAAGGAACTGTCCGAACTGCGCGAGAAATACGGCGACAAGCGCCGCACCCGCATCGGGGTCATGGCCGAGGAACCGGAATTCGACCCCAACGCCTTCATCGTCGCCGAGGACGCCCATGTGGTGGTGACCCGCGACGGCTGGGTCAAGCGCGTGGGACAGTTGAAGGACGTGTCCACGACGCGCGTCCGGGAAGGCGACGAGGTCATGACCGTGATCGGCGGCTCGACCCGGGAATGCGTGGCCTTCTTCACCAACCGCGGCTCGGCCTACGTGTGCAAGATCCTCGACATCCCCCCCTCGACGGGGTATGGCGATCCGGTGCAGAAGCTCTTCAAGTTCGACGACGGCGAACGGGTGGTCTCGACGCTGTCGCTGGACCCGCGGGTGCGCCCGCCGATGGACACGACGAACCTTTTGGCGGTGACCAAAAAGGGCATGGGGCTGCGCTTCGCCCTTTTGGCGCACCTGGAGCCCTCGACGAGGACCGGCAGGCTTTTCGCGCGTCTGTCGGAGGGCGACGAGGTCCTGGGGGTGCGCCCCGCCGGGGAGCAGTCGAAGCTGACGGTGGCCTCGGTGGACGCCCACGCCCTGACCTGCCTTGCCGGCGAGGTGAATCTCTTGTCGGGACCGGGCAAGGGGGTGCAGGTGATCAAATTGCTGCCGGAGGACGCGGTGCTGGGCTTCGCAGTGGACGAGGCGCTGCGGGTGGAAAGCGACAAGGGCAAGGTCTTCGACCTGGGCGAGGGCCGGGGCGAGGTGGTGGCCCGCGGCGGCAAGGGCAAGGAGCTGTTCAAGCGGGGCAAGCTGACCAAGGTGATCGTGCCACCCCCCACCATCCCCCAGCTCGGCGGCCCAACATCAGGTGGCGGCAGCGGCGGCAGCGGCGGCGGCCAATCCAACCTACCCGGCGTGAACACGTGACGCGCCGTCCTGGGAACATTGTCGGCCGATTCTTGACGTCGACGGGAACCCTGCTACCCTGAACAACCCCATGGCAGCCACTCAATATACCGAACAGGACATCATCGTTCTCGAGGGCCTGGAGCCGGTGCGCAAGCGCCCCGGGATGTACATCGGGGGGGTGGACAGCCGCGGCTATCACCACCTGCTCTGGGAGGTTGTCGACAACGCCGTCGACGAGGTGATAAACGGCTTCGCCTCGACGATCAAGGTCACCCTGCATGCCGACAAGCGCTCGGCTACCGTCGAAGACAACGGCCGCGGCATCCCCACGGGGATCATGCCCAAGTACGGCAAGTCGGCCCTGGAAGTGATCCTCACGACGCTGCACTCCGGCGGTAAGTTCGGGCAGGGCAACTACGTCCACTCGGGCGGCCTGCACGGCGTCGGCAGCTCGGTGGTGAACGCCCTGTCGGAGGACCTCTTGGTCAAGGTGCGGCGCGACGGGGAGGAGGTCGAGCAGCGCTATTCGCGGGGCCTGGCCAAGTCGCTGCTGCGACACATCGGCAAGGCCCGGGGCACGGGCACTACGTTCTTCTTCCGCCCCGACGTGGAAATCTTCGGCGACAAGGCGCGCTTCGACATCCCGCTGATCCTCGAACGGCTGGAGTCCAAGACCTATCTGCACAAGGGCCTGCGCATCCTGGTCACCGACGAGGAATCCGGGACCAAGTCGGACTTCGCCCACCAAGGGGGGATCGCCGATTATCTGAACAAGCTCATCGCCGACCGGCAGAAGCCGGCGATCCAAAGCCCGGTATACCTTTTGCGCGAGGGCGAGGGCGAGGGGGTGCGCTTCGAACTGGCGCTGGCCTGGACCGAGGCCACCGACGAATACATCAAGAGCTACGTGAACGGCATCCCGACCTCGTCTGGGGGCACCCACGAGGCGGGGCTGAAGTCGGGGACGGTCAAGGGGGTGCGCAACTACATCGAGACGCACAACCTGACGCCCAAGGGCGTGACGCTGACCGCGGAGGACATCAGCGAGGGCCTTTTGGCGATCCTCTCGTGCTACGTCCACGAGCCGCAGTTCCAGGGGCAGACCAAGGAGCGCCTGAACAACCCCGAAATCACCGCCGAGGTCGATGGGGCGGTGCGCACGTTCATCGAGAGCTGGCTGAACAACAACAGCTCGGTGGCCGAGTCGATCATTGCGCGGATCGTGCTGGCGGCACGGGCGCGGGAGGCGTCGCGGGCGGCCAGCCAGGCGGTGTCGCGCAAGTCGGCGGTGAGCCATCGGCTGAACCTGCCGGGGAAGCTGGCCGACTGCTCGTCCACCGACCCGGCGGAATCGGAGCTGTTCATCGTCGAGGGCGACAGCGCAGGCGGCTCGGCCAAGCAGGGGCGCAACCGGCGTACGCAGGCCATCCTGCCGTTGCGCGGCAAGGTGCTGAACGCGGAGCAGGCGACGACGAGCAAACTCTTGTCCAACAAGGAGCTTCAGGACATCATCTCGGCGCTGGGCTGCGGCTTCGGCAAGGACTTCGACGAAAGCAAGCTGCGCTACGGGCGGATCTTTCTTTTGATGGACGCGGACAGCGACGGGCACCATATTTCGACGCTGCTTTTGACGTTTTTTTACCGGCACCTGCCCAAGCTCATCGAGGGCGGGCACATTTACCTGGCGCAGCCGCCGCTGTACCGGATCGACATCGGCAAGGAAACGCACTGGGTGGTGGACGACGAGGCGCGGGACGCGATCCTGGCCAAGGCGCCGAAGAACGCCAAGCCCGAGATCCAGCGTTTCAAGGGCTTGGGCGAGATGATGCCGGCGCAACTGTGGGCGACGACGCTGGACCCCAAGCGGCGGTACTCGCTGAAGATCTTCATCAACGGGCCGCTGGAGACGGATCGCATCCTGAACGAGTTGATGGGCAAGGACCCCTCGGCGCGGTTCCGTTTCATCATGGAGCGGGCCAAGGACGCCAAGGACATCGACGTGTAGCTTGGCCGAAAGGCGCCCGTGACATTGGGGGTCGGTTGGGCCAACGGGCCTGTGCCGTGGTAAACTGGCGATCTCGTGGAAATCCTGGAAAAGCTGCCGCCATGCCGTCTTCGCGTGGTGCTCGTCTTCCACGGCGAGCCCCTCGAGGAGCGCAGCTTCGGCCTGTCGGAGCCCCGCGGCCTGTCTCGGCGTCCAACCCGGATCACTCTGGGGCAGCAAGGTCACGATACCTTCGCCATCCCGGTTTGCCCGCTGCCGGCGTCCTTCCCCTTGCTGCACGCGGTGGGCGGCGACTTCGTGCTGCGCCTGTCGGAGGGGATGGCTGGCAAGGTGCACCTGTCGGGCGAGACTTTATCGGTGCGGGACTTGTTCGCCTCGCACCGGGGCATCGCGAAAAGCCCCGCCGACGCACAGGGGGCCACCGGGGTGCGCGAGCACGTGCTGCGCCCGAAGGACTGGGGGCTGGTCGCCACGGACGCCAGCGCCGCGGTGTCGTTCTTCTTCGAGTTCCTGCCTCCGCCGGGGCCGGTGGACCTGCGACAGAAGATGCCGGCCGGCCCGCTTTCGTTCCTGCCGTGGCCGATCGATCCCTTCTTGCAGAAGGCGCTGCTGATCTCCGGGGCGGTGCACGGGGCGGTGCTGCTGCTCGCGCTTTTCGCGTGGGAGCCCAGCACCACCCTGTCCATCGACCCGCCGCCGACCAGCAGGATGGCCCACATCCTGTACCAGAAGCGGGTCGAGGCGCGGAACCTGCTGGACGCCGCGACAGCCTCGGGGAAGAAGGAGGCCCGGGACGCCGATGCACTGGGCTGGAACGGCATGGCGGCGATGCTGGCGGCGCAGCACGACCCGCGGCATGCGCGGAGACAGCCGCTGCTCTCCGATGACGGGGGGGGCGGGTTCGTGATGGGGAAGACTACGAAGGTGCCGACGGGAACGGAGGGTGCGCCGGTGCCGGTAGGGAAACAGCAAGACGTGGTGCCTGGCGCGACGCTGCCAGTGCCGGTGAGGGCTGACAAGGTGCCGGCGGCAACACTACCCAAGGCCCCGTTACCCGCCGCAGTGCCTGGCGCGACGCTGCCGGTGGGGGCCGACAAGGAGCCGGCGGCAACACTACCCAAGGCCCCGTTACCCGCCGTGGTGCCAGTCTCGTCGCAGAAGGCCCCATTACCCGCCGCAGCGCCAGTCGCGCAAAAGGAGGCCCCGCCGAAACTGGCGCCCGCGCGGGCCCATGCAGGTGGGCCACCTGGCGTTGCCCCGAAGGGACCGGCCCCCGCGGCCAGGCCCCCTGCCCCGCCGGCCAGGCCGGGCGTGGCAGCCCCGATAGATCTGAAGCAGCCCAATTGGGCGGGGAGTGTCGCAACGGCAGCCCCGGCACGGCCGAAGTCCGGCCGCGGGCCGGTGGTCTTGAGCGGTGCGCCGTTGAGCCAGGGGCCGCTCAGCAAGGGGCAGGTCGACAAGGTCATCACCCACCACCAGGACCAGGTCGAGGCGTGCTATCGACAGGAGCTGGCGCATGCCCCGACCCTTGCCGGCAAGCTTTTGCTGGTGTGGAACGTGGACGCCTCGGGCTCGGTGACCCAGGCCCGCGTGGAGGGCTCGACAATCAAGAACGCGGCCCTCGAAAGCTGCATCGTCCAGCGCGCCCGCGCCTGGCGTTTTCCCGCTGCGCGCGGCATGACCCAGGGGGCCAGCGTGCCCCTTGTGTTCCGCCGCTGAGGCGATGAGGCGGCAATGAAAGGCGGCCTTCGTCTCCGCTTGCTCCTGGCCGATGCGATGGGACTTTGCGTCGAAGGGGCGTCCATCGGCCTGCCGGTGTACCTGCTCTATGGGGTGAAGTATGGCCGGGCGGCCCCACCCGAGGGCGACGTGCAGATGCCCGGCACCGAGGTGCTCCAGCTCGGGGGCCAGGTGACGCGGCCGGTGCTTCTGGCGCTGGTGGCATTCTCGGTGGTCTACGCCGTGTGGCAGGAGACGCGGCTGCGGCGACTGCGCCAGTACAACAAGGACAGAGCATCTCTGGGGGATCTTCCTCCCCGGACAGCAACTGGCTCGACCGCCCGGGCAACTGGCTCGACCGCCCCGGCAACCGGCAAGACCGCCCTGGCACCCGCTGCAGGCAAGACCGCCGCCGAGGAGGTCTACCTGCTGGCGGCCACCCTGCCCCGCGATACGCTCTGGGTGCGCACTTCCCTGTGGGCCGCCTGCGGCGTCTTCTGCGCCGCGTGGCTGCGCCTTCACGGGCTGCCGCTGGCCAGCATCCCGCCGCTCATCTGGATCTTCTCTTTCAACCCGCTCTTGGCGGGTGCGCTGCACAGCCTGGTCTACGACCGCCTGCTCTGGGGCACGCACTGGCGCGCCCTGCCCAAAGGCCCCGATCCGATGCGGCGGTTCGCTTCCCGATATACCGCCGAGCTGACCCGGGCGGTGCTGCTGACCACGCTGATGGCGCTCCTGTGCACCGTCGGCTTCACTATCTCGGTGCCCTTCGATCTGGAGCAGTTCCAGCGGGCGCAGCGCTACCTGCCAGGGCTCTTCTTCCTTTTGCTCTATCTGGGCTATCGCTACGGTACCGCCTCTTGCCGCCCGATCCGGGCGTACCTGAACGCGGCCCTCTCCGGCGATGCGCGCGCAAAGGAGGCGGGGCCGCTGCTGTCCGGGGCCTTCCGCGCGGCGCAGGTCCTGCCCTATCGCCTGGGCGCGGCGATGGTCGCCTCCAGCGTGGTGGCCGCGGTGGTGCTGCTGGGCATCTTCATGCCCCTTCTGGACCTGCCGCGGGAGAGCCTGGTGCTGATCCTGGGGGTGGCCTTGTCGGTGACCACCGGCGCGTCGCTCTACGCCATGGTGTGGCATCGGGCGACACTGCGCCCGCTTTTGAGTCACCTGCAAGAGCTGCGGGCGTTCGACCTGGGCCACCCGGGTCATCCCGACGCGGTGCGTGCGCCGCTCTCGCTGATGGGGAAGATGGTGGGCGGGTTCGGGCTTTTGGTGGCCTGCACCTGCGTGCTATCGCTTCTGTGGAGCTTCGTGCAGTGCAAGACGCTGGCGACCCACCAGATCCAGCGCCTGGCGCGGGACCGGCTGGACACGCTCATGAGCGAGCTGTCACGGGAGGCGGCGCGGGGGGCGCAGATCGTGCCGGTCGAGGTGGCGGGGCTCCTGCGGCGGCTGAGCCGGCAGGCGGGCATCGGCAAGGAGT
>JBBRLA010000354.1:0-8692 GCA_038231615.1 Polyangia bacterium | reverse complement strand
CGGGGTGATGACCCCATCCATCACCGCGTCGTGCCCCTGCAGCTTGGCGTCCCGTTGCGCCCCGCGGATGCGCTGCACGCAGTAGGTGCATTTCTCCATCACGCCGCGGGAGCGCAGGGTGACGTCGGGGTTGTACTTGAGCCGGGCCACCGGCAAGAGGTCGTCCTTCTGCCGCAGCGACACTTCGTCGGGTGCCGCGGCCTCGTAGCGGTGGCGCCAGTCGAGATAGTTGAAGCGTCGCACCTTGTAGGGACAATTGTTGGCACAATACCGCGTCCCGATGCAGCGGTTATATACCATGTCGTTCAGGCCGTCCTGCGAGTGTACCGTCGCGCCTGGCGGGCAGACGTTCTCGCAGGGAGCGTTCTCGCATTGCATGCAGGCCACCGGCTGCTGCACGGCCTGCGGGTCGTCTTGGTCGCCGGAGAAGTAACGGTCGACACGAATCCACGACATCTCGCGGCCCTTGCGGACTTGCGCCTTGCCGACGATGGGGATGTTGTTCTCGGCCTGGCAGGCAATGGTGCAGGCGCCGCATCCGACGCACGCCGACAAGTCGATGGATAGGCCCCATTGCTGCCCCACGTAAGGCCGTTCGTCGAAGATCGCCTTCAGCGGCGGATGATGCACCGCATGCTGGGCGAAGTCCGGCTCCTTGCGGAACTCGGTCAGCGAGGCCTCCCGCACCAGGGGCCGCCCTTCCATCGAGAAGTGGTTCTGGGTGGTGACCAAGCCGGTGAGCTTGGTGATGTCGATGAAGTCCTCGTCGCGGGGGTCGGCGTACTTCTTGCCGGCGGACTTCACCGTCGCGCCGACGTCGAAACCCAGGGCCGCCGAGTCGCGGATGAGGTAGCTGTTGAAGCCAGCGCCGGTACCTACCCGGCCGGTGGTGCGCCTGCCGTAGCCTAGAGCCAGCGTCAGCGTGTTCTCCGACTGCCCGGCCTGGATGTAGACCGCGGCCTCGACGGTGCGACCACGCAGGGTGATCTGCACCATGTCGTCCTTCTCGACGCCCAGGGCGCTGGCGGTCTTGACCGAGAGCAGGGCCGCGTTGTCCCAGGCCAGCTTGGTGATCGGGTCGGGCAGGTCCTGCAGCCAGCCGTTGTTGGCGAAGCGGCCATCGAAGAGCTTGGCGTCGGGCCTGAAGACGATCTCCAGACCTTCGGGAGCGGCTTTGATGGCCCCAAGGGCCGCTGCGATCTTGTCACCCTTGACCGCGGGGGCCGCCTGCGGGGGCGTGCCCTGATGCATCAACCCATCGCGCAGAACCTGGCGCCAGTGCCGGTCGAAGGCCAATTCGAAAAGACTGGGTCCGCTGACGGCAACCGCCACGTCGGCGCCGGTGATCTGGGTAGGGTCGGTCGCGGGAGAGGCCCTGCCCGGTGCTGCGACAACCGCCGGCTTCGTCCCGGCAGCAGTCGCCTCGCTCGGCTTCACCTTGTCAGCAGCCATCCCTGCCATCGCCGCAATCGCCGCCCCAGGCGCTTTCGCCTTGTCCGGGGTTGCAACCGCCGGCTTCGCAGCAACTTCCGCCGGGGCCTTCGCCAAAGCCTCCTGTGGGGCCGCCGCGGCCTCCTCAACCTGCGCAACCCCGCGCCAGGTGTCGCGCACCAGCTCGTGGCCGCGGCCCTTCGCCCCATCCGCCAGCAGCGAGAGGATCTCGATCTCCGAAAGGCTCGGATAAAGCGGCGCGATCAAAGGCTGCACCACGCTGGTGGTCCCATCCGTCGCGCGGGCGTCGCCCCAGGCCTCCAGGAAATGCGAGCGCGGCACGTGCACCTGCGCAAGCTGCGCCGTCTCGTCCCGGTACGCCCCCAGGTGGATGATCTGGGTACGATCCTTCTTGGCTCGCAGCCGCTCCTCGAACTTCAGGTCCGCCGGGGCGTCATATGCCGGGTTGCCGCCAAGCACCACCAGGGTCTCGACCTCCCCCCTGTCCACCGCCGCCAGAAGGTCCGCAAGCGACTCCCGATCCAGCTTCCTGCCGGCGTCGGCCAAGCGCACATAGTCGATGGTGTTCCCCGGGGCCAAAAGCGCCGCGTTCAGCGCGTGCACCAGCGCGTGCACCTCTTTTGGCTGCGCCCGGCCGGCGGCGATCGCCACCCGCCCCTGGTTCGCCATCAGGTCCTTGGCCACCGCGGCGACGAACCGCTCGTCCACCTTGTGGCCTTCGGGCTTGCCCTTGGGCAGCGCCTCAGCCACGCCGGGCGCCAGCGGCACCCCCAGGCGGGCCAGCTCCGTGGCCAGCAAAACGGCGAACATCCCCACCTCGCTGGGGCGCACCCGCAGGCGGTGGTCGGCGGAGGCCCCAGTGATGCTCCAGGTCCCCTCCACCACATACAGCCGGTTCATCGTGTCGCCCTTGTCCTCCACCCGTCGCCGGTTGGCGAAGGTCCGGGTGTGGCGAAGTGCGTCCGGGTCATTGCCGAAGAGATCCGCGTCCAAGGACAGGATGATCTCGGCGTGCTCCAGCTTCAGGAAGGGATGCACGTCGTCGTCGAAGGCCAGCCGGCTGCCCGCCCGGGCCTCGTCGTCGCAGACCGGCTCCCAGGTGTGCCACGCCGCCTGGGGCATCACCCCCAGAAGCTTGTCCCGCAGGCGCAGCACCGTCGGCGAAACCAGCGCCCCGGAGAGCACCCGCAGTCCGGCGCCCTGCTTCTTGGCCAACCCCTCACGCAACTCGCTGATCTTCTTGATCGCCGCGGCCAAATCCGCGTCCGCCCCCGCCACCATCGGCTTCGTCGAGCGATCCGGATCATACAGGTCCAGCACCGCCGCTTGTCCCTGCACCGTGGTGGCGCCCAAGCTCATCGGGTGGTGCGGGTTGCCCTCGATCTTGGTGGGGCGACCGTCGTTGCTCTCGACCAGGAGGCCGTAGGCCTGCGCTCCCAGCGTCATGGTGGTAGCGTAATAGGTCGGCAGCCCGATGACCGACTGCTCCGGGGCCTTGGAATAGGGGAGGATCTTCTCCTCCGGCCGGCGGCAGCCAGCCAGGCCCGCCAGAGCGAAGCTGGCCCCCATCAGCGACATGAAGCTGCGTCGGGAAAGGGGCGAACTCAGCTCCGACGCCCCGCCGGGGAACTCCCGCTGGACGAACTCCTGGAACTCCGCCGTATTCGCCAGCTGGTCCAGGCTGCGCCAGTAGGTCTTCGAGCCCGCAGCCGGCGGCGGCCAGTGGATGGGTAAGCGTTTCATCGGTGGCACCTGGAGCAATCGGTGGGCGGATTGATCTTGTTCTCGGCGACGAGTTTTTGCCCGTACGACTCACGGGTCTCGCCTGGCGGCGGCTCCCAGTCCATCTTGGTGATCATCTCCACGGGGCGAATGTGCGCGGCGGGTTCCCGGTGGCAGTCCAGGCACCAGCCCATGCTCAGGGGTTGCGCCTGGCGGACCCGGATCATCTGGTCGATGCGCCCATGGCACTCGACGCAGCCGACCCCGCGGGTGACGTGGCGGTTGTGGGGGAAGTAGGCGTAGTCCGGGGTCTTGTGGATGCGCACCCAGGGCACCGGCTTTCCGGTAGTCCAGCTGTCCCGCACCGGGGCCAGAAGCGCCGAGTCCTTCTTCACCGCGGCGTGGCAGTTCATGCATACCTGGGTAGGCGGCACCGAGGCCACCGTGGACCGCTCCACATTGACGTGGCAGTAACGGCAGTCCATTCCCATGTCCCCGGCGTGCAGCTTGTGGCTGTAGGGCACCGGTTGCTCTGGGGAATACCCCACGTCGGTGTGCCTGGGCGACCCGTAGTACCACAGGCCGGAGATCACCGAGGTCAGGCCCAAAAGTACCGCCACCGTGAGAATCGCGGGGAGGAGGTTGGTCCAGCGAGGGAAGACGTAGGGCGTTACGGGGGTCGGCTGCATCGTCATGGATGAAATACCTTCGTGGCAGGCACCTTCTTAGCAACCATCGTACCATCCAGCTCTTTGGCTTGAATCGTCACCATCCGTCGCCGCCGGGCCTCATGAAACCGTTCTTCCTGTCCATTGTTGCCGCACCGCGAGCCACCGACCTCGGGTTCAGCGCGGCGTTTTGCCGCGGCAAGTCGCCGCGCCCACGCTATTTCTTGCTGTATCGAATCGATCAGTTGGCGTTGGCGTCAGCGACTTACAGGTCGTCGCGCCAGTCGATGCCCAAGGCCCGCAGCTTGCGCTGCAACGTCCGGCGATCGATATCCAGCAACTTGGCGACCATGGTGATGTTCTTGTGTTCTCGCAGCAACCGCTCGATGTGCCGGATCTCCAGCTCACGCAGGGACAGCGGTTCTTGTATTTCTGTTTTGGCCGCGCAGCCTATCAGAGCGCTCGTGGCCACTGCAAGGCCCGGTGGCAGATCTTTTTGTACTTCTTGTCGTGTCGGGTGTTGTATAGGCGCCGACAGCGCCTTGGGCAAGTCGGGCCGCAAGGTGCGGAAGGGGTCCAAAGCCAGCATTCGCCGCACCAACTCCCCATCGGCTACCCGATCATTCGTTGCCCACGGCCCCGGGGCCCCGGCGCGGGCGAACAGCGCAATCCGGCGGACCACGTTGACCAGTTCGCGTACGTTGCCCGGGTAATCGTGGGACAGAAACGCCACCCGAGCGTCCGGCGAGAGCCCCACCGGACCGGTACTCAGACCGGCATAGGACGGAGTCGCTGCGGACCCCGACAAGGCGGCCGGCCCCGCGGTCAGCTTGCGCAGCCAGTGCTCGGCGATGGGGACGATGTCCTCCGGGCGCTCCCGCAGAGGCGGCAGCACCACCGGCAGCACCGCCAGGCGATAGAACAGGTCCTCGCGGAACTCGCCGCGCTGCACCATCCCCCGCAGGTCGCGGTTGCTGGCCAGGACCAGGCGTGCGCGCAGCGGCTCCTCCCGCGTCTCCCCCACTGCCCGGTAGCTCCGCGCCTCGATGGCCCGCAGGAGTTTCGGCTGGTGCAGAAGCGGCAGCTCGCTGACCTCGTCCAGGAAGAGCACCCCGTCGCCGGCCTCGCCGAAGAGTCCCTGCTTTTTGCGCTCGGCCCCGGTGAACGCCCCGCGGGCGTGGCCGAAGAGTTCGCTTTCCAGAAGGTCCGTCGGCATGCACGCCAGATTTACCGCCAGGAAAGGGTGCGCCGCCCGACGCGCCCGCTGGTGCAGGTAGCGCGCCGCCACCTCCTTGCCCGTCCCTGTCTCCCCGCACAGCAGGACCGGGTCGTCGGCCTCCGCCAAGCGGTCCAGAAGCGCTCGCAGCCCCCGTGTGGCCGCGCTCTCGCCGATGAGCAGCTCCTGGGACGATCGCGGCGCCGCCGCCTGCTCCAGCACCGGCAAAAGCTCGTCGGCGTCGATGGGTTTTAGCAGGAACGAGAAGGCCCCCAGGAGCATCGCCAAAACCGCGTCGGGGATCGTCCCGTGGCCGGTCAGCACCACCACCTGTGGGCGCCGCCGCGGCGTCCGGCGCAGGACCTCCATCCCCGAGACCTGGGGCATCTGCAGGTCCAGCACCACCACTTCGTAGGGGCAGTCCTCCGAAAGCAGTGCCCCGATTGCCGCCGCCCCCCCGGACAGCTCGCGCACCGTCAGCCCTTTGCGGGCCAGCGCCTTGGCCATCGCCAGGCGGAAGGTGGGGTCGTCATCGACCAAAAGGACCCGCATCAGGCGATCCCCCGCCCCGGCGGCAGGCCCGGCAGCATCAGCCGCGCCCGCACCCCGCACCCCGGCAGGTTCTCCAGGGTCAGCTCCCCGTCGAGCTGCTGCGCCAGCCGGGCACAGGTATAAAGCCCCAGCCCGGTGCCCTTCCCCGGCGGCTTGGTGGTGACAAAGGGCGAGAAGAGCCGCGCCCGCACTGTCTCGGGCAGTCCCGGCCCCGAGTCCACCACTTCCAGCACCGCGCAAAGCCCTTGTTGCAACACCCGCACCTCGATGGGCCCGTCATCCGAGGCGTCGCGGGCGTTCTGGATCAGGTTCACCAGGATCTGCAAGAGGCGATCGGCATCGGTGACGCAGCACAGCGAGGGGTCCCCGGAGAGCACCAGCGCCGCCTTGCCCACGCCCCCCGATCGCGAGAGCAGCCCTGCCCCGGCCAGGCGTTCGGCCCGGCGCACCACGTCGAAGAGCACGGTGCGCGCCCGCTGGCTGCCGGGGGATCGTCCCTTCTCGTCCCGGTCCCGGTCCCTGGCGCTGTGCAAAAGCTCCCGGGTGATCTCCCTGCAGCGCCGCGCCTCGTCGATGATCAGCGAGATCGATTCAGCCGCATCGGCGCTGGCCGCCGCCGGGCCGAAGTGCGACAGATCCACCGCCAGCGTCTGAATGCTGGCCAGCGGCGTGTTCAGCTCGTGGGCCACCCCTTGCAGCGCCCGCCCCAGGCTGGCCAGGCGCTCCATCATGATGGCCCGCTGCTCGTTCACGGTGACCTCAGTGCGGTCGACATAGAGGAACGCCCGCAGCCCGGCTCCCTCTTTTGGCCCGTCCCAGCCGCTGGGCGCCATCACCTCGTAGATCCGCTCGTCCGCCGCGTCCACCCCCTCGGCCGCCGCATCCAAAAGCCGGGCGAAGCGCCGAGGCGCTCCGTCTCCCGTCTCCGACCCGCTGGGCCCGATCGACCCCACGGAGTCCGGTGGGGCCCACCGTTCGTCCGGCAGCGGATGGATGGCCGCGGCGCAGCGGTTCTGCAGAATCAGGCGGTCCCCCGGGCCCACCAGTTCCAGACCGACCTGCAGGGTGTCCATCGCGGTCATCAGCAGCTCGTAGTTGCGCGCGGCCCTGCCCTGCTCCCGGTGCAAGAACCGCAGCGCCCCCAGGGCGAAATACCCCAGCGAAAGAATGGTCAGCACCGTGGCCCCCGCACTGAGCCAGAGGGGTGGCGAGTAAAGCGGCGGCGAGAGCAAGAAGCCTTGGTGTTCGGCGCCCCAGAGCAGGCCCACCCCGGCCATCGCCACCACTCCGGCCAGCACCGCCCCGCGAAAGAGGCCCAGCACCGCCCCCAGCACCACATGGAAGCCATAGAACATGCTGATCGGATTCCGCAGGCCCCCGCAAGCGGAGAGCAGCATGGTCAAGGCGGCGACGTCAGCCACCGCATGGAGTTCCAGTTCCCGGGCGACCCGAGCGGCGGTGGCGCCCTGAACCGGCCCTGGGGTCATCCCGTGGCCGATGGCGCGAAAAGGAGTGATCAGCGAAGGCTCCCGCAGCTCACGCCGTTCCAGGCGCCACACGAAGCCCAGGTTGTAGAGCACCCCGACCACCACGGCGGTGGCGATCGGCCCCGGCGAGACCCACGGAAAGCGCGCCGCCACGTCGATGAGCAGGCCCACCACCACCGCCGAGAGGGCCACCCAGCGCAAGCGCACCAGCCAGCGCAGCCGAGCGACCGGTGGGCCGGCGAAGCCGGTCAAGTCGTCAGTGTCGGTGAACGGGATGGACTGGGAGGAGTCGAAGCGCATTGGTTGATTGGTTAATGGGTCGGGCGAGGCGTGCCTCTTTCTCTAGCATATACCGCCAGCCTGCGCTGCGGGAGCCGGACCTACAGGCATCGGCTGGCCCCGCCACTGACTGTTCAGCGAACAACCAGGACGACATCCGCAAGTGGGAAGCTGCCACTTCGCGACTGCCACCTTGGAGGGCACCCACGCAGCATGGCCGGCCTGGCCAAGCATTGTGGCAGGTCGCCCAAGCCCCTACCGGGCGTTGTCCAGCAGCTCGTCCACCAGCGCCGCGATGCCCCGGCGGTGCACCGCCACGACCTTGCCTTCATTGAAGTCAGTATACAGCGTCGACACCTTGTGGTCGAGCTGCGTTCCGCCCCACACCACCACCAGGTCGGCCCACAGAAGGTCGGCCCGCGACTCCACCCGCGTGCGCCGGGCCACCCCATCCACCAGCCGCAACTGAAGACGGTTCCCCACCAGCCCCTCCAGCGCCTGCCGCGCCGCCGGCGAGCCGCCCACCACCACCAGCCGCCGCTTCCCCCGCGAGAGCAACGTCGCACACAACCGCTCCACCGCCTTCTTGTTATCCGAACCCCCGCAGAACGAACAGTCCCCGTGGCGTTCCGGCACCAGCCGGGTCCTCTGGTCATCTCCCGGCCCCGGCCCCGGCCCGGCCTCCACCAGCTCCTTTTGGCACGAAGCCCGCTGACACACCAGCACGAAGCGCGAAAGCAGACACTCCACCACCTGCTCCCGTTTGCTGCTGGCGATCGCCTGCCGCCCCGGCCGGGTCAGCCGCGCCTCCTCCAGCGCCTTGCGGGCCACCCCCTCATTGTTTCCCCCATACCCCAGCCCGGCCAGCAACTCCCGTAGCGGCTCCTCCTGCGTGCTGTGAGGGCCCGACCCCAATGGCGAGCCCCCCGAAACGAGCCTGGGCGCAATTCCAGACACGACCCCGGAAGCAACTTTGGTCCCGACCCGCGGCACTTCTTTTGGCATTGGTGGTGATCTGCCCATCGCCCTTATCATATGACACGCCGTGGGAATAAAGACATTCCCATCACTCAACCCCCCGAGAACGGCGAAAAACTTGACCCACCGCCCCCAAGCTACATGTATGTAGGCGGCCGCCGAACCAGGCCGGCCCAAGACCAAGTAGGCCGGCCTAAGCAGCAGAATCGGTGAATCATTTGGCGGGCCGATCCATGGTAAGATGGCAGGCGACCCGATAGCTGGCATCCGCTTTTTCTCCTCCCGCCGAAGGAAGTGCCATGGGTTTATTCGACAAGAAGAAGGACGATTTTGGTTCG
>JBBRLA010000353.1:0-8714 GCA_038231615.1 Polyangia bacterium | reverse complement strand
AGCGAGGTCTACTATCCGATGGCCCTGCACCTGCAGCCGTGCTTCGCTCACTTCGGTTACAAGGAGGGCGACTGCCCCCGGGCCGAGGCCGCCTGCAGGGAGGCGGTGGCCATCCCGGTGCACCCCGATCTCAGCGACGACCAGATCGACTTCGTAGCCGAATCGATCCAGGCCTTTTACCGGGGCTAAGCCCAATGCCGTTCGGTTGTTGTTGTCAAGAGACAATCACAGGCCATGAAACCCGTAAACCACGCGATAGACGACCGGCGACTTCTGCGCGTGCAGGCCCTGAGCGGCGCGCTCTTCGCGGTCTTTCTGTTGGTGCACCTGGTAAACCAGATGCTCGCGGCCCTGGGGCCCGTGGTCTATGACGGGGCACAACGGGTGCTGCGTCGCGGTTACCAGGCACCGCCCGTCGAGATCGCGCTGGTCCTTGCGCCCCTTTTGGTCCATGCGACCGCGGCCATCCTGCGCATGCTCCGGCGGCGGGCGCTGGGGCGGAAGGCACCCGCTGAAAGGTGGGCGCGGCTGCATCGGATTACCGGAATGTTCCTTTTTTTGCTCTTCGCTGGCCACGTCATTGCCACGCGCGGCGCCTCATTGCTCTACGGGGTCTACCCGGAGTTTGCGGGGGTGGCCTTCACCCTGCGCTGGGTGCCGGCTTACTTCTGGCCGTATTATACCGTCTTTGCCATGGCTGGCCTCTATCACGCGGTCTACGGGCTGGGCGTCGCGCTTCCGGTGCTGGGTCTGCGCACGGGCAACGGGCTGCGTCGACCCGAGCTGCTCGCGCCGATCGTGACGCTGGGAAGCCTGGCCCTGCTGCTGGGCATGCTGGGGCTGGGCGGCGTCTTTGCCGAGATCGGTCATCCGGAGCAGGCCCCCTATGCGCGGCTGCTGGTGCGCCTCGGAGTGGCGCACTTACACCCGGGGCCCGCGAAATGACCCTGTTCCCGCGACTTCGTCAAATTTGGCATCTGCCAAGGAGGATCGAATGAATCGTGCCATTTTGTTTATGTGCTTTCTCGCTGGATGCGGAAGCGGCGTCAGTGCCGATCAGGCGTGCGTCGATAGCGCCACCTACGCGATCGAGGGAAAGCCTTGCGACACGGCGACCGGCCCCGCCTGCCTGACGCCTGCGCGTTGCGTGACAGCGGCCAATGCGACCAGCGGCACGTGCCAACTCCCGGATCCGATCACCTGCTCCTGAGTCCATGCTGGTCTTGGCCAGCGGCCAGAAGTCGCCCGCAACCTTAGCACAACACAAGGAGTGCCGAATTATGAGCCAGACTTCACCTAAAACCGATGGCCAGGACCGTCCCAAGGTCCGGGTCGCCGTCGTCGGCGCCGGCTACTGGGGGGTGAACCACGTCCGCACCTTCGCCAGGCTGGATGGATGTCAGCTTGTGCGGGTGTGCGATCCCGACGAGAAGAACCTCCAGCGGTCGCGCGGCCTGGCCCCCGGGGCCAAGTTGAGCCCGAGTTTCGCAGACACCCTGGCCGACCCCGAGGTGGACGCGGTGGTGCTGGCGACCCCGGCGGTGCTGCACGCCAGCCAGACCCTGGCGGCGCTGGCGGCGGGGAAGCACGTCTTCGTGGAGAAGCCGATGGCCCTGACCAGCACCGACGCCGAGGCGATGGCGAAAAAAGCGGACGAGGTGGGCAAGACCCTGATGGTCGGGCACCTCATGCTCTACCACGCGGCGGTGCACCGGCTGAAGGAGATGATCACCACGGGGGAGATCGGGGACGTCTACTACCTCTACGCCCTGCGGGTGAACCTGGGCCGGCTGCGCAAGGACGAGAACGCCATGTGGAGCCTGGCGCCTCATGACATCTCGATCATCTTGTATCTGCTGGACCAGTCGCCGGTGACGGTGGCGGCACGGGGGCAAAGCTATCTGCAGCCGGGGGTGCAGGACGTGGTCTTCCTGAACCTGGAGTTCGCGGACGGGAAGATGGCGCAGATCCAGCTCTCGTGGCTGGACCCGCGGAAAGAGCGGCGGCTGACGGTGGTGGGAAGCAAGCGGATGGTCGAGCTGGACGACGCCCATCCCAACGAGAAGCTGCGGATCTACGACAAGGGGTTCACGCGGCCGCCGGAGTTCACCCAGTACGGGGAGTACCTGACGGTGCGCCAGGGGGACATTCACATCCCGCACCTGGACCTGCCGGAGCCGCTGAACGTCGAGTGCCGCCACTTCATCGAGAGCATCCGGGACGGCAAGACGCCGCGTTCTGGGGCCCGGGAGGGGCTGGAGGTGGTGAAGGTGCTGGAAGCGGCGCAACGGTCCCTGGACCAGCGGGGGGCCCCGGTCGGGATTTCCTGAGACTGGCGGCGGGGAAGGCTTACGGCAGGGCCAGGTTCACGGTCTTCGAATCGCCCAGCGAAAGGGTCACCATCTGGGTTGCCACCTTGGTGTCCTTGGTGGCCCTGACCTCCCAGGTGCCGACGGGGATGCTGGCGAAGTTGAAGTTGCCGGTCATGTTGGTGCCCTGACTGTAGAGCCCGCGGTTGATGTCGATGGTCGCGCCCGCGACTTTCTGCCCCATCCCGTCCACCACCTGCCCCAGCACCACTCCCGAGCCCGGGTCCTTGCCGATGTTCACCCGATAGTGGGCGGCCTGCTTGGTCAGGTAGTCCCGCGGGTCCTTTGCCACCACGTGGAGCACCCACACCCCGGCGGGGACCCCGCTGCGCAGGAGCTGCTTTTGCGCCACCGGGATGAAGGTCGACCGGGTGTTGGGCACGGTGTCGCCGAAGTTGTCGAACACGTAGAACACCCCCTTCACGTTTTTCTCGTCCACGGGGAAGGTCCACATGAAGAACGGGTTGGCGTTGTCCACCCAGGCGGTGGGCGACGGATGGCTCATCGAAGTGACCGAGGGCGGGGTGGTGTTGATCCGGATGTGGAACACGCTTTCGATGGTGCCCACGTTGGACATCGAGTCCACCGGCGTGATGTGGAAGTAGTTGTCGCCCGCGGTGACCGAGGCCGGCATGAACAGGCTCGACTCCATCATGTTGACGAAGCTGCCGGTGGCCGGGGTGGGTGGCTGCGAGCGCGCCTTGCTGATGAGCTGATAGTACCCCTGCCGCGAGGCGAAGGGCCGCGTCCAGCTCATCATGATGTTGGGGAAGTCGTCGTTGTAGGTCAGGTTCGCATCCGGGTGGCTGTTGGAGGTGATGAGCACCGGCGGCAGCAAGCCGTCGGTGCGCGTGCCCGAGATCGTGCCCGTGACGGTGCGGACGCCGCCGGCCAGGATCTTCACCCGGCCGTCGCCGCCCTTGCCGCCGCTGTTGTAGCCCGGGCCCGCGCCCCCCAAGGTGGCCGAGACCGAGCCACTGACCTTGATGTCCGCCGCCGCCGCCAGCAGGATGCCGCCCCCGGATCCGCCGCCGCCGCCGCCGTAGCTGCTGTTGCGGGCCATGCCGCCGGAGACGCCGTTGGCGGTGACCTGGCCGTCGATGGTGATGTTGCCGTCGGCGTAGAGGCGCAACGCCCCGCCGCCCTTGCCGCCAAAACCGCCGTAGTTGGGTTCGCCGTCGCCGCCCTTGCCGCCGGGCTGGACCTCCATGTCGGTGGTCGAGCCGAAGACGCCGCCCCCGGGGCTGTAGCCGCTGCTGTCATAGGCGCCGCTTTGGGCATAGCCGCCGCCGCCGCCGCCGTTCCGGTAAGAGCCTGACTGGTTGGCTCCGCCGCCCTCGGGGGTCTGCCCGGTGGGGTTGGCCGCGATGGAGGCGCCGTTCTCGACGGTGATGTTCTTGGCCTTCAGGGTCAGATCGCCCGCCGGACTGGTCAAGGTGACCCCCGAGCGCACCACGATGTCCCCGGAGACCAGGACCAGGCCGTCGAGGTTCTTGCTGGCGGTGATGTCCAGGCCGGGCAGGGCGCACTGGCCGCTTTCGCAGTAGGTGGCGCAGGTGTCCACCGACTTCCACGCCGTGCCGTCGGCGCTGCACTCCTCGACGTGGTTCATGTTGCAGCGGCGGGTGGTCGGGGGGCACGCCCCGGTGCACAGGCCGCCGGAGCAGGACACGGAGCAGGTGGCGCTGTAAAGCCAGGCGGTACCGCTGCTGTTGCAGATCTCGACGGCGTTGCTGACGCCGCAGCGGTAGCCGCCCGGGGTGCACGGGCCGCCCTGCACCTCCCCCCCGTCGCCGCCGCCGTCGCCCTGGGTGCCGCCATCGCCGCCCCCGGTGCTGAAGTCGGGGTGGATGACCTCGCCGTCGGGCAGGATGACGATGCCGCTGTCCCCATCGTTGCGGCCGTTGGAACAGGCAGACAGACTCACAAGACCAAAGAGGCTGGCGATCAGCGAGTACCGGAGAGCGCGCTGCGTCGAAATCACGGGTGTTTGCTCCTTATCACTAAATGTGACCGGATTTGAACGCCGCGCGGGGAATTCGGCAAGGGGAAAGGCGACCCTCGCCGCGGAAGGGTCATGGGCGTCACGGTGTCGGCGGTGCGCTTTGGGTAGGCTCGCCGCAGCTCGCGCAGCGGTGAAGGGCAATGACCTGTGGCTCGTGGCAACCGGGGCAGGGGCCAAAGAGCGGCAGGCCACAGGCGGGACAGCCGCGGGGGTGCAGCGCCCGACCCTCGTAGCGGCGCACCGTGGCGCGGCGGGTCAGGCCGATCTCGATGGCGGTCTCGCGGCCGATGAGGTAGTCGCGGTCGCAGCCGGGGCAACGGTGGCGGGCGATGGCCCGGTCGACGATGCGCTGTCGCCGCAGCGGCGCGCGGCGGTTGAACCAGCGCACCAGGGACACCGAACCCCAGATGCTGACGACGGCGCCGATGCCCAGCGGCGCATAGCCCCCGTAATGGGGAAGATATGGCCCGATCCCATAGAGCAGCATCCATCCCGAAAAGGCCCAGTAGCCCCACAAAAGGGTCAGGTAGGCGCTGCGCCGGTGGCGACGGTAGAGCCAGGCGGCCAGGAGCAGCAGCGGCGCCACCAGCGCAAGGCGCGCGCACAGGACCTTGAAGGTATAGGCGCGATGGGCGGCAGAGTATTCATCATCGGCGGCGCGGGAGGCGGCGGCGATGCGCTGATCCAGGTTGGCCAGGGCGGCGGCGCTGGGGTCGGGATCGCGCCGTGCCTGTTCCAGGAAGGCGACGGCGCCGTCTCGCTCCTTGCGGATCTCGTCGAGGCGGTCGCGACGCTGGCGGACCTCGCGGTCGTCCTTGCCGCCCGGCCCCAGGGTGGCGCGGGTGGCCAGCCAGGTGCGCCAGGTCTCCTCGGCGGAGGACAGGGTGCGCTCCAGGTCGGCGACGTCGCGCTGTGCGCGGGCGACGCGGATGTCCTGAGGATTGGGCGCATCGCGCAGGGTCTGCCGCTCGCGCTCCAGCGGCCCGGTGCGCGGCCCCAGGACTTCTGAAAGCAACGGCTCGCGGAAAAGGTCCGCCAGGTCCATGAGCGCCCGGGTGCCCAGCGCCCCCAGGAAGAGCGCGAAGATCACGCCCAGCCCCCACAGGACCGGGCTGGTGCGAACGACCTGGCGGTCTATCGAAGCCGAAGCCGAAGGCTCGGAGGCGGTGGAGACGTCAGGTCTTTCGCTGGCCATGATGGATCATAACGCAGGGGCTGGCCTTAGCGATATCCTCTTGGGGCGCTATGCTTCAGGCTCATACGTCGCCGGGATACTCTATCGGGTCGGGCGGAGGCGGCTCAAGCCGGTGCAGGCGCATGGCCCGCACGCAGGTATTGTAGCGCAGCACCGGATCGTCGTTCCCCGTAGTGTGCAGGGTGTACGCCCGTTCATACCATTCCATGGCCTCGCGCAGGTGTTCGTAGGCCGCCGCCTCCGCCCCGGCCCCGCCCCGGGCGATGCGCGCGTGCCCCAGGCGTTCGGCGATGATCCCGGCGTAGTAGTATCGCTCATACTCGGTGCCAAGCAGCGGGACGACGGCCCGGGCCCGCGACGCCGCGTTGGGCACCCCGCCCACAAACTGGTCGGTCAACGAAAGCAGGTAGGTCACCAGCGCCCGCTGGTTCGCCGGCTCCACCGCCAGCACGTCCTGGCAGATGCTCTCGGCGCAGAACGGCTCGTTCAGCAGGCGGTAGCGCTCCGCCTTCTCCAGGGCCCTCGGTACGGCGTCGTGCTCCAGGGGTTTTAGGGGGAACATCACTTGCTCCGGGGCCGAGGCCGAGGCCGAAGCCGAGGGATGATGACCCTCAGGAGCCGCTTCACCGGATCATAGTATTCGTCCACCACGCGTTCCTTCAGGGGGATGATGGCGTTGTCGGTGATGGTGATACCCTCGGGGCACACCGTGGTGCAGCACTTGGTGATGTTGCAGTAGCCGATGCCGTGGTCCCCCTTCAAGTCCGCCAGGCGGTCCTCGGTGTCCAGGGGGTGCATCTCCAGCGCCGCGGTGTAGACCAAGAACCGCGGCCCGATGAATTCGTCGTGCTTGTCGTGCTCTCGCAGGACGTGGCACACGTCCTGGCACAGGAAGCACTCGATGCACTTTCTGAACTCCTGCACCCGGTCGACGTCCTGCTGGTCCATCCGCCAGGTGCCGTCCGGCGCGTCCGGGGCCCGGGGTTTGAAGGGCTTGATTTTCTTCTTCACCCGGTAGTTCCACGACACGTCGGTCACCAGGTCGCGGATCAGGGGAAAGGCCTTCATCGGCTCGATGGTGATCGGCTGCCCCGGCGGCAGTTGGCTCAGCCGGGTCATGCACAAAAGGCGCGGCGTCCCGTTCACCTCCGCCGAGCACGAGCCGCACTTGCCGGCCTTGCAGTTCCAGCGCACCGCCAGGTCGTTGGCCTGCTCGGCCTGGACGTGGTGCACCACATCCAGTACCACCATGCCCTCGCTGGCCTCGGTCTGATACTCGCGGATCTGGCCGCCCGACGGGTCCCCGCGGAAGATGCGCAGCGTCACCCGGGCCATTACTTGTTCTCCTCGATGATCTGCTGAAGGTCCGCCCGGATCGGGGGCAGCGGTCGCCGGCCCACCGTCATCGACCCGTCAGGCGCCTTGGTCACGATGAGGTTGAAGCTGCCGTAGGCCGCGTCCTTTTGCGGGTAGTCATCCCGGAAGTGCCCGCCCCGGGACTCCTTGCGCTCGATCGCCGCCAGGGTGATGGCCTCGGACACGGTCAGCAGGTTGTCCAGGTCCAGGGCGGTGTGCCAGCCCGGGTTGTATTCGCGGTTGCCCGGTACGCCCACCTTCTGGGCCCGCGCCTTCAGGGCAGTCAGCCCCAAAAGCGCCTGCTCCATCTCCTTCTGGACGCGGACGATGCCGACCTGGTCCTGCATCATGTCCTGCAGGTCGTGCTGCACCTTGTAGGGGCCTTCCCCCTCGCTGCGCTCGAAGGGTGCCAGGGCCCAGCGCACCGTCGCGTCGACCTCGGCCTTGTCGGGCTCGATGGCGCCCGCGCCGTGCTCCTTGGCGAAGAGCGCCGCGTGCTCCCCCGCGCGCTTGCCGAAGACCACCAGGTCCGAAAGGGAGTTGCCCCCCAGGCGGTTGGCGCCGTGCAGGCCCGCCGCCACTTCCCCTGCGGCGAAGAGGCCGGGGAGGGTGGACATCTGGGAGTCGGGGTCCACCTGCACCCCGCCCATGATGTAGTGGGTCGTCGGGCCGACCTCCATGGGCTCGCGGGTGATGTCGATGTCCGCCAGTTGCTTGAACTGGTGGTACATGCTGGGCAACTTGCGCTTGATGTGTTCGGCGGCGTTGGGGATCTTCTCCTTGATCCAGGCGATGTCCAAAAAGACCCCGCCGTGGGGGCTGCCGCGCCCGGCCTTGACCTCCCGGCGGATGCAGCGCGCCACATGGTCCCGGGTCAGAAGTTCCGCCGGCCGGCGGGCATTCTTGTCGCCGGTGACATAGCGCCAGCCTTCCTCTTCCGAGTCGGCGGTCTGGGGCTTGTAGTTGTCGGGGATGTCGTCGAACATGAAGCGACGCCCTTCGCTGTTGCGCAGAACCCCGCCCTCGCCGCGCACGCCTTCGGTCACCAGGATGCCGCGCACGCTGGGCGGCCACACCATACCCGTCGGGTGGAACTGGACGAACTCCATGTCCATCAGCGCCGCGCCGGCATGATAAGCCAGGGCGTGCCCATCGCCGGTGTACTCCCAACTGTTGCTGGTGATGCGGTAGGCCCGGCCAATGCCGCCGGTGGCCAGCACCACCGCCTTGGCGCGGTAGAGCCGCAGGCGCCCCCGCTCGCGCTCGTAGGCCAGGGCGCCCACCACCCGGCCGCTGCTGACCAGAAGCCGCAGGACGGTGACCTCCTGGTAGAACTCGATGCCCTGGTGGATGCCGTGGTCCTGAAGGGTGCGGATCAATTCAAGGCCGGTGCGGTCCCCGACGTGGGCCAGGCGGGGGTACTTGTGCCCGCCGAAGTTGCGCTGCAGGATGCGCCCGTCGCGGGTGCGGTCAAAGAGGGCGCCCCACGCCTCCAGTTCGCGGACCCGCTCGGGGGCCTCCTTGGCGTGGAGTTCGGCCATGCGGAACTGGTTCAGGTACTGCCCGCCGCGCATGGTGTCGGCGAAGTGCACCTGCCAGTTGTCGCGGTCGTCGACGTTGCCCATGGCCGCGGCCATGCCGCCCTCGGCCATGACGGTGTGGGCCTTGCCGAGCATCGACTTGCACACCACGCCGACCGAGGCGCCATGGGCCGACGCCTCGATGGCGGCGCGCAGACCGGCACCGCCGGCGCCGATGATCAGGACATCGTGCTCGTGGGTCTGGATCT
>JBBRLA010000352.1:0-8742 GCA_038231615.1 Polyangia bacterium | reverse complement strand
TGGCATGTCTCCCGCGCTGCCCGCATGGGCAACGATCTGGGAGATTCGCTCGGGCAAGCCGGCGGGTTCCCCGCCCTTTTGTGGAACAGCAACCCAGGCAAGCTGCGCTTCAGCCTGCGTGGGCAGCTGGAGTTTGAGGACCCATGCGAATTTGTCTATGATCTGGTGATCCAGCCCCACGGCAACGGGTGGCAGATCGGCAACGAACGCCTGTGCAGCGTCAATTCCGGCACCCCGCAGGAGATCTTCTCACGCAGCCGCGGCCTCAACCTGGCGCAGCAGAGCAGCCCTGATAAAAAAGGCCCGCACGGCGATCCCAAGGCCGTGGCCCCCATGACATCCAAGGGCGCCATCCTTTCCAAACGGGCGACCGATCCGACGCAGGCCTGGCTGGCGTGGTATCCCGCCTGGCTCAGCGAGTCCAAGGCCAACCCCTTTGGCGAGCTGACCAGCTCGGTGCGATCGTGGCAGGTGTGGCAGGGCGCCCAGATCGAGTCCGCTGCCAGCCGTTCCAGCCACGAGCCTGACAACAAGGGCGAGGAGGACAACGGCCTGGCCAGCGTCATCCTGCGCCTCTACGGCGGGGACATCGAATTCCGTCGCGACTTTGACCGCGGCATGTCCGTCGCCTTTGATAACTACCAGGGGCTGAGCATCGACATGATGCAGGGAGGACGTGCCAACCTGGGTGTCAAATGGCGCGCCCTGCGCCCCATGCTCCTGCCCGAGTTGTCCGACGGCACTGTCCGTTATATGAGCCTCCTCACGCTGCTCATGTCCCCCGAGCCCCCCCGCCTACTCTGGCTCGATCAGCCCGAGACCGGCCTGCACCCCGCCATGCTCCCCCTCATCGCCGAGTTTGCTCATGCTGCCTCGGCGCGCTGCCAGCTCGCCATCGCCACCCACTCCGTCGAGCTTCTGCGCTACCTCTCGGCCTACAACCCCACCGTGACCGCCGCCAAGCTCGTCGAGGGACGCACCCAGCTCAGCCGAGTCGACGGCGCCGCGCTGGAAGGCTGGATCGAGCAATACACCAAGGGCCGGATCGGGGATTCCTCTGCCGCCCGCCCGGAGACGGACGAGGCCCATCTGAGCTAGGGCGCGGCCAGCTCTTCCGGGCTCCGATAGGCGAAGCGCGGCGTCGTAGCGGAACACCACTTCGGTGCATCCGCCGAGCAGCGCCGAAAAAAGGACCGTGCGGAAGGCGATCATGCACCAGGGTGCCTGGATGATTTTCATGAGCAAGATCTAGACATCGCCGGGTCCGTTGCAAGGGGCGCCGGCCGGATGTCAAGCCTCGCCCAGGCTCTTGCCGTGATCGACCAGCGCCTTCTTGAGGGTCAGCGCGGCCCGGGTGCGGTGCATGTCGGTGCGATACAGGAGCTGGATGGTGTCCGGGATGAAGGGCAGGCTGGGATGCAGCCGGCGCAATTCGCCCGGGTGGCCGTAGGCCGCCACCCGCCGGGGAAGCAGGCCCACGCCCAGCCCCTCCAGGGTCAGGCTCTTGACCAGCTCCAGGTCGCCGCAGGAGAGCATCCGCAACGGCAGCATGCTCTCGGCGGCGAGGCGCGCGATGAGATCCTGGCACTGGGTGACCCGCCCCGCATGAATGAGCGGCCCTTTTCGCAGAATCTCGCCCGCGGCAGCCAGATCCTCGGTGGCCGGAGCGCGGGAGGGCGCGATGAAGATGTCCACCGCGTCCTTGAAGAGTTCGACCATCACCAGGTCTGGATGAGGCAGGGGGTTCACCACCAGGCCAAAGTGGATCTGGCGGTCCACCACCGCCTGCCGCACCTCCATCGAGGTCCCGTTCCACAGGGAAATCTCGATGCGCGGCGCCTGCTGCAAGAAAGCGTGCATGAAGCGGGGCAGGAAGTAGGCCCCCAGGGACTCGTGGCAGCCGATGATGAAGTCGCCGGTCTCCTCGGCCTCCAGGCCGCGGATGCGCTGCTCGGTGCGCTCGATCAGGCCGAAGATCTCGTCGGCGCAGCGCAGCATCTCCTGGCCGCTGGTGGTCAGGGTCACGCCGTGGCGGTCGCGCAGGAGCAGGGTGGTCTTGAAACGCTCTTCCAGGTTGCGGATGGCAACGCTCAGGGCAGGCTGGCTGATGTGCACCTTCTGTGCCGCCCGGGTCAGGGTCCCGGACTGGGCAATCGCCTGCAGGTAGCGCAGATGGGTCAGGTCCATGGCACGTCAGTCTACCAGGGGGAGATGTTTCCGTCCCCTTTTCCACGCCCAGTTGCCAGCGCGGGTTTATCCCGACCCAAGGAATCTGGATAGACGGCTCAGGGCTTGGTGCACGCCAGGTTGTTCGCGACGAAGGAGCCGGTGCACAGGTCGAAGTTGGGGTCGATGGCCGGGGCCTGGGTGGTGGCGTCGATCGACAGCAGGAAGTTGACCAGGTCCTGGACCTCGGCGGGGGTGGGGGCGAAGTTCGGGTTGCCGGCGGTGGCGTGGCCGCGGAAGGCGGCGTTGGTGAACAGGTCGGGCAGGCTTTGCGCCGCGCCGTTGTGCAGATAGGGCGCGGTGGCCGCGAGCGACAGGAGCGAGGGCGGGTTGAAGCCGGTGGCGCCCTCGGCCTGCAAGGACTTGCCCAGGGCGTTGGTGTCGGAGCGGACCTCGAAGGCCGCGCCCTGTGACCCGGCGCCGAAGGTGCCGACGTTGCGCACGGCGCAGGTCAGGCGCTGGGGCTGCACCGTGCAGAAGTTATTCGTGCACGTTATGCCCGGAATGCCGCCGCAGTCGATGTCCAGGGTGCATGCCTTGTTGCCGGGACGCTCGCTCTGGAGCTGGAAGGTGTCGGTGTTCTGCGGCTGGTTGCCTCCTGTGGGGACGGACTTTTTCTTCAGCGGGGTGGTTTGCAGCGAGCACGTGGCGCCGCCCGCCAGGGTGCCTTGAATGGGAGCATAGAAGCGGCGCGAGACGGTCCACTTGGGTCCATCGTGGCACTGGGCGCACTGTCCCGACCCGAACACCTTGGCGCCGTTCTGCACGCTGACCGAGCCCGGGTCCACGCGGGAAGATCGATGCAGGGAGCGCAGCGAGGCCACGTAGCGCTCGATGGCGTCCCAGCCCGACCCCACGGCGCTGTCCACCTTGTCCGTGCCGCCGCCGACCAGCGCCCGCAAGGTGGCATTGTCCGCCGCAAGCTGCTTGACCGATCCGTTCAGGTTGCCGTCCCCGGTGGCCGCCAGGTCGATCTGCACGCCGCCGGTCGAGACCACCGCGCCCAGGCCGCCGGAGACCCCGCGGGTGTTGTTCTCGAAGTCATGGACCTCGTCGAAGATGGCGCTCCAGTTGAGGATGCGCTGGTCGGTGAGGTCGGGGGTGCCGTCGCCCTTCTTGGCAAAATCGGCGTCCAGGGACAGGGTGTTGCGCGGGCCGGTGTTGAAGACGAAGGTGACGTTGTCGGAAAGGCCGTCGGGGTGGCAGGCGCCGCAAGCGCCCCAGCCCTTGTTCGACCAGCGGCCGGTGGAGGTCCAGAAGAACTTCTTGCCCTTCTGCACCAGTGCCCCATCGCCCTGTGGCTGCGGCGACAGGGGCACGCGGGCGCTCACGCTCTGGCTGGACAGGGTGATGACCTGGACCTCGCGGCCCACCCAGGCGTTCACGTAGGCCTTGCTCTCGTCGTTGCTGACGACGATGCCGATGGGGGCCTTGATGGCGCCGGGGGCCTCTTGCAGGTTGATCTGCTTGGCGTTCTGGGCACCGGCGCAGGCGGTGTTGCCGGCGTAGTCCCACACCACCCGGGTGACCACGTCGGAGGCCATCGAGAGGACGTAGCCCACATCCAGGGTCTTTCTGGGCACAAAGGCGATGTCCACCGGGATGGTGGGGAAAAGCAGGCCCGCCCCCAGGTCGCGGACCTGGATCGCCAGGTCCACCGTGCCGGCAGCGTAGCCCGGCGTCTTGTTGGCGATGCTGGTGCCGCAGGCGGTGGTGGCGTTTTGACCCGAGGGGCCGAAAAGGCGCTCGGTGCCCTGCTGGTCGAAGACGGAGACCAGCGGGTGGACGTTGCCGGCGAAGTTCACCGGGCCGGCGGGGGAGGCGGCCGTCGAGGGTACGTAGACCTTGCCGTTGTTGATCGCGATGGCCTGGAGCTGATTGGGATAGGCCCCTACCTTCACCATGTTGGGGGGCAGGGCCTTGTCCGGCACGGCGAAGGTGGTGTCCGAAAGTGGCGCCAGCTTGATCGGCGCGGCGGCGATACCGGTGCCCAGGGCGATGGGGATGACGATGCCCTGCCGCCCGGTGTCGTTGCCTTCGCTGGGGGCGTCCCCGCCGACGGGCTGCCCGAACATCAGGGTGACCAGGGCGGTCTCCGCTGCGTCGTTGCCGCTGCCGCCGTTGGTGACGGCCACGGCGCGGGGGTTCTGGCCCACCACCACCGCGGTCACCGCCCGGGTGCGGGTGTCGACCAGGCTGAGGGTGCCGTCGGCGTAGTTGGCCACCACCACCTTGGTGCCGGCGGGGGACAGGGCGATGCCGGTGGGCTCGGCGCCCACGTGGATCGGGCTGCCCAGGGTGGGGCTGGGCTGGTCCACCTGCCCGATGCGGACGATGGTGCCATCGCCGCGGTTGGCCACCCAGAAGCTGCCGTCGGGGGCGTAGGCGATCGAGCGGGGCTCGGCCCCGGGCGCCAGTTGCACGAAAACGGTGCTGTTCCCGGTGGTGGTGTTGATAAGGTACACCCGATCGTCATCCGGGCTGACCGCGGCAACCACCCGGTCGTCGTCGCTGATGGCGATGGCCGAGGAGCGGCTCTCGCGGCGCAGGAGCGTGCCGGGCGGGGACGAAAGGTCGGCGCCACCATCGGGTCCCGGGGGCGGGCCGTCGGTGCCGGGGTTCGGCGGGGTGGAGCAACCTGCGTGAAGAAGGCAGGCCCAAAGCAGGGCGCTGCCAAACAATGGACGTTTCATAAGCTAATCTCCTCTGGCTGTCCGCGCAGCCGCTGGATGGGACCAAGGGTCAGGATAGGACGTGCGGCGCGTCGCGTCGATACGCATCCGTAATGGGGCCCATAAGCTGCGCCTATATGGAGCGTCGCATCTGGCACGGCCAGGACCGTGAGCGGCCTTAAGCGCGGTGGGCTGGCCCTTTTTGGTTTTTGTGGCATTATACTGCGGCCCAAAACATGACAACCACGACCCCACGACAGAGCGGACTCCTTCTGCACCTCTCCTCCCTGCCCGGTCCCGGCGGTACGGGCGACCTGGGCGTCGAGGCCCACAACCTGATCGAGGCGCTGCGGCGGGCAGGTCAGACGGCGTGGCAGGTGCTGCCGCTGGGCCCCACGGGCTTTGGTGATTCGCCCTATCAGCCCTTTTCGGCCTTCGCCGGCAACCCCCTCTTCGTCAGCCTGGAGGGGCTGGTCAACGACGGGCTGCTTCGCCCCGAGGAGCTGCATTCCCCCCCGCCCTCCGCGCCGCGGGCGGACTTCGAGGCGGCGCGGGCCTATCGCGCCCCGCTTTTGGCCCTTTCGGCCCGGCGCCTGGTAAAAGACCCGCACAATCCCCTGTACCAGAGCTACCAGACCTTCTGCGCCGCGCAGGTGGGGTGGCTGGACAACTACGCTCTCTTCATCGCCCTCAAGGAGGACCAGCACGGGGCGGGATGGACCGCCTGGGACCCACCGCTGCGCGACCGGGACCCGAAGGCCCTGTCTGCGGCGCGGGAGCGCCTGATTGAACGCATCGAGGAACACCGCTTCGTGCAGTGGCAGTTCTTCCGGCAGTGGCGGTCCCTGCGCGATCATGCCGCCGCCGCCGGGGTCGAGCTGATCGGCGACATGCCCATCTTCCTGGCCCACGACAGCGTCGAGGTGTGGAGCGAGCGCGAGCAGTTCCGCCTGGACCCCGACGGGGGCCTGGTGGTGCAGGCGGGGGTCCCGCCGGACTACTTTTCCCAGACCGGGCAGCTCTGGGGCAACCCGCTCTACGACTGGGGGCGCATGGCGCTGGACGGCTTCTCGTTCTGGAAGCGCCGGATGCACAACGCCAGCCTGCTCTACGATCGGGTGCGCATCGATCACTTTCGCGGGTTCGCCGGCTTCTGGGAGATCCCCGGCGGTGCCACCACCGCCGCCTCGGGGCGCTGGGTGACGGGGCCGGGCGCGGCGCTCTTCGAGGCGCTGCTGGCGCCCGAGGGCCGCGACGCGAACGTCCGTCTCATCGCCGAGGACCTGGGCATCATCACCCCGGACGTCGAAGAACTGCGCGACCGCTTCGCCTTCCCGGGCATGCGAGTGCTTGAGTTCTCCTTTGGTCAGGGGGGCCCGGAGGAAGAGGCCAGCTCGCGGCCTTATGGGTACCGGCGCAACCTGGTGGTGTACACCTCGACCCACGACAACAACACCCTCTGCGGCTGGTTCCACGGCCAGGACGAGGGCAACTCGGGGCGCGGCGCCGAACAGGTGCGGCAAGAGCAGCAAACGGTCCTTCAGTACCTGGGCCTGCCCGATGACCGGGAGATCCACTGGGCGTTGATCCGCCTGGCGCTTTCGACGGTGGCCGATCTGGTGATCTTGCCGGTGCAGGACCTGCTGGGCCTGTCCAGCGAGGCGCGCATGAACTTCCCCGGACACTCCGAGGGCAACTGGCGCTTCCGGCTGCTTCCCGGGCAGCTCGATGAGACGACCCTTTCCCGGCTCCATCACTTGACCCGGGTGTATGGACGTCGGTAGTCCGCAGCGCCTGGTTTTTCGGGAGTAAGATGTCGGGCGACCCGCTCTGACGAGGTGTCCGTTGCAGGAGACGAGCCCCTTTGATCCCGAACGCCGCTCGGTGATGCGGCGTCTGGGGACCGCCCTTCTCGGTTTGCTCGGCGCGCTGGAGATCGCGCCGGCCCTGGCCTATCTGTTCGACCCGCTGCGGCGGGTGGATCGGGCAGCGGCGGGCGCAGGAGCAGTCCCCGTGCCGGTGGCCGCCCTTTCGGACGTCCCCGATGTGGACCAGGGGGGACAGCCGCTGCAGGCGGTGGTCATCGCCCGCGACCGGCGGGACGCCTGGAACCGCCTGTCCCGGGTGCGCGAGGGTTCGGTGTGGCTTTACCGGCGCAGCCGCGATCTGGTCTGCCTCTCGACGGTGTGCCCCCACGCCGGCTGCGCCATCGACTTCGACGAGGGGCACCAGCGCTTCGTTTGCCCGTGCCACGGCAGTACCTTCGCCCTGGACGGCACCCGGCGGGACGGCCCCTCGCCCCGGGGCATGGACACCCTGGAGGTGGAAGTGACGGACGGGCAGGTGATGTGCCAATATCGGCGCTTCCGCCTTGCCGTATCGCGCAAGGAGCCGGTGTAATGTCGAAACGGCCCCCCTCCGGGCACGGGCACCCGCCCTGGTCGCGGAGCACGCCCCCTCGATCCGCGCGCACGCCACCGCGGCCCCCGACCCCTGGCCCTGGCCCTGGCCGGCACCCGTCTTTGCCGCGGCCCCCGATGCAACCTCCAACGCAACCCCCGACGCAGCCACTCGACCGGCCCGCGCCGCGGCCCCAGGCAAAGGGGCCCCCTTTGACCCTGCCTGCGCGCTTCTTCGACTGGCTGGACAGCCGCACCGGCTACCGCGCCGCGCGGCAAAAGACCCTGAATGCCCCGGTTCGCGGCGGCTCCAGTTGGGCCCACATGTTCGGGTCGATGCTGGTCTTCGTGCTCATCAATCAAACCTTGACCGGGGTGCTCCTTTCGGCCTTCTATGCGCCCTCGGCGACCACCGCCTGGGCGTCGGTGGCCTTCATCCAGGACCAGGTGTGGCTGGGCTGGTTTATCCGCGGCCTGCACGCCGCCGGGGCCAGCAGCATGGTGGTGCTGCTCCTGTGCCACATGGTGCAGACGGTGGTGTATGGGGCGTATCGGGGCCCGCGGGAGGTCAACTGGCTGACCGGGGTGCTGCTCTCGTTGCTGGTTATGGCCTTCGCGCTGACCGGGACGCTGCTGCCGTGGGACCAAAAAGGGTACTGGACGACCCTGGTGGTGACCACGCTGCTGGGGTCGGTCCCGCTCGTCGGGCCCTCGATGCAGACCCTTGTGCAGGGGGGGCCGAACTACGGCAACCTGACGCTCACCCACTTCTACAGCCTGCACGTGTTTGTGCTGCCCGGGATGGTGGCGCTTTTCACCGTGGTGCACGTGGCCCTGGTCCGGCGCCACGGGTCGACGCCGCACTGGGGGATGAGCGACGCAGAGATCGAACGGCGCACGGAGCCGCGTTGGCCGCGGCAACTGACCTACGACCTGGCCGGCAGCCTGGTGCTGCTGATGTTCCTGTTTGCCTGGGTGACCCATCACCGGGGGGCGCCGCTTTCGGCCCCGGCCGATCCGGCGTCGAGCTACGACGCGCGGCCGGAGTGGTACTTCCTGCCGCTTTATCAGCTCCTGCGCCTCTTGCCGGCGTCGCTTGAGACGATAGGCGGGCTGCTGGCGCCGCTTCTGGCCCTGGGCGTGGCGGCGGCGCTGCCCTTTCTGGACAAGGCGGCGTCCGCCGAGCCCCGCCTGCGCCGGGGACCGATCGCCCTTTTCGGCCTGGGGATCCTTTTGGCCGCAACGCTGGGTGGGATGTCGGCGGTGGAGGACGCGGGCGACAAGGACTTTCACAAGCGGGACGACGCGGCGAACCAGCAGGCCGGCCACGCCCGGCAACTGGCGCTTTCCGGGGTGCTGCCGGAGGGCGGGGTGGCGGTGTACCGCAACGACCCCCTGGAGGAGGGGCGCGCGCTCTTCGCGGAGCACTGCGCCGGGTGCCATCC
>JBBRLA010000351.1:0-8748 GCA_038231615.1 Polyangia bacterium | reverse complement strand
TCAGATCAGCAGCTTCATCTCGCCCCGCAGCACCTCCCGCACGCGGCCTTCGACCTCGACCTTCTTGCCGTCGCAGAACGCGCGCAGGATGCTGCGCCGCCCGGGGATCTCCTCGGTGATGCCGTGGGGCGGCCCCTGGTTGATCTCCAGTGCCTGCCCTGCGGCCAGCAGGCCGTGGTGATGCAGGTAAAGCGAAAGCGCCGCCGCCGCGCTGCCGGTGGCCGGGTCCTCCCTGGGGGCATCGTGGGCGAAGAAGCGCGCCCGCACCCGCAGCGGCAGGGTCGGGTCCTTCGTCGGAGGCTCGCTGAAGGCGAAGGCCAGGATGCCCAGTTCCGCGCCCAGGGCCCGTTCCGCGGTGACCACGTCGCGGTAGCTGGCCTCCATCTGTTCGATGTCATCCGGGGAATCCACCGGCACCATGAGCTGCAGCGCCCCGCCGTTCACCACCTGTGGGTACAGGATGCGCTCGCCATGCGGACCGGGGAGGCGAGCGCAAAGCTGCTTCCGCGAAAGCCCCAGGGCTGGCGGCAGCCACGCCAGGCGGTCATCGGTGATCTCGCTTGACGGGATGCCGATGCGGGTGTGCCACAGGCGTGCCCGTTCGGGGATTTCCTCGCCGGTGACGATCACCGGCACGATGCCGATGCCGAGCTGCAGATGCACGGTGGTCTGCGGTGGGGTCCACTTCAGCTTGCCGAGCAGGAGCAGCGCCACGGCGGCGCCCAGCGTCGGGTGGCCGGCAAAGGGCACCTCCTTGGCCAGAGTGAAGATGCGCACCTTGGCGTCCGCGCCCGGGAGCGTCGGTGGGTAGTAGAAGGCGCTTTCGGAGAGGCTGAGTTCGCGGGTCAGCGGGAGCAGCGATTCCTCGGCCAGCTCGCTGCCCTCCAGCACGGCCAGCGGGTTTCCGCCGAAGGGGACCTCGGCGAAGACGTCGACCCACAGGAACGGGACCGGCTTCTGCATGGGGGGACGATTGCCGAGGGCGAGAGGCAAGTCAAGGACCGTGACGCTGGCGGGCGCGGGGCCTCGGCAGCAGCCGCAAAGCGCGGTGTGGCGGAGGGCTTGTCAGCCGACGCCTGGATGGGCATTCTATCTGGGAGAGAGTGAAGGATCATGGGACTTAGTGACGTCGAACTCAGCCTACTGCGCCAGATGCTCCAGCATCTGAACACGCACAAGGCATTTCCCCGGGTCGCGGATTTCGAGCGGCAGAACGAAGAGCACAAGGCGGTGATCGAGGAGTTGGCGGAGCTGGGCTACCTGTGCACGCAGGAAAAACACTACCTGCTTACCTGGAAGGGACTTTGGGCCGCAGACGCCGAGGCCGCCCAGCAACAGGTTGCCGCCTGCGACGTGCTGCTAAAGTTCCTGCGTCAGACGAAGCCCAGCACAAGCGCCAAGCCTCCCCAACTTGCCGAGATCGCCAAGGCTGCCGGAGTGGACATACGCGATGCAGCCAGGAGTCTTACATTTTTGGATGAATATCTTCCAGGATTTAATCCTGAGTTTGATCCCAAGACGGGCATGATTGCTTCCCTCCTCGATGTCGATTTCGACGCCCTAACAGACGACTGGCCACCGCGCGCCATCCAGGAACTAGGCGAAGGGGCCGGTCCATGGCTGCGGCGGCTCGATATCCAGGGCTATCGGCCCTTCCGTACGTTCTCCGCTAGCTTCCGTGGGCTCACGGTCATCATCGGTGCCAACGCCAGCGGAAAGTCGAGCCTATTCGACTTCATCCGCTTCCTGGCGTTCGCGGCCCAGAACCCACTTCCAGTCGAGATTGATCCGGGCAGCGCTGGCAGGACGCTCTTCCACGCAGGCGGCCCCGAGCAGATTAAGTATGAACTCGATGTCGATCTGGATCTACGTAGGCCGCTGACCTATGCGGTCACGATTCAGGGACCTGTTGGCCAGCCCAAGATCACCAACGAGGAGCTCTGCTCACGGAGTGAAGACTTTGGCTGGCGGCAGCCTTTTCAGTATATTCGGCGAGACAAGAGTGCGAATTTTATCTTCAACCGCAAGGAGCGATTCAAGCCACGCCCCTGGGACGGACCGGCGAACGAACTCTACCTCCGACGCATCCTCGATCCCTCTTTTGTCACCGCCGCGCGTTTCCGCAGCTACGTCGCCGCCTGGCGGGTCTACTCCGGCTTCGACGTGTCGGCCACGTCGGCCACCCGTCGCCCTGCAATCGTCCAGCCGGACGCGGTCCTGACGCATGACGGCGGCAACGTGAGCGCGGTGCTTTTCTCTCTGATGACCGAGCACCAGGAGTCATGGCAGGAACTGGAGACGCACCTACGGGTAGCCATCCCCGGATTTCAGGCGCTTACCGTCAAGGCCCGCGGGGGCCCTGGAACGGTGATGGCCCTGTTCCGGGAGGCCGGCGTTAGCCACGAGCTGCCTCTGGCTGACCTGTCGGATGGCAGCCTGCGCTTCCTGTGCTGGGCCACTCTTTGCCTGGCCCCCAACCCCCCGCCGCTGATCTGCATCGACGAACCCGAACTGGGTTTGCATCCGCGCGCGCTGCCCGTCCTGGCTGGCCTGATCCGCCAGGCATCTGCCAAGTGCCAGATCCTGTGCGCCACCCAATCGCCCTACCTGCTCTCACAATTCTCGCTGGACCAGATCGCGGTCATGCGCAAGGAGGACGGCCAGCCAATTTTTGTGCGACCTGCGTCTAGCGCTGCGTTGCGCGAGGAGATCGACGAACTCGGCGACCAAGCCCTGCTCCAGCTCTACCTCTCCGGGGAATTGGAGGCGCGCTCTTGAACGTGTTGGTATACGTCGAAGGAGAGAGCGATCGGGTGGCGTTGGAGACCGTGCTCCAGCCGGTTCGCGAAGCCGCGCGCGCGCGGCGGGTAGGCATTCAGTTCCTGCCGCTGGGAGGGAAAGCGCGAATCCTCAAGGAGGTCCCCCACAAGGCAGTGGGACATTTGCGCGAACGCCCAGAAGATTGGGTATTTGCCCTGCCGGACCTTTATCCCATGAAGGACTTCGACGGGACTGACCTTAGGCACTGTTCGTTTCCTGCCATGGAGGCGCTGCTTCAGGCCAGCTTCAGCAAGCAGGCGCAGCGTAAGGGTCTCGACGAGGCGGTGCACAACCACTTCCGCGTTCACTGTTTCAAGCACGACCTGGAGGTCCTTGTGCTGGCCGCTCACGAGGCGCTGGCAGCGCGGCTCAAAACCCAGGACAAGATACGCAATAATTGGCGGCAGCCCGTCGAGGACCAGAACGATGATCGCTTTCCCAAGCGCGTGGTGCAGGAGTTGTTCAAACGGTATCGCAGCCAATGCGCCTACAACGAGATATCCGATGCCACCTGGATCTTGCAGCGCACCAGCCTGGAGGATCTGCTCCTGGCTTGTCCACAGCACTTCGCCCCGTTTGTGAAAGAACTCAAGACGCTTGCAGACGGGCATCTCCTGCCTGATCCCGGATGCAAGCGGGTGGCGTAGGTGCGCCGGTCACCAGGCTCCGAACTTCCGAATCCCGGCTGTTGTGCCGGGCCTGCCGAGGCCCTGTGCCGGGAAGACCGAGTCAGCCGTGGCATGTCGCGTCCGGTCGTGGTAGCGTGCGGGTCCATTTTCCCCCCCTGTGACAGGAGCAGCCCATGAGCAAGTCCATTGGAGTCCTTGGTTCCGGGCAAGTCGCCCAAGTCCTCGCTGCGGGGTTCAAGAAGCATGGTCATGCGGTGCGCATCGGCAGTCGCGACCCAGCCAAGCTCGCACCGTTTGGCGCCGCACAGGGCATCACCGCCGGCACCTTTGCCGAGACCGCTTCGTCCAGCGAAGTCCTGGTCCTTGCGGTGAAGGGCACCGCCGCCCTGGAAGTGCTGACGCTGGCCGGGACCGACAATCTGGCCGGCAAGGTCATCGTCGATAGCACCAACCCGATCGCCGACGCCCCCCCTGACCACGGGGTCCTGCGCTACTTCACCGGGCCGAACGAGTCTCTCATGGAGCGTCTGCAAGCGGCTTTTCCCGCCGCGAAATTCGTCAAAGCGTGGAACTCGGTGGGCAACGCCTTCATGGTGAACCCCAGCTTCCCCGGCGGCCCGCCCAGCATGTTCATTTGCGGCAACGACCCCAAGGCCAAGGAGGAGGTCTCGGCCTTGCTCCATCAATTTGGCTGGGCGGCGGAGGACATGGGCCTTGTCGAGTCCGCCCGCCCGATCGAGGCGCTATGCCAGCTGTGGTGCGTCCCCGGCATGCTCCGGGGACAGTGGACGCACGCTTTCAAGCTGCTCAAGTCGTAAGACCCGGGCCGGTCAGTACAACGGCGGGCGGCAGTTCAGGCAGGAAAGATCTCCTGGGCCTACTGTGTGCTACCTTCCGCCCATGCGCACGACCCTGCTGGTGCTCTTTTCGTTTTTCGGCCTGGCCTGTACCGATACCTCCAATCCCACGGATGCCGCTTCTGCCGCTGACAGCGCCGGTCCTGCGGATGCCGCCGCCAGCCAGGACCTGCCTGAATCCAGGCGCGACCTGCGCGGCGCCCCCGCAGACTTGGTCCCGGCCGATGCGTCCTCCGCCGATCTGGGTGGGCGCACCGTCATCCGCATCATGGCCTCCAACCTGAGCAGCGGCAAGCTTCAGTCCTACGATCCGGGCGAGGGCCTGCGCATCCTGGTGGGTTTGAAGGCGGATGTGATGCTGATGCAGGAATTCAACTACGGCGACAACACTGCGGCCGTCCTGCGCGCCATGGTTGACGCCAACTTCGGCCCCTCCTTCTCCTATTACCGGGAGCCGCAAGGCAGCATTCCGAATGGCGTCATCAGCCGCTTCCCCATCGTGGACTCCGGCGTGTGGGACGATCCGCTGACCACCGATCGCGAATTCGTGTGGGCGCGGGTGGACGTGCCCGGCCCCAAGGATCTGTGGGCGGTCAGCGTGCATCTGTTGACCAGCAGTTCGGCCAAGCGCGATGGCCAGGCCAAGGCGCTGGTGGATTTTGTCAAAATGAAGGTACCGGCCGGCGTGTTCCTGGTCATCGGCGGTGACTTCAACACCGGCAGCACCGGCGAGCCATGTCTCGCCACGCTGGGGCCGGTGGTGGTGACGGATCTTTTGCTGGACCCGGAGCCCGTCGACAACCACGGCGTCGTCGGCACCAACGCCAGCCGCGCTAAGCCCTATGATTGGGTCCTGCCCGCCCCGGATCTGAACGCGCTGCGCCAGCCGGTGCACATCGGCGCGGCCACCTTCCCCAATGGGCTGGTCTTCGACAGCCGGGTCTACACGCCCCTGAGCGATGTCATGCCGGTCCAGATGGGCGACAGCGGCGCCCTGAACATGCAGCACATGGGCGTGATCAAGGACTTCGCCCTGCCCAACTGAACGCAACGGGTACCCCAGGATGTCGATCTCTTCCGCGGAACGGGACAGGTCGGCTATGCTCTTCTCATCATGAAGCTGACGCGACACGCCGCCGTGTTTCTCTGTCTGTGTACCGCGCCCGCCTTCGCCGGTCCTCCCGAGGCGCCGCCCGCCGAACACAAGACGCTCGCCTACGCCCAGGTCCCCGCCGGAGTGCGCAAGATCCTCGGCAACCAGCCCGAGGCGAAGAAGTTGAAGCTGGCCGAGGTGGACATCATCCAGGCCGACCTGGATCACGACGGCACCGCCGAATGGCTCATCGCCGGCACCACCGAGGACGACGGGGGCGTGCGTCCGGTCAACCGGCCGATCTGGGTGGTGAAGAAGGCCGGCGCCGGCTGGCGCAAACTCGGCTTCCTGGGCTTCGGCCTGCTCGTCGAAGCGCAGGCGCAGCGTGGGACCGCCGGCCCCGACGCCGTTCGTTTCACCACCCGGGACGGCCCGCGCCACGTGTGCAGCCTCTTCACCTGGAAGAAGGACCACTACGAACAGACCGGCCCCTGCCCACCCAAGCCTGAAAAGCTCTGAAATAGAAATACCACGGCCCAGCCCAGGGCAGACCGGATCCGCCTTCGCCAACAGGGTTGCCGGATGTGAGGACCCAGGTCCTGCTGGGTATAACCCTCACTGTGCGGGATGCGAGCAGCAGGATCGAGGCAACGCGCGGCCGGACATGGACGCCGACGTGCCGGAAAAAGCCGCCCGGGGCGATCTCTTTCACACGAGGAACCCGGCTTGGTTGAGGTACCGGCCAGGCGCGGAGCACGTGGGTATCGCGCTCAGGTACGGCGCTTGCTGGAACTTTTGCCCACCCCTGACCCAAGGCAGGATCAGCCGATGAGAATGAAGTCGATCACCCACTGCTCCGGTCCCGCCATCCTTCGCGACCAGCGCGGCTTCACCGGCGCCGAGAAGGCGCTGCTCATGTGCTTCGGCCTGGCCGTTGTGTCCGGCGTCGGTTTCCTGGTGAGCCAGGGCGGGCAGAAGGCCGCCGGTGACGCCGCCGCCACGCTGCGCAGCCAGAGCGGCGGGAACGGGAGCATGCGCCTTGCGGGGACCCTTGAGGCCGTCTCGGCCAGCCCGGGGGAAAAGGGCAGTCAGCCGATGGTGGCGATGAACAGCCTGTCTCGCTTCTCGGGCGACTTCCGCCAGGCGGGCAACCAGGCGACTTCGCCGGGCATCGACTTCATGCCGACGGGCAGCATCCCGGCCCCGGTCCCCGTCATCGCGCCGAATGCCGCGCCCGTGCAGGCCAACATCGCCAAGGCCGGCGAGATCACCCCGGCGCAGCTCCACGAACTCTTGCCCAACCTGTCCCTGGCCAAGGCGACCGAGTATGCCCCGTTCCTGAACCAGGCCATGGCCGAGGCAAACATCAACACGAAGCAGCGCGAGGCCATGTTCCTGGCGCAGATGGCCCACGAGAGCGTCGGCCTGACGGCCTTCCAGGAGTTCGCCTCGGGCAAGGAGTACGAGGGCCGCTGCAAGGGTCTGGGCAACTGTTTCCCCGGCGACGGCGTGAAGTTCAAGGGACGCGGGCCGCTGATGCTGACCGGCCGCACCAACTACACCAACGCCGGCAGGGACCTGCACCTGGACCTGGTCAATCATCCGGAACTGGCCGAGCAGCCTGCCAACGCCTTCCGCACCTCGGCCTGGTTTTGGGAGCACAACCACCTGAACCCCGTTGCCGACACGGGCAACTTCACCCGAGTCACCCAGATCATCAACGGCGGCCAGAACGGAGCTGCCGACCGCGTCCTTTACTGGAACCGCGCCAAGAAGTTCCTGGGCATCTGAGCGATTCACCGGTTTCGCGTACTACAGAAAGAGCGAGAGCAAGTCCAGGCTTACCTGGACGACCCCGACGACCACCTCAACCGTATCGGTCTTGCTGGCAGGCGCTGGCTTCTTGGCGGGCGGCGTGGGCGCAGCCTTGGAGCCAGCCTTGGCGGGCGGCGTGGGGGGCCGGAACCTGGGGCGAGTCTTCGGTGGGGGCGGGGGCGACGAAGGGGCCACCGGTTGCGTTTTTTGCAGGGCCCGCCCGATCTTCTGCAATTCGTCGCGATCGTACCAGGTGCCGTCCTCCGGGCAGCGATCGACGATCACCCCTGCCTCTCCGATCGGGGAACGAATAAGGGATTCCGTGCACACCGGGCAGTTGATGTAGCGCGCCTCGTTGGCCGCAGCGCTGGCGGCCCGCGATGCCGCGTCGGCCAGCGCCAGCGCCTTTTCCGTCAGCGCCTGGTCCACCCGGGCTGCCCCCCGTTCATTCAGCCAGAGCCCGCCGCAGCGCGGGCAGGCGTGAAGGAACAAGTCTTGCGCCGTAGCGCCTTGCAGCGGCACCAGGCAACGCGGGCAAAGAAGGTCCATTTCTCCATGGTAGCAGATCGTTTCCACACGGCCCGTCCGCCAAGCCCATCGGCCAGCGGTCGCGCAAATCCATGCAGGCTGCGTCCGAATGCTGATGGCAGGCGTGAGAGGCCGATGTCACGCAGAGAGCGATTTCTTCAGGGGCTGGTGGCGGAAGGCGAAGGAAGTCGCTCTCTGCGCGACCCCGGCCCTTTATGCCTGACAGCGGCCATTCGACGCCGTGCATGAGGCCCGAGAGGCTGGGAAAGAGAGAAGGGTCTGGGTACATAGGAAGAAAGGCAGGCCCGATCAGGCGTGGGCACCCCACCTCCCGGGTCCGGGCAGTCACTGCGAACATTTCGCGAGTGGCCCGCCGCGGCCCTATCTGGTACTTTTGAGCCATGGCGTCGAACCCCCCCTACATGCTCGCCCCGGGTGCATCGGCTTCCTTCTCTACGCCCCTGCGCTGCCCCGGCGCCGCGGATCGTCTACCGCGGCTGGATGAGCACCTTTTGCCCGAGGACTCGCCCTACCAGATCATAGATGGCGAGCGCATCCTGTGCATGGCCAAGCCCGAGCACGCCCGGCCCCATACCCGCCTGGCCGCGGTGCTGCATGCACTGGTGGCCGACGAGTACGAAGCCATGACCGAGCTGACCACGCGCGCGGACACGGCGCCGCCGCCGCCCGACCTGGACCCGAGCGGTCCTTTGCCCAGGACGATCAACGAGCTGCGCAGTGATGCAAGCATCCTCAAGATCGGGATCGACCGGGACACGGGCGACCGCCACGTCGAGGAACTGTCCTTTGAAGTGGCCAACGAGCAATCGCTGGGCAACCTGAAGCAGAAAGCGCAAAAGCTGACGGCCCGCGGCGTGCGTCGCGTCTTCGGCATCCTGGTCAAGAAGGGGCAAGTGGTCGAGTGGTCGTCCGCGCACGGCGATTTTGTGCCGGTGGTGGGCGAGATCCGCGATCCCGGCCTGCGCCTGCCGCTGCCGGTCAGGGC
>JBBRLA010000350.1:0-8786 GCA_038231615.1 Polyangia bacterium | reverse complement strand
GCCTTCGCGGCACCGGACGCCGCCTCCGCGGCATCACAGGCCCACATTCCGCAACTGGACGCCACAATTGCAGCACCGGACGCCGCCTCCGCGGCATCGCTGACCGACCTTCCGCCACGGGACGCCGCCTACGCGCCACGGGGCGCCGCCTTCGCGGCATCGCTGGCCGACATTCCGCCGCCGGAATCCGCCTCCGCGGCATCGCTGGCCGACATTCCGGCACGGGACGCCGCCTTCGCGCCACGGGATGCCGCCTTCGCGGCATCGCTGGCCGTTATTCCGCCGCCGGAATCCGCCTTCGCGGCATCGCTGGCCGTTATTCCGCCGCCGGAATCCGCCTCCGCGGCGATACTACAGAGGGTCGCGACGGGGTAGAGGAGCCTTGCCGATGCGGTCGACCAGACGGCGCGCAGCGGGCTCATCAAATGCTTCAAGGACCTCGTCATACCAGGGGTCCAAAAAGCCTTTTCACAAGTGCCTGATTCTTCTGGCTTTCGGACAGCACGGATCTTCGTGTCGGGGCTGGCGCCAGAGTTTTGGAAGGACGCGAAGCCCGCGTCTTTGGCCCCGCCCGTGCTCTCGCTGGTGCAATAATGAGCGTCCTCACACTTACTGAGCAAAAGAACATCAGGGCCGCCCTTCACCACTTGCGGCGCCGTGTCGGTACGTGGGCGGTCCTGGCCAAAGCTCTTCACATGGCGCATAGCACGACCGAGAGAATGGCGAACGGGCGCATCCCGTCATGGCAAGCGCGGCCTTCAAGGTCGCGCGCCTCGCGGACGTCTCCATCGATGACCTGATAGAAGCGGTGTCGGAGGAATGCTCGTCGGTGCGGCGCATATCATCCGGCAGATCTGGGGCACGGGGCCGGATAACGTGTTTTACCTGTGCAATGACGGGCTGGTGCTCCATGGGGACGCCCATGGCTGTCGCATCATCTCGACGCCGGAGATGCAGCGAGAGCCCTACCGCGCCATCGGTGGCGGCACCGACGAGGATGATCTCTACCTCGTCGGTGAGTCGGGGATCATGACCCGCTGGGATGGCGATCAGTGGCTCGACGTCGAGTCCCCGACCACAGATGACCTCTTTGGCGTCGCCGTGGACGGGCCTGACGTGTGGACGGTAAGCCGCCTCGGGGAGTTGTGGCACGTTCTTGAGGGTGCTTGCGGAAAGGCCGGCCCGGCGGGCGAGCTGGGGGAGGGTCTGATCTGACAGACAGGCGCGGTGGCCGCGCTCCGATGTAAATCGTCATGGTATGACGATTTACATCCAAGGGCATGGGGGTTTAGATGGCATACTCGATCGAGAGAACTGGAGACGATGAGATGAGCGCCCCGGCACAAGAGCGACGGCGGACCAGCTCTGGGCCCGGCAGCGAAGGCCCCGGCGATAGGGACAACGATGAAGCAGCCCTGCCCGGGGAGCCCTCAGCTCCGACGGAAGAAGAATGGGCCGCGCTGACGCTGGCGCAGCGACAGCGGGTGATGGATGATCTGGTAGGCTATGAGGAGGAGCGGGCCGCCATGGATCAGTCCATGGCAGAGGGAGAGCGGCACCTCAACGCCAAGGTGCAAGTGCGCGACATGCTGCGCCACTACTACCAGAGCCAGCGCCCCACCACGTTCATCAGCGCCGACATTCCCGTCCACTATCCTGGCCACAAAGCCATCCGGCCAGACGCAATTGCGGTGGAGAATGTGCCCACGCACCCGCGCGAGTCGTGGATGGTCAGCTACGAAGGCAAGGGCATCGATCTGGCGCTTGAGATCCACAACAAGGGGAGTTGGCGCAAGGACTTCGTGGATAACGTCACGAAGTATGCGGCGCTGGGAATTCGCGAGTATTTTATTTTCCACCTGCGCAAAGGAACCTTGCAAGGACACCAACTCCTGCCGGGCGGCGGCGATTATGTGCCCGTGCCGCTGACGCAGTGGGGTCGCATGCACTCGCAGGTACTGGGGCTGGATCTGGTGGCCGAGGGAGGGACGCTGCGCTTCTACGCGGGCTCTGCGGAGCTTTTGGAGAGCGGGCAGCTCCTGATCAAGATGCGGGATCTCTTCGAGGCGGCGCGGCAGCACGCACAGGAGGCAGAGGCAGACGGGGCAAACCTGGCCGCATCGCTGGCCGCGTCCATCCTGGCGCTGTTGGAGGCGCGCAGCGTCGCGTTGGACCCGGAGGAGCACGTTCGTATCACGGAGTGCCGCGACGCGGCACAACTCACCCAGTGGGCCACTCGTGCGGCGAAGGCCACGCAGGCAAGAGATATTTTCGCTCCCCCTTCGCTAAGCGAGTAGAGGCCCGCTAGGGCAATGAGGCCCCGTCTCAGCGATGGGGAAGGGGGAGATGGAGGCCCTGGAAACGGCGAAATCGAAGAGCCGTTCTTGTTCGGCCAGCACCTTGGCTGCCCGCACACTAGCTTTGGCTTTTTCCAGCAAAGCTGCCTGCTCTGCTGTCATGCAGCAATGCCCTCTCGTCTGATGTTCATGAGCAAAGGACTCTGCTCCGTGCGATAGCGATCTGCTGAGATAAAGACACACGACACGACCACATCGTGCTGGAGTGACAGCGCGGCGGTCAGCGGTCCCATTCGGGCGATCTCTTCGCCCGGATAGACCGGGCCGTGCAGCACCAGCAGCACATCGATATCTGAACCAGCCACAGCATCGCCGCGGGCGCAGGAGCCGAAGAGCACCACCGCGACCATCCGGGCTCCATACAGAGTCTGGGCGATCCGCTTCACCTCTGTCAAGATGGCCACCGCGTCTGGCTTGTTGGCTGCGCTGACCGTCATGGGCTCATCATGAATGAACCGCGGCCCTGGGCAAGTCTCAACCGCATCAAGGTCGCCTACATCACGTCGAGGACTGCCGGCGGCAGCGCGAACGCATCGAGTCGGTAACAGCCGCCCTACTCCCAGTGCGCCCGCGCCTCAGGCTCCGTAAAGAACAGGTCCGCCTATAGGCGTCGATCGAGCCGCCAACGCGGTAGAACACAGCGCGCACTCGCGATCGCGCGCCACCGCGTCTGTTGCCAGCCGCAGGATCGTCGCGTCCTCGGGGGCCGCCAGTCTGTTTATCAGCGCCGGCCTGCTTGGGGGCAGGATGAGCGAGAGCACCACCTGCACCTCCTCGCTCTGCGTGGCCCGTGGCAGGTCCAGGGGCACCGCCGGGGTGACGATGATGCGCGCGGTCACGATGAAGACGATGAGCAGCACCAGCGTGATGTCCACCAGGGGCGTCACCTTGATGCCGGAGAAGATGCCGCCGCCGTGTCTCGATTGTTGGTAGACTCCACTGGCGGGGTACCTCCCCCGGGCGGGCTACCCGGGCATTGGTGTGGTTTGACCAAGTGGAGGTACCCCGTCTCTTTGCCCCGCGCCAGTTTCTGCTCTCCGACGACCCCCACGCAGGGGATCCGCGCCAACAGACGCAGGTGCCGCTTGACGCAGGGTGGGGGCGAGGGTAAAAGGAAGCGACATGTTTCGGGAGAACCTGCAACGCATTGTAGAGCAGACCGAAGGCGGCATGGCTGGCCTGCTGATGGGTTTTGACGGCATCGCCGTCGACAGCTACTCCAAAGACCCGGATCGCCTGGACATCCAGACTGTCGGGATGGAGTTTTCCTTCATCCTGACCCAGGTGCGCAAGGCGACCGAGATCCTCGAGGTCGGGGGGGTGCAGGAGGTGACCATCCGCGCGGAGCAGGTCACTATTCTCATCCGCGTGCTGACCGCGGAGTACTTCATGGCCCTGGCGCTTTCCCCCAAGGGGAACGCCGGCAAGGGCCGCTACCTCTTGCGGGTTGTGGCGCCGAAGCTCCAGGCCGAGTTGTGACCGGGGGCGAAGCGCCGCCCGGCATCCTGGTCCTCCATGGGCCCAATCTGAACCTCCTGGGCACCCGAGAGCCGGAGATCTATGGCACCACCACCCTTTTCGCGATCGACGAGGAACTGGTGAAGCGGGCGGCGGCCCGGGGCTATTCCCTGCACAGCTTCCAGTCGAACAGCGAGGGGGCCCTGATCGATCGGTTGCAGGCCGCCCGGCTGCAAGAGACGGCTCGGGGGGTCCTGTTGAATGCCGCCGCGTACACCCACACCTCGGTGGCCCTGCGCGATGCCCTCGCCGCGGTGCGGCTGCCGACGGTGGAGGTGCACCTGTCCAACATCCACGCCCGCGAGCCCTTCCGCCGCAGGTCGCTGATCGCGCCCCTGTGCCTGGGGACCATCTGCGGCTTCGGCGCGGCGTCGTACCATCTGGCGCTGGAGGGGCTGATCGGGTATCTGTCAGCGGATCGCATGAGGACTCTTCCATGAAGGTTGCTTCCCCGCATCTGCCGCTCGGCCATGGAGTCGAAGGGCAGATCGGCACCGAGACCCGGCCCTTTTCCATCGACGACGTGCGCGAGCTGGCACAGGTGCTGCGCGATTTCGATCTCAGCGAGTTGCAACTGGTGCGCCCCGGGCCCGGAGGCGAACAACTGCGTTTGCGCCGACAGGCCGAGGAGCCCGCCTTGGCCCGGACGGCCTTGCGGCCTGCGTCCGCCGTCGCCGAGGCGTCGTCTTCCGCGGCTGGCGCCACGGGTGCCGCCGGCACGGGGAAGCCCGGCCCCGAGGCAAAGGAGGAGGGGACGGTGCTTGTCACCTCGCCCTTTGTCGGGACGTTTTACCGTTCTCCCGGCCCGGACGTGGGGTCTTTCGTCGAGGTCGGCCACAGCGTGCGCAAGGGCCAGACCCTGTGCATCATCGAGGCGATGAAGCTGATGAACGAGCTGGAGGCCGAGGTCGCGGGCATCGTCGTCGCCTGCCTGGCCGAGAACGGCCGCCCCGTCGAATACGGCGAGCCCCTCTTCCGCATCCGCGTCGCCTGAGGCCGCGCAAGTATAGATAAAGATGTTCAACAAGATCCTCATCGCGAACCGCGGCGAGATCGCCCTGCGGGTGATCCGCGCCTGCAAGGAGCTTTGCATCCCCTCTGTGGCGATCCACTCCACCGCGGACGTGGACGCCCTGCACGTCAAGTTCGCCGACGAGAGCGTGTGCATCGGGCCGGCGCCCGCGGCGCGCTCGTACCTGAGCATCCCGGCGATCCTCTCGGCGGCGGAGATCACCGGGGCCGACGCAGTCCACCCGGGGTACGGGTTCTTGTCGGAGAACGCCGAGTTTGCCGACGTGTGCCGCCGGGCCAACCTGACCTTCATCGGGCCGCAGCCGGAGCTGATGCGCCTGATGGGGGACAAGGTGCGCGCCCGCGAAGCGATGGCGGCGCAGGGCATCCCCATGCTGCCCGGGACGGGCTTGTTGGCCACCGAGGAGGAGGCGCGGGAAGCGGTGGCGCGCATCGGCCTGCCGGTGATCAACAAGGCCACTGGCGGCGGCGGCGGGCGCGGGATGAAGATCGTCCACGACGTGGAGCGGCTGGCCGCGACGCTGCACATGGCGCGGGCCGAGGCCCTGGCGGGCTTCAACAACCCCGGCGTGTTCATCGAACGCTACCTGGAGGCGCCGCGGCACATCGAGGTGCAGATCATCGCCGACGGGCTGGGCGGGGTGGCGGCCCTGGGCGAGCGGGAGTGCTCGATCCAGCGGCGGCATCAGAAGCTTTTGGAAGAGGCGCCCTCGTGTGGCATCACCGAAGAAGAACGGAGGGACCTTTTGGCCCTGGTGACCCAGGCAGTGCGGGCCATCGGCTACCAGAGCGTGGGGACGCTGGAGTTCCTCTTCGAGCGTGACCCCGACGGGGTAGGGCGCTTCTTCTTCATGGAGATGAACACCCGCATCCAGGTCGAGCACACCGTCACCGAGATGGTCACCGGGGTGGACCTGGTGCGGGAGCAGATCCGCCTGGCTACCGGGGCTACGCTGTCTTCGGTGATCGATCACCGCGGCGTTTCGCGCTTCGCGATCGCCGGGCGGGAGGTGCGGCCCTTTGGGCACAGCATCGAGGCGCGCATCAACGCCGAGGACCCGGTGACCTTCGCGCCGTCGCCGGGGCGGATCACCGGACTGAACCTGCCCGGGGGCGTGGGGGTGCGGGTGGACACGCACATCTACCAGGGCTACGTGGTGCCGCCCTATTACGATTCCTTGCTGGCCAAGCTCATCGTGCACGCGGAGGATCGGCCCGCAGCGATCCGGCGGCTTTCGCGGGCGCTCTCGGAGTTCGTGGTCGAGGGGATCAAGACCAACCTGGATTTCCACCGCAAGCTGGTGGAGTTCCCGGACTTCATCTCGGGGCAGCTGGACACCCGACTGCTCGAACGGTTGCAGTGACCTGGAAAGGGACCACACAAATGGCCGACGCATACATTCTGGACGTGCTGCGCACCCCGCGCGGCAGGGGTCGGGCGGGCAAGGGGGCCCTCTCGCACATTCATCCGCAGGAACTTTTTGCCCAGGTGCTCCGCGGGGTCATCGAGCGGGCGGGCGTGGACCCGGCACAGGTGGACGACGTGGTTGCCGGCGTGGTCTCGCAGTCGGGCGAGCAGGGCGCTAACCTTTCGCGCAATGCAGTGCTGGCCGCCGGGCTGCCACAGGAGATCGGCGGGGTCACCCTGAACCGCTTCTGCGGATCCGGCTTGCAGGCGGTGAACTTCGCCGCCATGGGGGTCGCCTCGGGGACGCAAACGCTGGTCATCGGCGGCGGCGTCGAGAGCATGTCGCGGGTCGCAATGGGGGCCGATGGCGGCGGGGCCGACGGCGGCAACCAGCGGCTGCGGCAGCACCACTTCCAGGTGCCCCAGGGCATCAGCGCCGACCTCATCGCCACCATCGAGGGTTTTTCCCGGGAAGACCTGGACCGCTTCGCCCTGGGCTCGCAGGAGAAGGCGCAGGTGGCCATCGCCGAGGGACGCTTCAAGAGCATGCTGCCGGTGCGCGACCCGGAGACCGGCAAGGTGGTGCTGGAGCGAGATGAGCACCCCCGGGCAGGGACTACGATGGAGGCCCTGGCCAAGCTGGACCCGGCCTTCCTGGCCTTCGGGGCGGCGCCCGCCGGGCCGAACGGGGAGACCCTGGACCAACTGGCGCTGATGAAGTACCCCCAGGTGGCCGCCATTCAGCACCTGCACACCGCCGGCAACTCCAGCGGGATTGTCGATGGGGCGTCGGCGGTGCTGCTGGCCTCGGGGGAGTACCTGCGGGCCTCGGGGAAGAAGGCGCGGGCGCGCATCCGGGCCATGGCGACCGTCGGGGCGGAGCCGGTGATCATGCTGACCGCGCCGGCGCCGGCCTCGCTGAAGGCACTGCGGCTGGCGGGCATGAAGGCTGCGGACATCGACCTGTGGGAGATCAACGAGGCCTTCGCCACGGTGCCCCTGCAAACCATCCGCAGCCTGGAGATCGATCCGGCACGGGTCAACGTGAACGGCGGGGCCATTGCGCTGGGGCACCCCCTGGGGGCCACCGGGGCCATGCTCCTGGGAACCGCCCTGGACGAGCTGGAGCGTCGGGGCCTTTGCACCGCGCTGATCACCCTATGTATCGGCGGAGGGCAGGGGATCGCGACCCTCATCGAGCGAATTTAGCTACCCCCCTGCCAGCCCGTCGGCCCTGGCTGACGGGCCCCGTCACTTCCCCGGATACATTTTTCGGGTCGCCGCCCCCATGATCTTGACGGCCAGTCCTCGCGGCACAAGACGCCCCATGAAGAAGGCCGCGCCGCGGTTCACCCAGCCCGGCACCATCGACGGCCCCGAGCCGAGCGCGGCGAGCGCCTGTGTCGCCACCGACTCAGGCTCCATCATAGGGGCGACCGCCTGGGGCTGCGACTGCTCGTAAGCCGGGGTGCGCGTTGCCCCCGCCCTGCAGGCCAGCACGTCCACCCCTTGTCCCTTCAGCTCGTCCCACAGCCCCTCGGCGAACACCAGGTTCCAGGCCTTGGTCGCCCCGTACGTCGCGATGAGCGGCGCCCCCTGCGAACCCGCCATCGAGGACATGAGCAAGATGCCACCCCTTCCCCGGGCCGCCATCGTGCGCCCGAACTCGTGGCACAGGATCAGCGGGGCCCGGCAGTTCACATCCAGCATGCCCAGGTGCCCGGCCAGATCCTGATCCAGGAAGGGCCCGATCACCGAAGCCGCGGCGTTGTAGACCAGCAGGCCGATCGGCACCCCTTCGGTGGCTTCCCGTACGCGCGATAGTAGATCGGCGCCGCCCAGATCCAGCGCCGCCGTACGCACCTGCACCCCGTGATCGCGGGTCAGCGCCGCCGCCAGCTCACCCAGGGCATCGGCCCGCCTGGCGAGCAGCACCAGGTTCAGCCCGCGCGCAGCGAGCTGCCTGGCAAAGGCCGCCCCCAGGCCGACGGAGGCCCCGGCAACCAGCGCCCAGGGGCCGTACTGCTCGCGAAAGTCGCGCTTCACAAGGCCCTCGGCGGCAAAAAGATCCGCTCCCGGCGGGACAGGTGGACGATCATCGCCACCGGGACCAGGAACCACGGGGCGTTGGCCAGGCTCACCATGACCGGGCTGTGGGTGCGCAATGGGCCGAAGAGTTCCTCGGACATGATGATGGTGACGTTGGTCATCATCACCGCCGACCAGAGCAGCGCCGGGGTGCGAATCCACTCCTGGCCCTTGACGAAGGCGTAGATGGCGAAGGCATAGAAGGGCCCGAAGAACAGGGCATCGATCCAAATCGTCGCCTTCCACCACACCGGGCGCGCATCCTGCAACGGATCGAAGTGGTGCCCCCAGAAGTGGACCAGGTCCACCAGGGGCGGTGGCGGCCACAGCGGGTAAATGAAGTGATAGGGGTCAGCGATGACGAGCTGCTCCCGGTCGACAAT
>JBBRLA010000349.1:0-8805 GCA_038231615.1 Polyangia bacterium | reverse complement strand
GGATGCCCAGGCCCGCTACTTGAACCCGCCACCCAGGCCCTCGACATCGGCCCCAGCCGATGCGGCAGGTGACGGATGCCCAGGCCCGCCACTTGAACCCGCCACCGCCGCTTGAACTCACCACCGCTGCTTGAACCACCACCGTTGCTTGAACCCGCCACCGCTGCTTGAACCCGCCACCGCTGCTTGAACCCGCCACTCGAAAGAGCCGGCTCGAAAGAGCCAGTCCGAAGCCTTCTCTTGAACCCGCCACCGCGCCTGCCGGACAGCGCGCTTCAGAACCGCCTCCCTCCTGGCGATGTCGAGGCACAGCGGCGCCGATGGACGCGCCTTTCTGCTAGACCTCCTCACCTGGAGCTTTCCGATGAAATACCCGCTTCACGCAATGTTTCTCTCCTGGCTGGCCCTATCCGGGACCGGCATCCAGCCGGGTCTCGCCAAGACTGGGCCCCGACAACCCGCCCGCCCGGTCCAGCGCCCGGCTGCGGCTCCGACCAACCACGAATCCGATCCACAACGGCTCAGCCAGTACGACTCGCGCCGTGCCCGATACGTCGAACTGCGACACGAGGGCCGGCTGATCGCCGACCTGGGCCGCAAGGCCAAGAGCCCCCTGATCCTCATCGCCGCCGCGCATCTCATCGCGCAGGCGCCCCCTCCCCGAAGGCTCTCACTCTCGCAGACAGGCGCCGACGAGGGGATGTTCCGGGAACCGCCGGCCAACGGCCCCAACCGCGTCACCGTCGACACCCCCGATCCGGCAGCTCTGCTGGCCGAGGCCCGCGGTCTCCTGCCATCGCCCCCGGGGCCGCTGGAGCACGCCATGCTGGCCCTCCTCGACCGGATCGCCCAGAGCGAGGTGATCATTCGCGGGGATGTCATGGGCCCCCAGCAGACCTGCGATCAGCTCTCGCCCAGGGTGAAGATCATCTACCAGGTGATCTACGAGGGAGGCGAGCGGGCCATGGTGGCAATCTCGGGAAGCGCGTCGGGGTATCTCCAGATCGGCGTGACGGATCATGACGGCAACCTGATCAGCAGGGCCACGGACGAGGCGCTGGTCTCATGGAACCCGAAGAAGCGCGGGGTCTTCCGCATCGAAATCGAGAACCACGGCCCGGAAAAGGTCACCTTCTGCCTTGAAACCAACTGACCTGGCTGCCCCTCCGTACTCTTTGGTTTTATGGCGGGCTCTCGTTTTCCTCGCCATCGTAGGCCCCCAGCGCCCGCAGCACCTCCTCATCGCTCCGCGCCCGCCCCTCATTGGCGTCTTCGCTGGGCGCCGTCTTGGCCTCCGCCCGCCGCCGCCGGAAGAACACCACCTCCTCGAAGAGCCCCAGGGCCACATACGAGGCCACCAGCCCGGCGAATACCAGCGAGTAGGGCTGCTGGAACAGGATCACCAGCGCCACGCCGGCAAGAATCGTCCCCCCCACCATGATGAAGCGCCGGCTGCGCAGACGCACGTCCTTGAACGACCGGAAGCGCACCTTGCTGACCATCAGCAGGCTCAACACCACCACCAACGCCGCCAGCGTGCCATCGCCGATCGAGGCCACCTGGCTGCCCCGCTCCACCAGTTGATGGTTGACCGCTACCAGCCCCACCAGCACCGCCGACGCCATCGGCACCGGCAGCCCGAGGATGAACGTCCCCGGGTCCTTCTTCTGCACCGTCGCCTCCAGCGACAGGACATTGAACCGCGCCAGACGCAGGGCGGCGGCGGCGACGAAGAGGAACGCTACGAAAAGGCCGATGTGGTGCGAGATCGACTCCAGCCGGATCAGCCCCCACTTGTACATCAGCAGCGCCGGCGCCACCCCGAAGGTAATGACGTCCGCCAGCGAGTCGAGCTGCATCCCCAGCGCCGACTGGGTGCGCGTAAGCCGCGCCACTCGCCCGTCCGCCAGGTCGAACAGATAGCCGTAAGCGATGGCCACCGCCGCCTGGTAGAGCTGCGCCGGGGTCGCATCGCCGGCAGAAAGGGTCAGCGAGAAGAGGCCACAGAAGATCCCCCCCAGAGTGAAGAGGTTAGGCAGAATGAAGTAGGTCTTCCGCAGGTTCATCGAACCCAGCTTACCATGCGGGCCCAGCGGGGGGACGCTGACGACAAGCCAGCCCCCGTGTGACGAACCGCACGACACCCGCGACCAACCGCGACGCCTACGCCCGCCGCCCCTGCGACTCCATTATCCGGTCGAGCACGCCGTTGATGAACGACGGCGACTCCATCGTCCCGAATCGCTTCGCCAGCTCGATCGCCTCGTTCAGCACCACCTTCGCTGGCACGCTCTTCATTTCGCGCAGCTCGAAGGTCGCCAGCCGCAGCAGGTTGCGGTCCACCCAGGTCATCCGCTCCAGCCGCCAGTTCTTTGAACTCTGCCCGATCACCTCGTCGATCTCCGTCATGCTCCTTCGCACCCCGCTGACCAGCAGCGCCGCGAAGCGCCGGATCTCCAGGTCTTCTAGGGACCGCGGCGCCTGCGGCACTTCGCTATCGAGAGACCGCGGCGCTTCGCTATCGAGAGACCGCGGCGCCTGCGCCCCTTCGCTATCGAGAGATCGCGGCGCCTGCGGCACTTCGCTATCGAGAGATCGCGGCACTTCGCTATCGAGAGATCGCGGCGCCTGCGGCGCTTCGCTATCGAGAGATCGCGGCGCCTGCGCCCCTTCGCTATCGAGGGACCGCGGCCTCTGCGCCCCTTCGCTATCGAGGGACCGCGGCCTCTGCGCCCCTTCGCGATCGTCCGCGCCCCGTTGCGCCTTGGGAACTGCGAGCGCCCCCTTGGGGTCGTCTCCTTGCGGCTGCGACTCGGCATCCGCCTCCTGCACGGCGGACACGAGGTGCGTCTCGTAGAGCAGGATGGCCTCCTCCGCGGTCATCTCGGGCTGCATGTCCAGCGAGCACAGGATCTGCAGCGCCGACTCCCGCGATCTGCGCCTATTCCCCACGACCTTGCCCAGTGGGGGCCGCAAGCTCCCGGTAAAGAGACACCAGTTCCAGCGCCGCCAGCGCCGCGTCGGCCCCCTTGTTCCCGGCCTTGGTGCCCGCCCGCTCCACCGCCTGCTCGATGGTGTCCGTGGTCAGCACCCCGAAGGTCACCGGCATCTTCGACGCCATCGCCACCTGAGCGATGCCCTTGGCCGCCTCGCCCGCGACGTAGTCGAAGTGCGGCGTGGCCCCGCGGATCACCGCTCCCAGGCAGATGATCGCGTCGAAGCGATCCCCCTGTGCGCAGCGCTGCGCCACCATCGGAATCTCGTAGGCCCCGGGGCAGCGGACCACGGTGATCTCTCGGGCCGCTCCGCCGGTGCGCGAGAGCACGTCGATGGCCCCTTCGACCAGACGTTCGACGATAAACCCGTTGAAGCGGCTGGCCACGATGGCCACCCGCAGCCCCTCCGCGGAGAGGCCCCCACTGATATGGGTGATGGAAGGACGACTGTGCATCAGGTTGCCTTCTTTTCTATGAACCGCGGCGCCTGCGGCGCTTCGCGATCGAGAGACCGCGGCGCCTGCGCCCCTTCGCGATCGAGAGACCGCGGCGCCTGCGCCCCTTCGCGATCGAGAGACCGCGGCGCCTCGCTCCGCAGGGCCACGCTGTCCAGCATGTGCCCCTCGCGGTCGCGCTTGTCCCGCAGGTAGGCCAGGTTCTTCTGCGTCGGCGCGATCTCGATCGGCACCCGCTCGACCACGCTCAGGCCGTGCCCGTCGAGGCCGACGATCTTCTTCGGGTTGTTGGTCAAAAGCCGGATCTGCCGCACCCCGAGTTGGAAGAGCACCTGCGCCCCCAACCCGAAGTCCCGCAGCTTGACCTCGCTGGGCTTGTCCATGGACGGGGCTTCGCCTGGCGACCCGCTGTCGAGGCCCCGGTGCAGCACATGGCCCTCGATGTCCCCCAGCAGCCGGTGCCGCCCCGCCGGAAAGACATAGAGCAGCACGCCGCGTCCCTCGGCCTCGATTCGCCGCAGCGCCGCCCGAAGCTGCGCGCCGCAATCGCAGGCCGCCGAGCCGAACACGTCCCCCGCCAGACAAGTCGTGTGCACCCGCACCAGGATCGGTTCCTGCCCGTCGCCTATCTCGCCCAAAACCAGGGCCAGGTACTCGGTCTGCTCCACGCGGGTGGTGTAGACTTGGCCGCGGAATTCGCTCATCGAAAGGCCGCCCAGGGACGGCGTCAAGGTGCATGTCGCGGCGCGCTCGACCAGGCATTCGTGCTGCAAACGGTACTCGATCAGGTCGGCGATGCTCAGGATGGTCAGATCATGCACGGCGGCGAATTTTTCCAGGTCCGGCATCCGGGCCATGGTGCCGTCGTCGTTCATGATCTCGCAGATGACCCCGGCAGGCTCCAGTCCAGCCAGGCGGGCAAGGTCCACCGAGCCCTCGGTCTGCCCGGTGCGCACCAGCACGCCGCCGCGCTTCGCCCTCAGGGGAAAGACGTGGCCCGGCGTGATGAGGTCCTCCGGCCGAGCCTCGGGGGCCACCGCCAAAAGGATGGTGTGGGCCCGATCCGCGGCGGAAATCCCGGTGGTGATCCCCCGTCGCGCCTCGATGCTCACCGTGAACGCCGTCCCGAGCGGCGGGCCGCCCCGGCGCACCGCCTGCAGGGGCAGCTCCAGACGATCGGCGCGCTCCTCGGTGAGGGTCAGACAGATGAGGCCCCGGCCAAAGCGGGCCATGAAGTTTACCGCCTCGGGGGTGACCATCTGGGCGGCCATGGTCAGATCGCCCTCGTTTTCGCGGTCCTCGTCGTCCACCAGGATGATCATCTTGCCAGCCCGGATGGCGGTCAGGGCCAGCTGCACCCGCAGGATGCGATCGGTGTGTTCATTCAGTTGGGGCAAATCCATGCTCCTTCAGCTGGTCCAGGGTCAGCCCCCGATCGTCGCGGCCGGGCAGATGACCGGAAAGCAGCCGCTCCACGTACTTGCCGATGAGGTCCACCTCCAGGTTGACCCCATCGCCCACGCCCTTGCCCGAAAGGGTCGTCTGGTGCTGGGAGTGGGGGACCAGCGACACCTCGAAGCCCTGCGCCCCGACCTGATTCACGGTGAGGCTGATGCCGTCGACGGCGATGGAACCCTTGTGGACGATGTAGCGCAGGAGCGGCGGCGGAACAAAGAGGGCCACGTCCCACGCCTCGCCGCGGGCCGCGGCCCGGGAGATCCGCCCGATGCCGTCGACGTGGCCGGCGACCAGGTGGCCCCCCAGGCGATCGGAAAGGCGCAGGGCGCGCTCCAGGTTGACCCGCTGCCCCGGGCGGCAGGTGGAAAGGGTGGTCACGGAAAGGGTCTCGGGGCCGACGTCGAACTCGGCGACACCGGGGTGCCAGCTCACGGCGGTCAGGCACACGCCGTCGATGCAGATGGAGTCGCCCAGCCGGACCGGCTCATCGAAGAGGCGGGCGGCGACCCCCAGGCGCCTGCCACTTTTGGGCAGGTCACGGGTCGCGGCGCGCAGGGTCCCGATGTCCTCGACAAGGCCGGTGAACATGCTCAGCCTGGCCCGCTTTTGGGCGGCGCCTGCGGCGATTCACGATCGAAGAACCCCCGCACCAGGGCATCTCCGCCCAGCGGTTCGACGCTGACGCCGGTGAGGGACCGCAGATCGGTGGGGCCGGAGATGTGGAAGCCGCGCAGAAGGGGCACGCCCGTCTCGCCCAGGAAGACCGGGGCGATGAAGACCGCGGCCTCATCGTAGAGGCGGGCGCCCAGGAGGGCCCCGTGCAGCTCGCCGCCGCCCTCGCACAGCACGGTCAACAGATCGCGCCGGCCGAGGGTGCGCAGGACCTCCAAGAGATCCAGGTCGGTGGGGCGAGCGCCGCCCCAGGCCGGCAGTGGCAGGACCTCGGCGCCGCGGGCGGATAGGGCGCGGCCCTTGGCGGGGTCTCGGTCAAAGGCGGTGGCGCTGGTCAACAGAAGCGTGCCGGGGGCGCAGATGCGGGCGGTCTCCGGGACGCGGAGGGCGCCGTCGAGCACCACGCGCAGGGGCGGACGGCGATCGGGCGACTCGCCGGAGAGGCGCACGGTCAAAAACGGGTCGTCGGCCAGGACCGTGCCCGCCCCGACCAGGATGGCGTCGGCCAGGTCGCGGAGCTGGTGGGCGCGGCGCTGAGCCTCGGGGCCGGTGAGCCAGACGGGGCCGGTTTCCCGGGTGTTGGGGGGCGCCAGCCTGCCGTCCAGGGAGACGGCCGCCTTCATGATCATATATGGGCGACCCGTGGCCAGCCAGTGGAGATAGGCGCGGTTCTGGCGCCGGCAGGCGTCTTGCAAGACGCCGACCTGGACCTTCACCCCGGCGGCGCGCAGGCGTTCGACGCCGCCCCCTTTGACCCCGGGGTTGGTGTCGCGGATGCCGATGACCACCCGGGCCAGGCCGGCAGCCACAAGGGTTTCCGTGCAGTTGCCGGTGCGGCCGACGTGGTTGCACGGTTCCAGGGTGACGTAGAGGGTCTTGCCCCGGGCCGAGCCGGCGTACGCCTTGAGGGCGGCTGTCTCGGCGTGGTCGGCACCGGCGCGCTGGTGGTAGCCGGTGGCCAATACCGTGTGCGGGTCGTCGTCGACCAGCACGGCGCCGACCAGGGGATTGGGACTGGTGCGACCGCGGCCCCGCTCGGCCTGGGCGCAGGCGAGTTCCATCATCGCCAGGTCGAAGATGGAAACTTCGGGCGCAAGGTCGAGCCGGTCATCGGAGTTCAACATAAAAACCACAGCACGGCGGTGATGCCCATGTACCCTACCCGTCACCCGTGCGCAAGCGGCACCTTGTCCTACATCGGCAAACTCGGGAGCGGACCCAGGAAAAATCCTGAAGTCCAGATGAAATTCATAGTTTTCCACAAGGTGTACACAGGCCGGCTCCGCTGCTTTCGCACCCCGAAGTGCCCGCCGATGCTGGAGATCGGTACAGATATTCAGGCCGTCCGGCGTAAACCGCGATTCCTGTGAACTTTGGATGTGGATAAGTCGGCTGCGTTACATCCAGGAAGCAGCCCGCCGCCACATCCGGCCGGTCCGCCTACACCCAGGTCCTTGCCACCCAGGCAGTGCCCGCTCAAAAAAAAATAATAAAACGAGAGTGGCCCGGGAGTTCATCCCGGGCCGCTCTCGTTCAGGTGACCCCAGCGGGAATTGAACCCGCGACTTCGGCGTGAGAGGCCAACGTCCTAACCGCTAGACTATGGGGCCGGTTTCGGGGCTGTTATGTCATGATCGCGAAGCGCCGCGGTTATCGATAACGAGACCGCCGAGTTCGGGGACAAGGATTCGAACCTTGATAGACAGATCCAGAGTCTGCCGTCCTACCGTTAGACGATCCCCGACCACGGGAAGGAGTCTAGTCAAAACACCCCAAAGGTCAATACCTATTTGAACCTGGGGGCAATTTTTAGCGGCCTGACCCCCTACCCTCCTCCCGGTACCACGCGCACGCGCACCAGCACAAAGGCCCGCCACGCCGGGGTCAGCGGCAGGTCCGGCAGGCCCGCGCCCGCGCCGGCATCGATCTCGGTGTGGCCCAAGGCCAGCCGCAGCGCCCCCCGGGCCTCGATCGGATACGACGGCGCCGGCCCCGAGACCCGCACCAAACCCACCGCCTCCCCGATCGCCGAGGCCCTGACCCGCCGCCGGATCAGGTCCACCGCCAGCGCCACCCCCCACTCGCCGTGATGCGTCAGCGAATCCAGGTAGATCGGCTCCGCCTGGCCGAACCGGGCGCCCAGGTTCAGCCCCCCCGACAGACGGCGCCAGCGGCCCGAAACGATCAGCCGGGTCAGAAAGGTCGGCGATGCGCTGGCTACGAAGCTGTCCTGTCCGCCTCCCGGCACGGTCAGCTCCATGGCCAGGGCCGCCCGCACCGGCAGGGCCGCCCGGGTCAACTGCACCTTGCCCCGCAGCCGGATGTCGCCGATGTCCGCCGTGCTCAGCGCATCCCCGGTCGAACCCGCGAATGAAGGCGCGGCCTGCGGCCCGACCCCGGTCAAGCGCAGACGATCGCCATCCTGATAAAGAGCAATCGGCCAGCCGATCCCCACCGAAAGCCGGTTGCCAATCAAGCTCAGTTCGGCGCCCAGATCCAGGGTCACTCGGTCCTTTACCGGGACCGCTACGACCTCCCCGGTATAGGCGTTGCGCAACACCAGCGGCCGGGAGATCGCGGAGAGGCTGGCCGTGAAATCCAGCCGTCGCGCCTCCGGCACCAGCCCCCCCTCGACCTGGATGAACCCGCCAACCCCCGGGGCCGGGACCATCCGATCGACCGCTACGCCGGCAGACTGCGCCTGAACGTGCCCCCCGAATCGACAAAACGCCACCAAAACCAAGAAGCACCTGGCCGGGCAGCTTTTGGCGTACCTCCTCACTCCGTCGGTCACGTACAGTAGTACGCTCCCTCGGTCGCTGTGGGGGTGCGCCAAAATCTGCTCCGGCCATGTGCTTCTTGCTGATTTTTCGTTTGCTGATTTTTCGTTTGCTGATTTTTCGTTAGCTGATTCTTCGTCAACTGATTCTTCGTCAACTGACCTTGTATAGCCAGCTCTGGCCAGAGACTTTTTGCGCCTGGCCGGGATCAAATGCATGAGCACCTGAAGACGGCAGTCGCGGTGTCACATTGGCGTACTGTCCTAAATTGACTTGCAAGTCTTTGAAATCATTGGCCTGAAAAGGTCAATTTAGGACAGCACCCACATTGGCGTACTATCAATCGAGCGATGTATGCGTCTCTGGTTAGCGCCGGGACTGCCGCCGCGCCGAGGGGTCCGCGGTTTGGGCCTTGCGCGCCTGCAACTCGGTCAGCGCCTCGGC
>JBBRLA010000348.1:0-8834 GCA_038231615.1 Polyangia bacterium | reverse complement strand
GTGCCAGCGGGGCACACGCCGCCCATCCCGACCGCGCCGCCGCCCGTCGCCACCCAGCCGCCCCCCGTCGCGGGGCCGGCGACACCACCCATCGTAGTGCCAGTGCCACAGACGGTGCCGCACCCCAAGACCACCCACCGCTCGGGCAAGACCGGGGCCACCGCCCCTCATCGCCGGGTGCAAAAGAAGTCGACCCGGTAAGCCCGGGCCCGCTCCTTGCTGAGGATAGATCGTCCCGGCTCAGGCGTCCTGCGACTGCCGATCGCGGCGTCGAAATAGGTAGAGCAACCGAGCACAGGAACCCTCCGCCTCGTCGCCATAGCGCCATCCGTCCAGCGGACCCCAGCCCAGCTCTTTCAGGCACTCAATCAACTGGACGCAGTCGTGCCGTTTCACCCGAAAGATGGAAAACTCTCGCTGCTGGTCCCCCGCGGATCGCACCCGGGCTCGCACCTCTATGGCATAGCTGCCCGGCACTGGGCAGGACGCCAGATCCAGCGCCGACGTGAAGTCTATCCCGGTCACCTCTTTGCCGTACCGCTTGATGGGGCCAGTCAGCCATTCTTCGTAACGCCGCTGCCAACCTGGAGGGGTCCGTCCCGATAGGCGCGGGTCCTTGCGCCGGATCTCCTCGGGCCGGTCAGCGGGCGCCACCGCCAGGCTGGTGTTGATCAAGAGCAAATCGTCTGGGGCGAATCCCACCAGGCTGTTGCGCACGAAGAGCACCTCGTTGTCCAGGTTCGCCAGGGTCCCACCAAAAAGGCAGATCACCCGACGCCGGTGGCCCCGCTCCGGGACATAGAGGAGCTGGGTGTAGCGCGGCAGGTGGTGGAAGTTTCCCTGCACCGCCGAGATGGAGATTCCGGGCTGATGTCCCAGGACCTCGGTGGCGTGCTTGTAGGCGACGCTGAGCAGGGGCTGGCTGATGTCCAGCAAGAATAACCGCACGTCGCCGTGGTCAGGTCGCTCCAGCAGGTGCTGGACCAGCCGGACCTCATTCTTGCCGTCTCCGCAGCCCAGGCCGATTACATCGATGCCAGCGCCGCCCACCGAGGCCAGGATCTGCGTCGCGGCGCGGTCGATGGGCATGCTGTGCTGTGCCATGGCGTAGTCTTCCTGGTCGGCGATCGCACACCAGCATGCTGCGCTCATGTGGTCCAGATAGAGATACGACTGTTCGATGTGGCCACCGCGGCCGTCGATCTGCTGGACCAGCTCCTTGAGCATCTTGAGGGGCTCGAAGCCCGGGGCGAGCCAGCAGTTGAGGGGCGGGCCGGCCTCAGTTTTGATGAGGCCGGGGGCGTATAGCAGGTGGGGCAGCTCCAGTTGGAGTTCGGGGACGGCGCACAGGAGGCTGAGGGTGGTGTGGGTGGCGTGATGGCGGCCAGCCTCCAGGTTCTTCAGCGTGCTCTCGGAGACGCCGGCCCGCGCCGCCAGGGTGGCGCGAGTCATGCGCGCCCTGGTGCGGGCATCGCGAATGAGCGACCCGATGTGGGGCCGCTCGTCGGAAACTCCAGAACTGGAAATCTGATGGACCGCGGGCATGGAGGTACGGAGGAACCTACTTCCATGCCAACAACATGTCCAGAAAAGTCTTCACATTCGTATGAAATAATCATAACTTTTAGTTCTACTCGTAAGGATGCTTTCTGATTTGGTGACCCGAGGTAAACGTAACCCTCTGCACCAAGGGCTATCAGACCGACTAAAGAAAGAGCGCAAGGCGCAGCGGCTCAGCTTCCGCGCCCTGGCGCTGCGGGCGGAGGTCGGGATCGGCACACCGCAGAACATCGAGGTGGAGCGGAACGCCGCGACGCTGGAAGTCGTTGAAAAGCTGGCCCGCGCCTTGGGGGTGTCTCCTGCGTGGCTCGCGTTCGGCATGGGACCGCGGGAACCGCCACCGCTGCACTTCCGGCGCAAGGCGTCTGGGATCATTACCCAGCTTGACGCCTCGCCAGAGGCGTGGTGCAAGGATGCGGCGACGATGCTGCGGGCTTGCTATGGCCTCGAAGAGGAAGAGAATGGCAATGGGGAGGTTCAGTCTGATGCTTGATCGGGTGGCAGACGACATGTATTTATGAGGAGCAGATTTACCTACACTCAGAAGGTCGTCTGGGGGGTCATCATGGCCTGACCCATATAAGCAGGGCCCGGCGTGGTGCAAGGATCTCTGGAAGGGACGGGGACAATCGACCCCGGTTTGGACCGAGAGGCCCAAAATCGGCGCATTCCCGGCCCCTTTTTGTCACCCGCCGCGCCGCCGGTTCCGCAAATCCCCGGATTCCTTGGAGCCGCCTTCACCCATCGTCGTGGCACGGCGCATGCCCGATCATTCGCTTGCCTCAGTTTGTAAAAGTCCGTTGGAGGAATTTATGTACGCCTCATTTCGCCCCTTTCTGCCGGGAATGCTCCTATCCGCCCTGTTTCTGACCCAGTCCACCTGCGATCGCCCCGCCGTGCTCGCCGACAGCCCGGTCCCGATCCTGTACCCCCCCCCACTGGATCGGACCACCCCGACGCATCTTTATGACGCCTCGCGCTTCCTTTATGAAGGACCGACCGCGGTACAGACGGGGCTCAAGAAGGAAGTGCTGGAGCGACACCGCGTCGCCGTGGTCCGCGGACAGATCAAGGACCGCGCCGGTCAACCGATCCCCGGGGTGGGCATCACCGTCCTCAACCACCCGGAATATGGCCGGACCGCGAGCCGCGCCGACGGGGTCTTCGACCTGGCCGTGAATGGCGGCGGAACCCTGACTATCGACTATCAGAAGCCTGGCTTTCTGCCGTCCCAGCGCACCACCAACGTCCCCTGGCTCGACTACAGCATCATCAAACCCGTGGTGCTGGCCCCCTACGACCCGAGCGCCACGGCGGTCCGCCTGGGGATGAGCAACCTCCCAGAGACGGCGGGCGTCCACCGCTCAGCCCTGGCCGGAAGCGGCCTGCAAGTCGCCCGCGGCAGCGTCTCCAGCGATGAGGATGGTACGCGCCAGGCAACGCTGCTATTCGACCCGGCGATCAGCGCCACCATGGTGCTGCCCGACGGCTCCCAGCAGGCCCTGCCGACGATGACCGTGCGAGCCACCGAGTTCACTGCCGGCCGCACGGGCCCCGACGCCATGCCGGCCAGCCTGGCCACCGGTAGCGCCTACACCTATGCCACCGAGTTCAGCGTCGATGAGGCCGTGGCGGCCGGGGCCACTCAGGTCAATTTCGACAGGCCGGTGGTCTTCTACCTGGAAAACTTCCTCCATTTCCCCGATGGAGGCCCGGTGCCGACCGGGTACTACGATCGGCAAATCGGGGCCTGGGTCCCCACCCAGAGCGGCCGGATCGTCCGCGTGCTGGACAACGATGGCAGCGGCCTGGCCGTGCTGGACCTGGACGGCGACGGCGTGGCCGAGGGCCCCGACGCCCTGGCCGCCCTGGGCATCAGCGACGCCGAGCGGCAGACGCTGGCGGGTCTCTACCCACCGGGGCAGGGACTTTGGCGCGTGCCCCTTTTGCACTTCACTGCTTACGACAACAACTGGTGCGACGTGCCGCCCGGCGACGCGCAGACCAGCCCGCCGGGAACCGACTCCGCGACGTCGGACTGCCCAGATTGCCAGCTTACGGGACACTCGACTATCGACGTGCAAAAACAGGTATTGGGGGAAGACGTGCCGGTCAATGGCACGGCCCACAGACTGCACTATCGCAGCAACCGAGTCCCCGGCTACCAAGACAACTACACCGTGACCATCCCCCTGACCGGGGCGTCCGTCCCCGCCTCGCTCAAACGAATCACGCTGGAGGTCTATGTGGCCGGGCGGCTGATCAGCCAGGACTTTCCCACCACGCTCAACCAGAACACGACCTTCACCTGGGACGGCATGGACGCCTTCGGCCGCCCGGTGCAAGGTGCGCAGCCGGTCACCGTGCGCACCGGCTACGTCTACAACGCCCAATATGGCAGCACCCTGCGCTTCGGGCAGAACGGCCCTCCGATCACCGTCAGTTGGTCGCGGCAGGAGGCGATGCTATGGAACGAATGGCACGGCTCCGTGGGCGCGCTGACCCCGGATGCCGCGGGGCTGGGAGGATGGGAGTTGTCGGTCCACCACGGCTACGACCCGGCGGCGCATGTCCTTTATCAGGGCGACGGCACCCGCAGGACGGCGACAGCCCTGGCCCCGGTGATCAGCACGGTGGCGGGCACCGGCGTGGCGGGCTTTGGCGGAGACCAGGGGCCGGCGGTCGCGGCGCAGATCAACAATCCCACCGGCCTTTTGGCGGCGCCTGACGGCAGTCTCTACTTCAGCGACACCGGCAACCGCTGCGTGCGCAAGATCGCCCCCAACGGGACGATCAGCACGGTGGCGGGCAATGGCACAAGCGGCAGCGGCGGAGACGGAGGCCCGGCCACCTCGGCGCAGCTGTCCTCGCCCTCGGAGCTTGCGCTGGGGCCCGATGGCAGCCTGTACATCGTGGACGGCGGAACCAACCGGCTGCGCAAAGTGTCGCCGGCGGGCATTATCTCCACAATGGCTGGGGCCGGGACCAATGGAGCCGATAACATCCAGGCCAGCACTTCGGTGCTCTATGGACCGCATGCCGTGCTGGTGGCGCCCGATGGCAGCATCTACCTCGGCGACGTCCAGGTGGTGGCCGGGCAGCAGGTGGCGAGCAATTGCCGGGTACGCAAGATCGGCACCAACGGGATGATTTTCACGGTCGCCGGGCAGGCGGCGTGCAGTGAGTCGCAGGCGATCTACAATCTGAACGACGGCGGCCCGGCGACCTCGGCGAAGCTGGAGGCGCCCTGGGGACTGGCCCTGGCCGCGGACGGCACGCTCTACATCTCGGACACGGGCAACGGGCGGGTCAGGAAGGTGACGCCGAGCGGGATCATCAGCACAATGGCGGGCACCTCGGATGTGGGCGGCGACGGAGACGGAGGCCCGGCGACTTCGGCGCGATTCAACCTGAACCGCGGGATCGCGCTGGCCGCGGACGGCACCCTGTACATCGCCGACACCGGGAACTCGCGGATCCGGCGGGTGACGTCCGACGGGACGATCACGACGGTGGCCGGGCACGACGGCGGCGGTCCGCTCGGCGACGGCGGCCCGGCCACCGGCGCGCAGCTGTACTTCCCCGGGCGGGTGGCGCTGAGCCCGGACGGCAGTCTGTACATCTCGGACGCCGGACAGAACCGGATCCGCAAGGTGGCGCCGCCTTGGTCGGCATATAGCACCGGCGAGATCCGCATCCCGGCGCAGGACGCCAGCGAGGTCTACGTCTTCGACGGCAAGGGCAAGCACCTGCGCACGGTGGATGCCGTCACCGGCGTCATCGTGTACCAGTTCGCCTATGACACCGCCGGGCACCTCGGCGGCGTAACGGACCGCAGTGGCAACACCACGACCATCCAACGGGATGTAAGCGGAAACCCGAAGGCCATCATGGCGCCCTTCGGCCAGATCACGATGCTCCAGATGGGCACAAGCGGATACCTTTCGGGCGTCACCGACCCGGCGGGACATCCGGTCTCGATGGCGTACGATTCTTGGGGCCGGCTGACCGGGTATACCGACGTCCTCGGAGGCATGCACAGCATGACCTACGATGCTACTGGGAAGCTGACCCAGGATACCGATCCGGCGGGAGGCTACTTGGCGCTGTCTCGGAGTTCCACCGCGCAAGGATGGAGCGTGTCGAGCACCACGGCGATGGGGCGGACGATAACCTATCAGACCGTCAATCAGGGGGGACACAACTATAGCCAGACAAATGTGTCCCCCTCAGGCCAAGTCAGCGCGGTGCAGAGCCACCCCGATGGCAGCTTTACGACCACACTGGCGGACGGCAGCCAGGTGACTCAGATGACCGGACCCGATCCGCGCTTCAGCCTGGGCGCACCCGTGCCGCAGTCGTACAGCCTCCAAACGCCCAGCGGCTTGACGGCGAACTACGGGACCATGCGCAGCGTGACCCTCTCCAACCCCAATGATCCACTGAGCGTGAGCAGCTATACAGAGGTCACGCAGCAGAACGGACAAAGCACTTCCATCGGGTACAATGCCGCGGCCCGCACCTGGACCTTGACCAGCCCAGTGGGCCGGCAATCCACCCAGGTGCTCGATGGACAAGGACGCGTGTTGTCCGTGCAAAGCTCGGGACTGGCCGCGGAGCAGTATGGATACGATCCGCAGGGTCGAATTGTCCAGTCAAGCATGGGGACCCGAGTCTATGGGTTGACCTATGACAGCCTGGGGAATCTGGCGAACATCACCGATCCGCTGGGGCGGGTGGTGACCTATCTGTACGATGCCTTGGGTCGCGTGACCCAGCAGACGTTGGCCGATGGCCGAATCGTGCAGTTCCAACATGATCCCGGCGGCAACCTGACCGCCCTGAGCCCGCCAGGGCGACCGGCTCACGCCATGAGCTACTCCGCGGTCGAGCTTGCGCTGACCTACACCCCGCCTGACCTGGGAGCGGGAAGCACCACGACCCAATATGGGTACAATCTTGACCGGCAACTCGTGCAGATCATGCGACCCGACGGGCTCTCCCTGGTCTACTCCTACGATCCGGGCGGTCGACGGACTGGCGTCAGTTTGCCGACGGGACAGGTGAGCTATGCCTATGACACAGCCAAGGGCCTCTTGACCGGCATCACGGCAACGGACGGAGGGATGCTCCAATACGCATATGACGGCCCGATTCTGACCGACGTGGCCTTTTCCGGCACGGTGATCGGCAGCCTGCACATCGGCTACAACAGCGATCTGCGCATCGCCAGCGAGAGCGTGGACACGGGAAATACGGTCAACTACCAGTATGACAACGACGGACTCCTGGTCGGAGCCGGAGCGTTGACCATCGCGCGGAACGCCAACAACGGCTGGCTGACCGGGACCAGCGTCGGCGGGGTCAGTGACTCGCCGACCTACAGTACCTACGGCGAACTCGCCACCTACCAGGCGAGCTATGGAGCCGGGGCGCTCCTTGGCGTGGGGTACACGCGCGACGCCCTGGGTCGGATCACGCAAAAAACCGAGACCATCCTGGGAACAAGCCACACCTACGCCTACAGCTACGATGCGGCGGGGCGGCTGACCCAGGTACAGACAGACGGCGTCACCACGGGGACCTATGCCTACGACAGCAATAGCAACCGTGTGAGCTACACCAACCTCGCTGGTACCGTGACTGCGACCTATGACGCGCAGGATCGCCTCTTGCAATACGGCACCGAGGCTATCGGGTACACGCAAAACGGCGAACTTCAGGGCAAATCCGGCCCCACCGGCGGCAGCTACGGCTACGATGTCCAGGGCAACCTGATGAGCGTGACCTTATCAACTGGAACGCAGATCGCCTACGTCTTCGATGGAAGGAACCGGCGTATCGGGAAGAAGGTGGGAGGGACCCTTTTGCAGGGGCTCCTGTATCGAGACCAGCTCGCCCCGGTGGCCGAACTCGACGGCGCTAACAATGTTGTCAGCCGCTTTGTCTATGGCAGCCGCCCGAACGTGCCAGACTATATGGTCAAGGGCGGGGCCCCTTATCGCATCCTCACCGACCACCTGGGCAGCCCCCGCCTGGTTGTCAATGCTGCGACAGGCGCGATGGCCCAGCAAATGAGCCATGACGAATTCGGCAACGTCGTGCAAGACACCAACCCCGGCTTCCAGCCCTTCGGGTTCGCCGGCGGGCTCTATGATCGCGACACGAAGCTCGTGCGCTTCGGGGCCCGGGACTATGACCCGGAAACCGGGCGGTGGACCGCGAAAGATCCGATTCGCTTCGATGGAAACGATACAAATCTGTTCGATTACGTCTTTTCGGATCCAATAAACGGCTGGGATCCGACCGGGCTGTATGATGGGAAACTTAATAACGCAATCGAAAGTGGACTCCAAGATGCAGCAAAAAAGAATGGCATCGATTTATCGAAGGCAGCTGCCTGTGCCATTCGACAAGAGCTGACAGGCGGAGCAGTAAAAGGCGAAGTTGGCACACTAGGCAATCCTTTTGCTTCCGGCAAGAGCAAGGGAAAGGCTGTCGGCGATGCTGCAGATCGAGTGGTCGCTGATAAAAGTGGAAAATATAGCGCCGGTGTGCAAAGTGAAATTCAAAGGGTTGGCGGGCAATTGAGAGGAGTTAAAAAATGATACTGTCTAATTATTGTAAAAAAAATTCGCTCGTATTGATTTTTGCTCCTTTGGCATTAATGTTATTTTTTGGGTCACTAGAATCAATCCACTACGAACACAGGTTGATTTTCTTGACTTATTATTGGCTATGTGCGGTACCTGCATTTTTGTTTCAATTATTTAATAAAGATGGTTCCGGAATCATTCGCTTTCCGTTTGTTTTTTCCTATTATTTTTTGGCTACGTATTTGATTGTATTTTTGCGAAAATTTAACGGTCGGGGCTGGATTATGGCAATGATAGGACTCGGTGCGATCCAACTGATTCTTGCCTACGTGAACGATGCGCTCTACGGATTGTGTATCGTATTTTGTGCCTGGTGAGTCCCTCCTCGATCTAGTTAATGCCTACCTACGGAGGATTGGGGACGGTCCTGACATCTTGAACAAACCTGCCATGGTCAGCTCTCCCGCCCTCCCTCCTGCCCCTATGCACGCAATTGTCCTACAGGGTGTGTATCACTAGCCCTAACTAAAAGGACCAGCCCGCTACCTGCCCAGGAACCTGGAGTATCCCGGTCGCGCCGACCTGGGGATGCTTGCCAGGGTGGCCCAGGTCGGTGAGGTGGCGGAAGCACAAGGGGCGGCGGACTGGGGATGCTCCTTGGAACTCCTGTCCGCGCTG
>JBBRLA010000347.1:0-8861 GCA_038231615.1 Polyangia bacterium | reverse complement strand
CGCTCCCTCGGTCGCTGTGGGGGTGCGCCAAAATCTGCTCCGGCCAGGTGCTTCTTGATTGGGGATCGGATCGGATCGGATTGGGATCGGAATTGCTATTCAACCGGGCCGGAGCATGGACGGGGGCGTATGCTTTTTATACGCTTTGCTCGGAGCGGGCAAAATTTTCATACTGAGCATATAGAATCCCACTGTACAGATGTCTTGCGTTGAGTCGATTGCGATGCATTTGGGCATTGACCTGCGCGGGCGGCCATGCTGGGATGCGGGCATTCACTAGACGAAAGAGATTGCTATGGAGACACACGACAACCTGACCACGCTGCTGGAGGCCTTCCGTGGAGTGATCGAGGTCCGCAAGCCCAACCCCGATCTCACCCTGCAAGTCCCGACCTCGGATCTGGCCGCCGGCCTGGAACAGGCTACGACCCTTTTGACCCACGTGCTGCACCCCGACCCCGCCGACATCGATCCCCAGGCGGTGGGCCGGCAGCGCTTTCCGGATATCTACGGGGTGCTTTCCCTGATGGCCGACGGGCTGGCACAGGCGCCGGAGATCGCCGAGGAGATCCAGGCCACCCCGGCTGCCTTTACCGGCGCGGTGACCCTGGATCAGGCCATCGGCCGCCTGGTCTATGCCGGGCAGATCGTCGATCAGGGCGGCCAGCTCGGCGAGGCCCTGGCCGGGGCGGCGGCACAGGACTTGTGCCTGACCACCGTGAGGCAGGTCCGGCAGCAGGTGCAGGACCTGAAGCAGCCGGCGGATCGGCGCTCCAGCCTGGCCATGATTTTCGAGGAAGCCTTCCGCTTCTACGACGATTATCTCCAGCAGCAGCAGCAGGCGCAGAACACCAGCGCCAACGCCAAACAGCCCTACCTGGATCAGGCCCAGCAAGGACAGTCCAACGCCGACCTGATCAAGGTCGTGGACGCCTTTGTCAACGAAGCGCAGCACAAGGGAGGAAAGATCCTGTGAGCCAGCCAGTCAAACCACCAAAACCCCCCATAATCCCGCCGGTGCCGGGGCAGACGGGCCATGCCCCCGGCCACGCGACCCACGCGACCCATGCGAAACACGCGACCCATGCGAAACACCCCGGGCACAAAAAGTCCGGTGTCGCGCCGGGCCCGCAGATCACCGGCCGCATCGATCCACGGCTCATCGCCACCATGCAGCGGGCCCCGCTGCCCAAGACCTTGGCCACCGTCCGCGTGGGCGCCACTACGGCCCCCGGTGGGGTGGACATGGTGGACGCGGTGCTTCGGCAGGACCCCGATGCGTTGAACCGGACCACCACCTCCGTGGCGGTCCTGGTCGACAAGTTCCTGCCGCTGTGGTCGATGAATGCCGTGCAAAGAGGCATCTACTTGCGCCAGCTCATGCCGCAGCTTTCCAGCTTCGCCGTCACCGTGGCCGACGCCCTGCGGGTGGTGGCGCTGGGCCCGACGCCATCGGTGGGGCCGGTCCCCGCGGGCAGTGCCGTGGGTCCCGAGAAGCTGGTCGATCTGATGGCCAAGCGGCGCCTCTTCACCAGCTTCAAGGTCCTTGGCATGAAGCTGACCAACGCCGGCATGGATCAGCGGTCGATCGTGGGTGCATTCATGGTCTTTCTGCTGGATCGGGCGGTGACCGCCATCGATGGCCGCATGAACGATCCCGCCGTGTCTCAGGTCGAGAAGGACCACCTGCTCAACTGCTTCGCCCCGGCGCTGGTGGAACTGGAGAACGTCATTCAGGCCGCGCTGCAGCGCAAGACCCAGATTGCCGGGCAGCGCGCCACCGCCGCGCAGACCGCCGATACCGCCACGGCGGACGCGGCGATGCTGGAGACCGCCATGCGGTGGCGCCAGGGCATCGTGCTGCCCCGAGAGGCGCTTTTTGCCGCGGCGCGGCACTTCCAGCAGAAAAACCCGGCCGCCCCGTCGGTCCTCTCGGACGTGTCCGCAAGCGCCCAGCCGGGCAGCGGCGGCCCCCGGCTGGTCTGACGGCGTCCTCGGCTTGCGTTGAGCCAGCGCGGCGACCTTGACACCGGAAGGCGGGTGCCTAAAACCATCTGGTGACGCCCGATCTCCTCCCCATGGTAAGCTGCCCGGCCCATGGGTGCAGCCATCCCGGTCCGAATCTTCATCAGCCACAGCACCGACTCCGAGGATCTGGACCTCGTTGCCCGCCTGCGCCAGCACCTGGCGCCGCTCCTGAATCTGGGACGCTGCACCCTGTGGAACATCACCGCCGGCACCGACCCCCACGAACTGCGCCGGCAATTCCTGGACGCCGACCTGCGCCTTCTGCTCCTTTCCTCGTCTTACCTACAGGCCCACGCCGACCTGATCGATCTTATCGCGCAGAACCAGGGGGCGCCGTCGCTCCTGGTGCGCCTGCGGGCGGTGGACTATCAGCCGCCCCGCCATCTGCCGATCGTGCCCGCCGTGCCGGTGCAGCAGCACAAAAGCCTGGACGTCGCCCTGGCCCAAGTGGTCCGGGCAGTGCGCGAGAAGGTGCGGGTACTGGCCCGGCCCGACCCCGACGAGATGGAACGCCAGGATCGGCAGGACCGCCTGCTCGGCTGGCGGGTGGACAACCCCCGGGCCCTCGACTGCGATCGGACCCGACAGTGGGGCACCGTGCTCGACCTGGCCCAGACCGCCCTCGACGAGGTGGTGCTGGTCCCCGGCGCCGACGACCAGGGCCACGCCTTCTTTTTGGCCCGGGTGGACGTCGGCCTGCCCGAACTGCCCCCGCGCCGGGTGGAATACGTCCCCTGGCCCGAGCCCTTCCCTCGCACCAAGGCCCGCTTCGCCGCCGCCCTGGCCGATCGCCTGGACACCTCGGAACAGGGCCTGCCCCAGCGCCTGGCCGATCTGCTTTCAGAACAAAACCTGATCGTCCTGCACAACACCCTCCAGCCCACCGTCGCCGACTACCAGGCCCTGGTGCGATATTATGCCGAATGGCTGCCCGAGTGGCTCGCCGAGGCCCGCCGCCAGGGAAAGGGGTCGGGGGGACTGAAGGTCTTTCAGCCCATCGCCTGGCACCCCGCCGGGCTGCTGGATCGGGTGGTGGCCGGCCCGTTGCGCCTCTTGCGCGGCCTGCGTGCGCCCCACTGGACCCGCCTGGCCGAGCAGCGGGGCCGCGCCCGCGCCCTCATCGCCCAGCTTCTTCGGCAGCAGGACCGCCACCTGCCGATCCTTTTGCTGCGCGATCTGGCGATCATCAAGGAAGACGACATCCGGCGCTTCTGCCACATCATCCAGATGCCGGAGGATCGCCGCCAGGGTTTCGTGGACGCGGCCCTGGGGCGGGGCAAGAACCCCGATCGGGTGCTAAACTTCATTTTGCAGGAGCTGGACCGCTACCTGTGGCAGGGACCGGAAGACACGGAGTGACCATGGAGCAAGCCACCGCATCGCATCCGTTCAGGCGCTATCGCGGCGACGGCATTCCCCCGAAGGACCGGCCGCCGATCAGTCGCAACGAAGACGGCCGCTACCTGGCGGACCCGGACCTGGTGGCGGCGGTGAACACCGCCCTCTTGTTGGGACAGCCGCTTCTGCTGGAAGGGGACCCCGGCTGCGGAAAGTCCTCCCTGGCCTGGTCGGTGGCCTCGGAGCTGGGCCTGGGCGAAGTGCTGCCCTTTCACACCCGCAGCGACCACCAGGGCCGCGACGCCCTGTACCGCTTCGATCACCTGCTGCGCCTTTACGACGTGCAGCGCAAGAGCGAGCGGGTCGAGCACGATCCCACCCACTACCGCCAGTTCTCCGCCCTGGGCGAGGCCATCCGCTGCGCCGAGAAGGAAAGCCGCCAGCGGGTGGTGCTGATCGACGAGGTGGACAAGGCGCCCTCGGACTTCCCCAACGATCTGCTCGACGAGATGGAGCAGATGGCCTTCATCATCCCCGAGACCGGCGAGTCGTACGCCGCCCCGGCGCCGCTGCGGCCGGTGGTGATCATCACCAGCAATGCCGCCCGGCAACTGCCCGAGGCGTTCCTGCGGCGCTGCGTGTTTCATTACATCGAGTTCCCCGGGCAGAAGTTGCTGGCGGAGATCCTGGCACAGCGGGTGGCGGAGGCCACGGCGGCGCTGGTGGAGCAGGCGGTGGGGCGGTTCCTGAAGCTGCGGGCGGTGGATGGGCTGCACCGGCAGCCGGGCACCGCGGAGCTGATCGGCTGGGTGCGGGTGCTCTTGCGGGCGCAGGTGGATTTGAAGGAGTTGGGCGATCAGGTGGCGCTGGCGAAGCTGCCCTCGCTGGGGGCGCTGGTGAAGAGCCGAGATGACGTGAAGGCGGTGCGCCGGGCGGCAGGCGGCCGTGGCGACGGGGCGCGGGCGGATGGTGGGGGCCGTGGCGGCGGGGATGGTGGCGCTGATCGGGGTGATCGGTAGACCCGATGGCACCCGGCCTGCCATTTTCCGAATTCCTGCAAGCCCTGCGAGCGCGGGACGTGCAGGTGGGGGTGCGGGAACACCAGCGCCTGCTGCGCCTTTTGACCCTGGCCGGGGACTCCCTGCGCCGCGACGAACTGCGGGCGGCGGTGGCGGCGCTGCTCGGGCACGATCGCATCAAGGCCCAGACGGTGCGCGAGATCTTCGACGCTCACTTTACCGAAGGCGGGGATGGCGACGATGTCACCGTGGCGGAGCTGCGCAGGATGAAGCCCACCGCCGCGGGACTGGGCGCGGTGGAAGCGGCGACGGCCGGGACGCCGGGCGCGGCGGGTCCAATTGTGGCGCCATCGGGACCGGCGCGGCTGGCGGGACAGGCTTCATCGGTGCAGTCAGGACGGCGGCGCCTGATTCAAGTGCTCCTGGCCTCAGTGCTCTTCGCGGGTCTGGGGCTGGGTCTGTCCCGGCTTTTGGGGATTGGGACATCGGCTTCGCTCGGGGCGGATTCTGGCATCCCGGACGCTGGGCCTTCCGCCGACCTGGCCCCCTCTGCCTCCAACGCATCTGAACCGCCCGATCTCGGGCCCCCGGCCGATCCTCCCGACGGGGTCATCGACGATCCCCCCGATCTGCCAAAGCTGCCGCCCGTTTTGCATTACGGAAAACCCGCCGCGGCCGGCGGGGCGCTTTTCCTTCTGGCCGCCCTCTTCTCGTATCTGCACCGGCGCAGGCAGCGGCAGCGGGATCTGGCGTTCCGCCAGGCCAACGAGGGGCTCTCGGCCCTTCCCGGGCCGCACCGCTATCAGCTCGATCTCCCGGGCCTGTCCCCGCCCATTCCCAGGGAGGACATCGAGGAACTGGCGGTGCTTCTGTGCCGGCAGGCGGCCACGCGTGGGCAGGGCAACCGGCTGGACGGCGAGCGCACCACCCGGCACATCGGGCGCACCGGCCTTCTGACCCGCCTCTACCTGAATCCCCGGCGGACCCGGCGGACCCTCCTGGTGCTGCTGGATACCGATCACCACACCCGGCGCTTCACCCGCTCGATCACCGCCCTTTTGACCGGCCTTTCGCGACAGGGAGTGCCGCTGACCCTGCGCTACTTCTGCGGCAGCGCCGAGCGCCTCGCCGAGACCCCGCAAGGGCCGACGCAGCCGCGTGACGAGGCGCTGCGCCCCTTTCAGGGCCACCCCCTGCTGATCATCAGCACCGGCGATCGGGTGCGAACGCGCAGCGGCATGGCAAGCTGGGTGCCGGTCCTGGCCCGCGAATTTCCCCGCCGGAGCTGGCTGCATCCGGCGCCCCTGCGCCAACTATGGCCCTCGCTGCTCCTGAAGCGGCGCTTCCCCTTTCCGGTGCGGCCTCTGTGCCGCGCCGGCTTTCTGGCGGTGGCCGCGGACCTGTCCGTGGATCCCGGCGTGCTGCCGCCTCCCGTGAAGGAACCGCGGCCGGTGCCAGAACGGGATCTGCGGCGCCTCATGCGCCTGCTTTGCCTGTGGCCTGGCGCCGACGCCCTCCTGGCAGAATGGCTGCGCCAGCGCCACTGCCCCGAAGTGCCGCCGCAGGGGCTTTTGCAGATCCTGGCAGGCGGGCTCGATCCGACCTTTGCCACCATGCGCTTTTCGCCCGAAGAACTCTCGCAACTGATTGACGAGCTGCGGGTGCTGGAGCCGGGGCGCGACGAGGTCGTGCGGCAGGACCTTCTGCGCGTGCTGAATCGCTCAAAACCGGCGGAGGGCAGCGCGGCCCACCTGTACTGGCAGCGGGACTGCGCCTTGCAAGAAATTTACATCCACGATGCCGATGGATCTTTCGGCACCATGCGCCGGGCCGTCGCGCGGCTCTCGTCCCTGGCCCGCGGGGTGCTGTGGCCGGACCTGCTGGAAGACCTGGGCCGCCTGGGGGTGCCGGGAGCGCCGCGGCCCCTGGGCAAGCCGACTGTGCCGATCGCGCCGCCCGTGGCGCGAGAGCTGGAGCGGGACGTGGTCCATCTGGTGGTGGCCATGGCCGAGGGGCGGGGGCCGCTGAAAGGGCAGGGCGGCTCACCCTCGTTGCCGCCACCTGGCGGACCCTGGCCGTGGCCGAGCTGGCAGGAACTGGCCTTCGGGGCGTCGCTGGCGGCGGCGTGCTGGCTGGGCGTGTGGGGTTTGGGCCTGGTGCCCCGGGAATTGCGCGAACATCGGCAGCTTTATCAATTGAAGGTGGTCGCCCATGACGAGAGCGGCGCGACCCTATTGGTGCGAGGGCTTCCGGGGGCACCGCGGGACGCGAAGCTTGTCGGGCTCAAGGACGAAAACCGGTCGGTAACGTTGCGGGCCGACAGCACCGCCGAGGTGCGGCTTCCGACAGATCCCCAGCCCCGGCTCTACCATATTCGGGCACCTCTCGATGGCCCGCGGCTCGCCCATAGCAATCAGGTGCGGGTGCCGGGGCAGGCACTGCCCGCGTACGGGCAGCTCAACCTGCATTTCATATCTCGCAAGGGGCAGGATCTGGGGCCCGTGCCATACCGGGTCACCGACAGCACGGGTCAGAGCAGGAACGGGCACGCCGGACAACCCCTGCGGGTGCGGGCGGGGACCGAGGCGATCTCGGCGCAAGTGCCGGGCTATGAAGCGGTGGCTCAAGATGTCCAGGTACCGGAGAACGAGACCTATACGCTCTCCATTATAGATGAGGGGCCGCCCATCGAGATGGACACGCGACCGGCGCGGCTCACGCTGAAGATCTTTCCGCCGCTGGTGCCGAAGGAAGTGCGCATCAACGGCGTGCCCTGGGATGGGCGGGTGCTGTCTCTGCAACCGGGCCGGGTGCGCATGGCCATCGACTCGCCTTACTATGATCCGCCGAAAGGGCTGACCCTGGGCCCCGGTGAGGACAAGACGTATGCATTCCCGGCCCAGCCGGTCTACTGGGTCGTGCGGCTGCGAGTCAAGGCGCCGATCTTTGGAATCGGGAGCACTATGTTTGGGGGGGTGCAGTTCGCTGCCTCGCGGATTGCTGCCCCTGGGACGCGGGTCACTGTCCTCCCGACGCGGGTGGAGCCGGAGTTCAGGGAATGGCGGGGCCAGGACCAGGGAATGATCCATGTCGTACTGACTGCGCCGGGCTATCAGAGCAAGGAAGTCGAACTTCCGATTCAGCCGGGGCGCACCGAGACTCAGGAACTGGAATTGCAACTGGTGCCCGAGGTCCGCACCGGCACGGTGCTGGTCAGCGCGGAGGCCGGCGCCGAAGTGTTAGTCGACGGCCTGCCTCGGGGTTTGGTGCCCGCTGTAGTGCATAACCTCGGTGAGGGCGAACATGAAGTGGAGGTCCACCGGGCCCTGGCCCCTCCCTGGAAAAAGACTGTCCGCGTGGTGGCGGGACAGGACACCAGAGTCCCGGTGGACCCGCTGCAACCTTCGTCCTCAATCCCGGTCCCGGGCAAAATGGTCCTCATCCGTGCGGGCAAGGTGCGGGTGGGGGAGGTGGATCACAGAGTTTTACAGGGGTTACCACACATTAACCTTACGGGAGTAGCCGACCGAACGAAAGTGGTCGATAAATATAAAACATACCAGCCCCATGAGGTGGACCTGGGTAGTTACTGGATGGACATCACCGAGGTGACCGTGGCAGCCTATCGGGACTGCGTGGAGAAGAAACAATGCAAGAAGCCATATATAAATGTAAATGAATCTTGCAACTGGGGCCGGGCTGGACGGGAGGACCACCCCATCAATTGCGTGGACTGGAACGAGGCACGGAATTATTGCCAGAAGGTGGGAAAAAGGTTGCCGACCGAGAAGGAATGGGAGTACGCGGCCCGGGGGCCCAAAGGTTGGATTTACCCCTGGGGCAATGAGTGGTCAGCGAAGAAAGCCTGCATTGACCACCGCGGCGGCACCTGCAAGGCCGGGCAGTTCCAAGATGGCGCCTTTGGCCTGAAGGACATGGCCGGCAACGTGGAGGAATGGACGGAGAGCAACTATTGCGAAGATTATAGTTTGAACACTTGTTCAGATTCGTCCCATCATGTGGTGCGTGGCGGTTCCTGGCACCCCGATGAGTACGATGGTCAACAGAAAGCGCGTGCGGATTATCGCGAGTATTTTGGCGGCGCTCTACCTCCTCGCTACTGGTTCGACTACCTGGGCTTCCGCTGCGCGGGACACCCTTGGGCGCTGTAAAAAAATAACCTTTCCAAGTTCAACACCAGCGCCACCTCGGAATCCGCGCTCTTCGCCGACTGACTGACGGGCCACGCCCAGGATTCGGCTCGGCGCCGGTAAACTACCGCCCCGGTCAGCGAAAAGCGAGTTCCTGCTTTCGGCGTCGCCTGGCCAGCGCAGCAGCCAGTCGTGGTGGCTATGGCGTGGGCGGTGGCGGGGTGCTCTTGATGGTGGCGACCAGGCTGCGCAGCGCCTCTTCGTCGGCGAGGATCAACGCGTCGTCGAACCAGGCTTCGAGCAGGGGCATGCGCGTCTCGGCCAT
>JBBRLA010000346.1:0-8866 GCA_038231615.1 Polyangia bacterium | reverse complement strand
GCGCGCAGCAGGCGGGGGGACAGGTCGGGGGCGTTTTCGAGGAGCTGAACCGGGCCGTCATGATCGATGGAGGGCATGGTGCCACGTAACACGAGCCGTGAAGATGGGCAACAAATCGAGCGAGCCGTGGGGGCCCCGACCCAACCCACCAGTCCCCGCCGCCGATGTGGCCAGGCTCAGTAATGCAGCCGACACATTGGTGGCTAGTCTGTCGGCGCGGGACGTCCTGGAGCGAAAAACGACCGCGGTTCGATCAGCGATTGAAACGTGTTCCGCGATGGGAATCAGCTCCGTTTTGGTCTGCCGGGAATGAGAGATCCAGTTCGCCTTGCACGTGTGCGGAATCTGCGCAGGGCTGTCCGCGCGCGACATCGGCGAACTCCCGACGGGTCTGGGCGCGGTGGTAGGCGGAAAGGTCTGCGTCGGCGCGCAGCCGCTGCCGGGACTTCGGCGCGGGACTCTGGGCGTCGGGTTGCGCGGTAGGCGGGCTCTCGACGGACGCTCGGTCCCCGATTTGCGGTCCCCGGGCCGGATGCTCCATGGGCAGAGGTTGCACGCCGTCCCCCGTTCCGGGCAGATCCTTCATCGCAATATCGAATTTACCCATGCGGCTCACCCATCCGCGCAACTTCTGCCAGGACGCAGGGCCTGTCAACTTCATGCCGGCAGGGCATTTGCCAGGGCCGGGCGCGGGATTTTTCGTGTAACGGCGGCGGCCTCGCACCTTGCCGATTCTTCCGTCGCTGGCGGCGGCCTCCGCAACGCTCCTCCGCGGGCCTTTCGGACGTTCGAGACGTCCGTTGTGGACCCCTTTCCCGAGGAGGCCCAGGGAGGTCTAGGGGAAGTGCAGGAGGTGCTGGTTGCTGCTGACAGAGTGGGGATGGCCTTCCCGGAGCCGCCTGAGGATCTCCGCCGGATCGATTCGCTCGAGCAACAGGGTGACCTTGGCGACCCGATCCATCCCGTTGGAAAACCGGCTCTTTACCTCGGCCCCGAAGTGATCGCTACAGAACGCCTCCAGATCAGAATCGGCGACCAGCACCGCCCCCAACAGCTCGCGCAGGGAGGACGCGGTGGGGCGATCATCGCGAGGCGCCACCGGGGCCGCCGCGGGCGCCGCCGCCCGGGTTGCTGGCGGGCTTCCTGCGGCGGCGGTGCGGCGCGGGTGCCGCCCCGTAATGCCCCAGACCAGATCATCCAGTGACGCGTCGTCGTGCACACTGGCGAGGCGGACCCCGCGCAGTTCCTTGAGGAAGTGCAGGCCCTGCGGGACTTCCCGCACGCCGGGCAAGAGCACCGGGATCACGGGCAGCTCGTGCTCCACACATCGGCTGACGAAGACCCGCAGCTCGGCCGCGTGCCACCCGCCGACACCCGCCGGGCCGATGAAGATGGCGGCGGACTTGACGCGCCCCATCGCTCGCTGGACGACGTCCTGGAACCAGCGCCCGGGCGGCACCTGCTCCTCCGCCAGCCATGGTGAGAGCCCGCGCTCCCGGAGCCCCGCCGCAACGGCCTCCACCACCGGCCTGTCCTGGCCATCGTGGGCCAGGAAGACGTCAAAGTGGTCATCGGCGAAATCAGCGGCAGCCAAATGGGCCTCCTTTGGCTCTTGGGCTGGTACCCTTGCACAGCCGAGTATAGTACAGTCCAAGGAGCAGCCACCAGCAGAACATACGAATACTCTTGTAGAAGTCAGGGGGTCGTCACTCGTGAACCTCTCCGCCAGCCATCAAGAGCCGCGCTTCTGCCTGGATGTGGGCCAGCGCCTGGAGGACTACCGCATCGTGCGCCGGGTGTCCGATGGAGGCATGAAGGTGGTCTTCGAGGCCCTCCAGGAGCGGCAGCACCGGCGGGCGGCCATCAAGCTCCTGCACCCCGACTGCCTGCCGACCCCCGAGAGCACGACCTCCCTGGTCAACGAGGCCCGGGCCCTGCGTCGGGTCCGGCACCCGGGCATCGTCGAGATCTTCGACGCCGGACAGTTCCCCGACCAGAGCCACTACATCATCATGGAGTACCTGGATGGCGAGACCCTGCGGGAGAAGCTCGACCAGGTCGATGGGGGCCTGGCCGAGACCCAGGCGCTGGACCTGGGGTGGCAGATCGCCGCGGCCCTGGAGGCCGTACACGCTCAAAACATGGTGCACCGTGATCTCAATCCGGGGAACATCTTCCTGCTCCGGGACCCGGCCTGCGCGTGCGGCCTGCGCATCAAGATCGCCAACTTCGGCACGGCCCGAATGGATGTCAGCGCCGAGCCCACGGCAGGCAGGACAATGGAGTTCACCGCCTCCGCGGTGGAGTACTCCTCTCCCGAGCAGTGTCAAAGCGCCGAAGACATCGATGCCCGGGCGGACATCTACTCCCTGGGAACCATCCTCTACCAGATGCTCGGGGGCCAACCGCCCTTCACCGGGAGCTGGATGGAGGTGATGACCATGCACATCCATGACGAGCCCGCCCCGCTCGTGCAGCTTCGCCCCCAGATCTCCCCGGAGGTGGCAATCCTCGTCCACCAAATGCTGGCCAAGCCTCGCAGCGAGCGCCCATCGGCGAGTGAGGTTGCGGGCGCGCTGCTGCTGCTCAAGCCGGCCGGAGCACTCATTGCGGCGATGGCGGGAGGGCAGACCGAGACGAGTGTCTACCAGCAGCCATCGACAAGCATGGTCCCCTCCGGGGGCCGGGGCCTTTTGGGCAGTACCATCGCCCACTACGAGCTGGTGCGGATGGTGGGGCAGGGTGGCTTTGGCGCAGTCTTCGAGGCCCTGGACCTGCGCACGAAGCAGCGGGCCGCGATCAAGCTGCTGCTCCACGAATTTGTCGCGAACAAGCAGATCGTCGCCCGCTTCGTGAACGAGGCGCGGGCCCTGTCCAGGGTCCGGCACCCGTGCATCGTCGAGTACCTCGACTCCAGCCAGCTTGACGACGGCACCGTGTACATCGCGATGGAGTATCTGGAGGGCCGGTCGCTGAGGGACTGCCTGGACGGCGGCGCCCTCCCGGAGTCCACGGCGCTCCAACTCGCCCACCAGATCGCCCTGGCCATGGGCGAGTTGCACACCCAGAAAATCATCCATCGCGATCTCAAGCCTGACAACCTGATGCTCATCCCCGATCCGCAGGCGCCTGGTGGACTGCGGCTGAAGATCCTCGACTTCGGCATCGCCAAGCTGCCGGGAGAGCCCCAGGACCAGGCAGCCGATTCCTTCCAGACCGGCATCGGCACGATCATGGGCACGCCCGCCTACATGGCCCCGGAGCAGTGTCGTGACGCCAGCAGCGTGACCGATAAGGCGGACGTCTACTCCCTGGGTATCCTGCTCTACCAGATGCTGGCGGGCCGGCCCCCCTTCGTCGCCGAAGGGGTGGGGGCGCTGATGCTGGCCCAGATCAAGGACGCGCCGCCGCCCTTGCGTGAGCTGGCGCCGCTTGTCACCGCCCCCCTGGTGGTGCTGGTCAACCGCATGCTGGCCAAAACCCCCGGCGAGCGGCCGACCATGCAGGAGGTCGCCAGGGAACTGGACGCCAGGCTTGCAGCGCAAGAGAACCCCGGGCCCCTCCCCCTGCCCGCGTTGCGGCAGCGAAACATCAGCCAGCGGGCACGCGTAAGGCTGCGCGCCCTGGGCGGCCGGTACGACGGCTTTGTCTTCGACGTGCCGGCACGGCGGGCCTTCACCATGGGCAGCAGCCGGGACAACGAACTGAGCCTCTGGGACTCTTCGCTTGCCAGCCGGCATGCATCGATCTCGATGGCCGAGGGCCGGCTGAAGGTCACCGCCCTGGACCCACAGGCCGCCATCTACGTGAACGACAGCCAGGTCCGCGGGTTCGGCACGCTCCGCCCCGGGGATATCCTCCGCTGCGGCGACCTGTCCTTTTACATCACGGTGGCCCAGCGGCCCCTACGTGATGCCTTCCGTACCGTGGCCGAGGGACCAGGCATCTGCCTGAGGGGCCTCCTGTGGCTCCTTTTGGCCCTTGTGCGGGTCATGCTGGAGGTGCCCCGCGCCGTCCTCAGTCTGATCGCTCAGGTGCTGGTCGATGTGGCGAAGCTGCTCGAGCAGCCGGCGCAGGCCCTCTCGGGCCTGGCCGACTACATCGTCCCCGATAGGCGCCGCCCGCTGGCGCCGCCACCGATGTCGAAGCAAGCTCCCGTCGCGCTGATGCCCGGGCAGGGCAACAAGACCATCGATCTTGACGCCACCGGCGACGTGGCCATGGCGTGGATCATGGGTCTCAACGGCAAGTACAAGGACAAGACTTTCAAGCTCCGGCCGCGGACCGTGGTGGGCACGGCGTCCAATTGTGACATCGTCATCGACGATGCCTTGATGTCGTCCCACCACTGCGAGATCCGGCAGGGCCCGGAGGGCTTCAAGCTGGTCGATCTCGGCTCCACCAACGGCATCGTGGTCAACGACATGATGATCCGTGAACACTTCCTCGTAGACAACGACGCCTTCCGCCTGGGGGGCTCGGAGTTCAAGTTCAAGGCCATCATCTGAGAGGCTTCGACATGTCGCCCCCACGAGACCCTCTGGTCGGGACAGTCCTGGACGGACGTTACAGTATCCTGGAGATCATCGGCGAGGGATCCATGGGGGTCGTGTACCTGGCCAGCCAGATCTCCGTGGACCGGAACGTGGCCATCAAGGTGCTGCGGACAGGCGGCGCCATCGACCCGGTCGCGGTGCGGCGCTTCCACCTGGAGGCCCGCACGATCGCGCAGTTCTCGAACCCCCACACCGTGCGTCTGATCGATTCGGGACAGACCCAGGGCGGCCTGCTCTATTTCGTCATGGAAGTGCTCCGCGGGCGGCTCCTCAAGGAGGAGGTCGCCGCCCAGGAAAGAATCCCGGTGCCGCGGGCCCTCCGTATCCTGATGCAAATTTGCAGGTCCCTGCAGGAGGCCCACGACCACGCGATCCTGCACCGCGACATCAAGCCCGAGAACATCTACCTCATCGCCCAGGGGGGCCAGAGAGACTTCGTCAAGGTCCTCGACTTCTCCCTTGCAAAGAGGGTGGCGCCGGGGGAGAAACTGACCCGCGACCAGGCGGTGCTCGGCACGCCTTTGTACATGAGCCCGGAGCAAGCCACCGGGGGGCGCCTGGCCCCCTCCTCGGATATCTACTCCTGCGGCGTCGTTGCCTACGAGATGCTCGCCGGCAGGCCCCCTTTCGCGGGCAGGCTGCCCATGGAGGTCATCCGCAAGCACGTCCTGGAGACCCCCGAGCCCCTCTCCAACGTCCCCGACGAGGTGGCGCGCATCGTCATGAGGGCGCTGGCCAAATCGCCGGCACAGCGTCAGCAGAGCGCCGAGGAACTGGAGCGCGAGTGCCAGGCGTGCCTGGACAGCCTGGAGGCATCGACCGCCGTCGTGACGAACGGCCCGAACGGGGCCGATGAGGCGCTTCGGTCGGCGGCGTCTCGCCGGGGGGCCTGGCCTGTCGTGACGAACGACCCGAGTGTGGCCGATGAGGGGCGGCAGGCCGGCGGCGAAGCAGACCGCCGTGCCGATGGGGATCCATCGCCTCCTTCCCCCGCAGCCGAGCGCCCGTTACGGATCTCCCCGACCTCCGCCCTGAAGGGCATGCCCTTCACCGGCACCGAGCCGCCGGAGGGCTTCTCCCTGCGCGATAGCCTTTCGGGTGCAGCAACGTCCTGGCCTGGTCCCCTGACGGGGATACCCTCGCCTCCGGCTGCCGGACCAGCGTGATCCGCCTGTGGAACATGGCCGCGCGCTCCGAGGTGCTCCTGCGGGGCCAGCCGGGGAGCACCACCAGCCTGACCTGGTCTCCCGATGGTACGATCCTGGCATCTGCGTCCCGCGACGTCACCATCCGGCTGTGGGACGCCCACGCCGGGCAGCTGCGGAAGATCCTGCAGTGCACCTCCCCGATCCTCTCCGTGGCCTGGTCCCCGGGAGGAGATCTCCTGGCCTCGGGCTCTTTCGACGGCACGGTCCGCCTGTGGGACATCCGCAGCGGCAAGGTCGAGTGGACCCTGGGAGGTCAGCAGCAAGGCCCGATCAGCGTGGCCTGGTCGCCCGATGGGCGGACGCTGGCGTCCTACTCCTTCGACTCTGTCGTGCTCTTGTGGGATGTCGAGACCGGGGACATCCGCCACACCCTGGCCGGCCACACCGCGGAGGTGCTCGGCGTCGCCTTCGCGCCCGATGGGCGCCTTCTGGCCTCTGCGTCCCGGGATCGTACGCTGCGCCTGTGGGAGCCACACACCGGGCGGCAGCTCATGCAGCTGGAGCGCCACACCGACAGCATCCAGTCCGTTGCCTTCTCGCAGGAAGGGCGAGTGCTGATCTCCCAGTCGCGGGATCGTACGATCCGGCTGTGGCGCGTGGGAAGCTGGGAGCAGGTGGCGCGCCTGGAGACGCCGGCCATCGATGGGCTCCTGGCACCGCACCCGTCGCGGTCGTCCTTCGCCACACTCAGCACGGAGGGCCGGGTCGCCCACCTGTGGGACCTGGACCTGAACGCCATCCTGGCCACCCCGGCGGCGCTCGATACCGTCTTTTACACCAACGCCAAGGTCGTCCTGCTCGGCGACAGCGGCGTGGGCAAGTCCGGCCTCTTCCGCGTGCTGTGCAGCGAGCCCTTTCAGCCCACAGAATCGACCCACGGCCGCAAGGTGCGGTCGCTGGCCAGTGAGGACGTGCCCCAGGAGGCGGGTGGACACGAGACGCGGGAGATCGTCCTGTGGGATCTGGCGGGACAACCGGGATACCGCCTGATCCACCAGCTCCACCTGAACGAGGTGTCGGTGGCCATCCTGGTGTTCGATTCGCAGAACGAGAAGGACTTCTTTGCCGGGGTCCGCCACTGGGACCGCGCTCTGAGGCAGGCCCAGCGCGGAGACCGCGGCCCGGCCGCCGGGGTCACCAAGCTGCTGGTGGCGGCACGCACCGACCGGGGCGGCATCGCCCTGTCTGCCGAGCGCATCCAGGCGCTGACGCAGGAACTCTCCTTCGCTGGCTATCTTCAGACCAGCGCCAAGGAGGACCGGGGCATCAGCGAGCTTCGCGCCGCGATTCAGGCAGGCATCGACTGGAGCGCCCTGCCCAAGGGCAGTTCTTCCGAGATGTTCCAGACCATCAAGTCCTTCCTGGTCCGGGAGAAGGAGGCCGGGCGCTTCCTCTCCAGCGTCGACGACCTGTACCGGGCGTTCCTGCAGGCGTGGAAGGAGCCCGCCAGCCCGCAGATGCAGGCCCGGTTCGAGACCTGCATCGGGCTGGTCGATGCACGCGGCCTGATTCGCCGCCTCAGCTTCGGCGACCTGGTCCTGCTCCAGCCAGAGCGCCTGGACGCCTACGCGTCGGCGCTCATCAACGCCGCGCGGGAGGAGCCCCACGGGCTCGGCTGCATCTCGGAGGACCAGGCGCGCAGCTGCTCGTTCCCCATGCCATCGGACGAGCGAATCGGCAATCGGGAGCAGGAGCGGCTGCTGCTCCTGGCCATGATCGAGGACATGGTGCGGCATGAGATTGCCCTGACCGAGACCACTGACAACCAGTCCCAGCTCGTTTTCCCCTCCCAGCTCACCAGGGAGCGGCCGGATCTGCCCGATCCGGCCGGGAAAGCGGTCACCCTCGACTTCGAGGGGTCGCTTCTGACCGTCTATGCCACCCTTGCGGTCCGCCTTTCACACAGCGATGCGTTCCACAAGAAGGAGATGTGGAAAAATGCGGCGACCTATGATGATCGGCAGGGCGGAGTGTGCGGCATGTTCCTGCAGGAGGTGGAGGAGGGCCATGGCCGGCTCACTCTCTTCTTCAGCCCCGAAACGAGTCTTTCGTCCCGTTCACAGTTCGAGCACTTCATCCTGGCGCACCTCTTGCGGCGGGCCATCGCCGGTACCATCCGCCGGCTGGTCATCTTCGTCTGCCAGGGCTGCGGCTTCATGGTGAGTGAGCAACTCCGTCGCATGCGCCGGGATCGCGGGGAGAGCGATGTCGTCTGTCCAAACTGCGGCATCGCCATCTCACTGCTGGACATCGACGACCGCCCGCAGACGCGGATCTCCCCATCGGTGATCAAGGGACTGGAGAAAGCCGCCGAGAAGGCGCGGTGCCGCGAGGTCAGGGCGCGGGTGCTGGCGGGGAAGATCGCCAGCGAGGACTTCGACGTGTTCCTGGCGTATCACGAGCAGGATCAGCACCCCGTGCGGGCCATCGCCGAGGCGCTGAAAATCCGTGGGATCTACCCATGGCTGGCGGAGGAGCAGATCCAACCAGGGCGCTGGTTTATGCAGGTCATCGAGGCGGCGATACCCAAAGTGCGATCTGCTGCCATCATTCTGGGCCCGCACGGGCTGGGCGGCTGGCAGGCACTGGAGGTCCGCTCCTTCGTCCGGCGCTGCGTCGAGTCCCGGATCGGGGTGATCCCGGTCTTGCTGCCCGGCGTCGAAGATCTCCAGCAGGAACTGCTCTTCCTGAAGGAATTGCGGAGCATCAAGCTTGCCACGTTGGAGGATGAAGAGGCCCTCGATCAGCTGGAGTGGGGCATCACCGGCAAGCAGCCGCATAGCGGAGAACTTCGTGAAGATGGAGACTGAAGCCCCGCCAGAGAGTGCAGGGCCGGTCAACTTCGTGGAGGGAAGGCCTTTGCCAGGGCCGGGAGAGAAGATCATCTGCCCCTGCAAAAGCGACCCGCACAGATCCGCCTTCAGAATGGCGAAGGGCGCGATGTCTCCCGCCAGGTGCTTGATCGACTTCTCCGACGAGGTGCCGAAGAGGCCCACCCCGTCCAGTTCGGCCAGGGTGCTGTGGGGTATTTTCGTCGGGTCCTGGCTCGACAGGAGCACCGAGGTCTTCAGGTGCCGCCGCTCCTTGATGATGCGCTCGATC
>JBBRLA010000345.1:0-8904 GCA_038231615.1 Polyangia bacterium | reverse complement strand
TACTCCATCGAGGAGCCCCCCACGGGCTGCCAGTTCAGTTGATCGGATCGATCTCCTCCCCTCTGGCCGAAGTCCCTGACGGACATCGACTTTTCGGCTAGGGTCGTGCTAGCGTGACTTTGTGCCAAGCGAAGCCATTCAATATCCAGAGAGCGATCACATGGGAGAAAGCGGCCTCCAGCATTGGGTCAGCCACTTGCTATTCGGCCTGCTACGGAGTTTTTTCTCCTCGGCGGGGCAGCAGGTAGTGGTGGGAGGAAACCAGTTCTTCTATGTCAAAGAGGGCGACAACACCCTGCGCGTGGCGCCGGATATCTATGTCATTCCCGATGAGGACACGCCGATCGACATGATCAAGAGTTGGAAGCTCTGGGAGCACGGCGGCAAGGGACCGGCGCTGGCCATCGAGGTGGTGTCCGACGAGTACGAGAAGGACTACGATGCAGAGCAGTTGGCCCTGTATCAGCGCCTGGGGGTGTCGGAGCTTTTACGCTACGATCCCGAGCATTACCTGCACCTTCGCGCCCGGAAGTTCGGCCCGCGTCGGCTCTTGACCCACTGGGTGCGCGACTCAAGCGGGCTGCTGGTCGAGAGGCCGCTTGTGGACAAGGGCTGCGCCAAGAGTGCGATCTTCGACTTCTTCTTTGTCCACGTTTCGCCGCGCAGCCTGCGGCTCGGCGTGGGGCCCCGTGGCCGGAGTCTGTGGCCCACCGAGTCCGAGCGCGCCGCCGCCGAGTCCGAGCGCGCCGCCGCCGAGTCCGAGCGCGCCGCCCGAGCGGAGGAGGAACTGAATGTTTCCGTGCAGGAGGTGACCCGCCTGCGCCAGGAGTTGGAGCGACTGCGGAAGTAGGTCAGCCGGGGCGGGCAGCGGGGTCCGGTTGGCGGACACGCATGGTCCGGGTCCAGCCGCCGATCATTTTTCCGATCTCGCCGGTCTGTTCGGTGAAGTGCTCGCGCTGGTTCATGGACAGCAGTTGCAGGCGCTGCGCCAGGCGGACCAGGAGCCGGGCGCGGGTCAATGCCCACGAGGCGCGCAGGAGCAGTGGCAGTTTATCGCGGCAGTAGGCCGCCTCGCAGAGCAGTTCCGTGACGGAAAGACAGGTCTCGACCAGGCGATCTCCCAGGGTGAACTTGTGGTCGCGGGGCATCTTGGCCACGCGCTCCATGACCCAGGCGGTCACCTCTTCCATGCGCAGGGCCACGATGGCGGAGACTTCGGGATTTTAGGGGCTCTTCATGGGCCTTTTGTCAGGTGTTCAGGTGCCAAGTGTCAAGGGTTTGTAGGTGCGCAGAGGCGCATACCATTGACTACATATGCTAGGGAGTCCTTGCGCAGCGGAACGCGATGTTGAAGCTCGTACCACCCACCGTGCTGTAGCCGCCGTGGTAGGCGGCCCCAAAGCTCGCGGGAGCATTGGTGTCCCAAGAGCCGCCCCGAACGGAGCATGTTGTCGTACATGTGGTTTCCAATGCTACGTATGTGCTTTTGTACTCAGTATCCAGCCATTGGTACATGTTCCCCGCCAAATCAGCCACTCCACCGCAGTTCCGCACCCCGTGCAGGGTTTTGTCGAATAATCCTACAGGGCAACTCCCCTTGTCGATCAGGCCCATGTCTCCGGTGGCCGATTGGTAGCGGCTCCAGCACAATTGCGCCCCGCCCCCGGTCTTCGGCTCCTCGTTGCTGCCCCAGGGATAGTCTTGCGCCCCCGTCTTCGCCCCATACGCAGCAAAGGCCCATTCCGCCTCCGTGGGCAGCCTGCGCTTGGCCCAGGTACAAAACGCCTTGGCCTGCGCGAACGTCACGCAGTTCACCGGGTCGTCGTCCCGCCCCCCAACCCCATAGTTGCAGTCTGTTCCCGTCCCAGGCAGGTTCGGGCACCCGCCCGCGGTGTTGCAGTCCCGGAAGGCGTGGACCGTTACATCGAACACGTCCAGGTAGAAGTCCTTTACCGTTGTCGGGACCATGCCAATCTGCCCCTGCCCTTTGGTGACCAGAATCTCCGGCCGGGCCATCCCACCCCCTCCCCCCGGCGGGTAGTTCGGGCAGGGCCGCAGGTCCGGCGGCACCAGCAAGTCCGACGACAAATCCGAGACCATCGACAGGTCAGCCGAGACCCCCAGTTCCGGCGGCGGCCGATAGTGGTCATTGGGCACCAGGCAAGCAGAGCCCTCCAAAACCACCAAGGCCAGCATCCCGATGCGCATGGCGCAGCCTACCGCTTCCGTCCGGCCCCGACAAGACCACCGCCCTTGCCGCTGCGGCCTGCGCCCGCATGCCTTTCCTCATTGTCGCTACTGCTTCGTTCTTTTTTGAGTCGGACTCACAAACGTCCAGCGAGCGCATGGTCAAGGTCGAGTGCTGGATAAGGGTGGTCATGGGACTGGTCTCAGCACCAGGGGCCCCAGATCAAGGGTCAACCCCGGAAAATTAGGCCCGCTCTTCTTCCCCCTGCCCCGTTTTTTCCTCAGCAAGCCCCGCTCTTTCGTCCCCCTGCCCCGCCCTTTCGTCCCCCTGCCCCGCCCTTTCGTCCCCCTGCCCCGCTCTTTCGTCCCCCTGCCCTGCCAATGGGGCGACATCACCGCAATTCCGGGCTGGAGCCCCTGCCATGGGGGCTCCTTGCCCCTATCATGCCGGCTCCTTGCCCCTATGGTGGGGGCTCGCTGCCGGCTGGGTGGGGGATTCTTGCCCCGTTTGACCCGGCTTTCTACCCCCTTGGTAGGGGCCTATGCAGGGCCAGGCGGCCCTGGGCCCAAAAAGACGGGGCAAGAAGATCGCGGGACGACCGAAAAACCGGAAAACCTGACCCAAACCACTGAATCGGCAGGCCAGCAAGAGGACCTGCCGACCCACTCCCAGCCGATGCCGGCCCACTTCCAGCTGAGGCTTCTGTTAGAATTGATTCCGAGGAACAAGATGATGGAAAGTCAGCTCTACCAGAGCATTCTTCAAGAAGGCCGGGTCGAGGGCCGGGTCGAGGGCGAGGCAAAGGCTTTGCTCAGCGTGCTCGCGCTCCGTTTCGACTATGCGGATGAATCGCTCTCGACGCGGGTTCGGGCCGAGACCCGCATGCCCCTGCTCGAATCTTGGTTCCAAAACGCGGTGATCCTGGCCGACAAGAAGGCCCTGCGCAGCCTGGTCGCCACCATCAAGAACACCCCACTGCCGCCCGCGCCATAACGGCAGGCTGGCCGGGCTCTCTTTAGTGCTGCCCGGATCGCCGGGTGGTGAACGCCACCCTGCCTCTATGAGCTGATCGAGGCGCTACCGGCCCGCGTCGCCGGCCTGATCCGACTGGGCCGGGCGCAACCCCAGCTTCCACTGCGATGCCCGCTGTCGGGACACACCCATCAGCCGGCCCACCTCCGCCGGACGCAACCCCAGCCGCAGCAGCCGCTCGGCCATCTGCCGCCTGGGACTGACCACCCGTACCCCTGCCGGCGCTACCGAGAGGAGCTTCGCCTCCCGCGCCCAGCGCAGGACGGTGCGCAGGGTCGCTCCCACCTGTCGAGCCACCTCGTGGGGGGTCTGTCCTCGGCGCAGCAAGATCAGGCCATGCTCCCAGCCCGGGTGCAGAAAATGGCGTTTTCTCTGGTCCGCGGGCAAAAAGCGGCAGGTCCGCCGGTTATGGCCCCGGTCGTCGCAAAGGGAGCAGCGCAGCTTTCTCTGATCGCCGGCCGGGAAAGGGGTCTCGGTGTTTTCGGTGTCCGGGGCGCCTGGGGATGTGTGATTCATGGCGCTTCAGGTAGGCACCGCGGGCACAGTGTCCAGATCCAGCCGCCAAAAAAAATCGCGGGCGGGAAATCAGAGGGTCGAAACGGGATCGATGTCCACGCTCAGGCGGATGCCCTTGTGGACCGGGGTGTCCAGGGCGGCGCGGACCACGGTGCGCAGCGCCCTTACGTTGGCGGCACGCACGAAGAGCTGCCAGCGGGTCCGCCCCTTCAATCGCGACAGGGGGGCCTCTGCCGGGCCAAGCAGGGAGATCACCGCGGACTCCGGCGCCCGGTTGACGACCTGTCGGGCACGGACGGCGACCAACTCGGCGGCCTCGCGCACCGCCACCGGGTCCACGCCGTCGAAGCGCAGCGCCGCCAGCCGCGAGAAGGGCGGATAGTTCAGCTCCTTGCGCGCCAGAAGTTCGTCGGTGGCGAAGCGGACGTAATCATGCTCGGCGGAGCACAGGATGGCCGGGTGCTGCGGGTTGAAGGTCTGAACGATGACCCTGCCGGGGCGTTCCGCGCGCCCGGCCCGCCCGGCCACCTGTGCCAGAAGCTGGAAGGTGCGCTCCCCGGCGCGGAAATCGGGCAACCCCATTCCGGTGTCGGCCAGCACCACGCCGACCAGGGTGACATAGGGGAAGTCGTGGCCCTTGGCCAGCATCTGAGTGCCCACCAGGATGTCGATCTCCCGACGGTGCATCGCCGCCAGCACCCGAGACAGCCCGGGGCCTTCGGCGGTGTCCCGATCCAGGCGGGCCACCCGCGCGGTGGGGAAACGGCTGGCGATCTGCTCCTCGATCTTCTCGGTGCCGATGCCCAGGCGCTCGATCTTCTGGCCGTCGCAGGCGGAGCAGCGGGTGGGGACGTCGGCGCGGAAGCCGCAGTAGTGGCAGAGCAGGTGGTCGTGGCCCTTGTGCCAGGTCAACGTCACCGCGCAGTTCTTGCATTCGAAGCGGTGGCCGCAGCCCTTGCACAGAAGGAAGGTGGCGTAGCCGCGGCGGTTCAGGAAGAGAATGGATTGCTCGCCGGCCAAAAGAGTCTCTTCGAGGGCCTTGTGCAGCGGGGCGGAGATGAGGGCGTCCTCGGGGAGCAGGTGCTGCCGCAGGTCGACGATCTGCACCTTGGGCAGGGCGGCGCCGGTGGCCCGCTTGGGCAGGGTCAACAGGCGCACCTTGCCCTGCTGCACCATGGCCATTGCCTCCAGGGACGGAGTGGCCGAGCCCAGGACGGCCAGCGCACCGGCCCGTTGCGCGCGCACCAAGGCGACGTCGCGGCCATGGTAGCGCACGCCGTCCTGCTGCTTGAACGACGAGTCATGCTCCTCATCGACGATCACCACCCCCAGGTGGGAGAGCGGGGCGAAAAGGGCAGAACGCGGGCCCAGGGCGATGCGCACCTCGCCTCGGGCCAGGCGCCGCCAGGCATCGGCGCGCTCGCCCTGGGAGAGCGCCGAGTGAAGGACGGCCACGTCGGGGCCGAAGCGGGCGCGGAAGCGAGACAACAACTGCGGAGTCAAGCCGATCTCCGGCACCAGCACCAGGGCGGTGCGCCCCCTTTGCAGGGCCTGGGCGATCAGTTGAAGGTAAACCTCGGTCTTGCCGGACCCGGTGATGCCGTGAAGGAGGAAGGCGGTGGGGCCGCCAAGCGCCCCAGGCGCCGCGGTGCATGGCTCGCCAAGCGCCCCAGGCGCCGCGGTGCATGGCTCGCTTCCCTGGCCAGTGAGGCGGACAATTCGATCCAGGGCCAGGGTCATCTCGGCCAGGGCCTGTGCCTGGGGCGGGTTCAGGTGAAGGGGGGAGCTCAGGTCGGGGTGGCCTTCTCCCGAGGCGGCCACGGCGTCGCCCCACTTTCCGTCGAGGGGGTCGCGGAAAAGTTCGCGTCGGGCGATGGACACCCGCCCGGCGGCGGCCAGCGCCCGCACGTGCTCCCGCGCCCGGGGGACCTCCTGCTGTAGCGCCTCCAGGGTCAGCGGCCCGTCCTTGGCAAGGCGCAAAAGGAGCCCCGCCTTGATGTTACCCCGCGGCGGCGGCTCGGTGCTCGGCAAAAGGGTCACCCGCTCTTCCACCAGGGGCCGCACCCCGGCGCGCAGTTCTTCGGTCAGTTCGATGAAGCCGGCATGGCCCAGGCGGGACAGCGCCCGGGTCAGGTCCGGCTTGGCCAAGCCGACGGCGCGCGGCCCAAGCGCCCGCACAAGGCGCGCGATGGCGACGGGGCGAAGCGCCCGCTGCGTCGGCAGCGTGGGTTCCAGCCGAAAAAGAGCCAGCAAGACATCCTGCTCCAGCCCGGACAGGTCCGCCGCCTCCGGGGGCAGGAGCGCCCCGCCCAGGACCCCGCAAAGCGCCGCGCCACTCGGGGACAACACCACCTGCCGCGCCGCCCGCGCCTCGATCCCCGGGGGCAGGACCAGGCGCAGCGCCTCGCCCTGTGGGACCAGGTAGTACTCGGCGATAAACTGCCCCAGCGAAAGCAGGTCCGGCGGCAAGCCGGGTCCCTCAACCCGCTGGAGGATCTCGCGCAACTTGCCGTGCAGCAACGGCCTCGCAGTGTCGTCTTGCACTGCACCCATCGGGTCCCCATCCAGGGGACCCGCGCTCTCGGTCCGCAGGCGCAGCACGATGCCCTCGACGTGGCGCTCGCGCAGCGGCACCCAGACCCGGGACCCGACCTGCACCTCTCCCTGAAGGCGCGGCGGGACCTGATAGGTATAGGGGCCGGGGATCGGGGCCAGTACGGCGACTTCCGCGTTCATGACACTCCGCGGCAAAGGAACGACATGGTGGGCAGTGTACTCGGAAGCGACGCGCCCGACGGCTTTTTCCGTCTGCAACGGACCTGTGCACGCCAAACGGGCATCTCGCGCGCCACCAAGCTATGCTATGTAAACGGTCGCGATTCCCGGCGTGGGCCGGGGAACCCATAAGAGCACGATGGAAGAGATGGCATCGTTTCCACCCCCACCCCCGAAACTGCGCCTATAATGCCCGGGCAATTGCCTTCGAGGCTGGCTTCTGTGATACGCGCGTTGGTCCTGCTCACCGCACTTGTGACGACGGCCGCCTTGTCTGCCTGCCAGCGATCCAATCCCGACTTTTGCCTGACGGAGAACGCCGCGTGCGACGACGGGAGGATCTGCCGGCTGACCGGCCCCGGCCAGGGCCGCTGCGTCGCCCGCGACTGCCAGGCGAACACCGACTGCCGGGACAACGCAGCACCGATCTGCAACGGGGCGACCGGACGCTGCCTGCCCTGCCAGGGCGAGGCGGACAACGATCATTGCCAGACGCGCGACCCGACAACGCGCAACTGCTTCGCCGGGAGCTGCGTGGCCTGTGTCACCAACGAAATGTGCACCGGACAAAGGGTGTGCGATCCGGTGGCCCATTCCTGCCGCGACTGCAAGCTCCACGGGGAATGCGGCCCGTCCGGGGTGTGCATCAAGGACGGGAGCTTCGGCCCAGCGGCGGCGGCGGGTACCTGCGCCCTGCCCGAGCAGATCGTCATCGTGGACGCGGATGCCAAGCCGGGCTGCAGCATGACCGGGCCTCCCTGGTGTACCGCCACCGAGGCGCTGCCCACCCTCTCGGCCGCCAGGCCGTACCTGAAAATCCTGTCGGGGAAGGGCCGGGAGTTCGCCGACCTGAACATCGGCGGCTTCCCCCAGCCAACGGACATCTTCGTGATCGGCCCCCTGGCCGACAAGAACCCCTTCAGCGGCCGGGTGGACCCGATGGTGACCACGATCGGCAACGCGCTGGCGACCCGGGGCATCGGCGTCACACCCCGGGCCCGGCTGACGGTGGAGGGGGTCATCGTCACGGGGATGGCGACGGACAGCAGCAGCGGCATTCTGTGCACCGGGACGGGGACCGCTGGGGAGACCTCGCTGCGGGTGCTGCGATCGATCATCGCCGGCAACCCGAGTTCGACCGCGGTGTCGGTCAGCATGCAGTGCTCGCTGACCCTCGATCAGGACTGGATCGGCAAGGGCCCCAGCACCGCCAACAGCGTCTTTAACAACCTGCCGGGAAACCTCACCGCACTCGACGTCGGCCAGAGCGATCTGGAGGTGCGCAACAGCGTCTTTTGGCGGAACGGCATCGTCGGCAGCTTTGGCGGCATCCGCATCCACGGGCTGGGCACCTCCAACCGCGCCCGCATCCTGAACAGCACCTTCGTCAACAGCAGCATCGGCGCGGCCGTCAAGCCGTTCAATGTGGAATGCGAGGAGCCCACGCCGCTGGCCCTGCTCAACTCGATCTTCTTTTACCAGGGCCTGCGCAGCATAGGCACCCCGGACCACGTCAGCGCGAACTGCCGCGGGGTCGGATCCCACCTGGCGTTCCTGGCCTCGGACGACGCCAACCTTTCGCCGGACGCGTTGTTGATGTGGACCATGGTGAACACGAACCCCGCCGGCTTCGTCGACCTCACCGGCGGCGACTTTCACCCCGGTCCCGACGCTCCCGCCAAGATCAGGAGCGGTGGCGTCGCCCTGTACAAATCCGATATGTATGAGGCGGACGCCCCGCTGATCGATCTGACCGGCGTGCCGCGTCCCAGGGACCGCGTTTCGATCGGCGCGTTCCAGCCCCAGGTGCCTTGACGAAGACGGCCCCTGGAGATCCCAGCGACGAGAGCGCTTGTTCCCTTCATTATACCATGATAGGACCGTGCTAAACTGTTTTCGCACATACGCGGACCCGATCTTCGCTCGGGGCCTGGAGGCATACTGATGACGTTGGGTCTCGGCCCGGTGGAACTGACAATTATTCTTGTCATCGTCCTGCTGATCTTCGGGGCCGGCAAACTGCCCCAGATCGGAGACGCGCTGGGCAAGAGCATCAAGAACTTCAAGCGCGCGGCCTCGGGCAAGGACGAGATCGACGTGACGCCGAAAAAAGAGATCAGCGACAACAAGGACGCGCCCAAGTCTTAAGGAAGCACCGCCAGGGTCTCCTTCGCCGCCAACCGCACCGGCTCCGCCACCGCAGAATCTCCCGCCAACGCCTTCAGATCGATGCGATTGAGCAGCGGCACCAGGCGCGCCGCTAGATCGCTCGGCGTGTACGGGTTGAACGCCAGCGCGCGCTTGACCGGGTAGCGCGCGATGAAGCGCTCCGACGAGAAGATCACCCGTTGCATGCCGGCGTTGGTCGGCCGCCGCGCGGCCAGCCGCACGAT
>JBBRLA010000344.1:0-8925 GCA_038231615.1 Polyangia bacterium | reverse complement strand
TTCCTGTGTCCTGTCATCGGTCAGCGATGGTAGGTTTGCGCTAAACGATCGGCATTGTGCCTAGCACCAGGGCCTCACTGCCTGGCGGCAGGGCCTCACTGCATGGCGCAAGGCGCAAGAGCCTCACTGCCTCACTGCATGGCGCAAGGGCCTCACTGCATGGCGCAAGGGCAAAGGTAGGATCTCGATTCCCGAGAACACCACCGTGGCGAAAATGCATTCGTCCCCTGGCAGCACCCGGAAGTCATGCTCGCTGCCCGCGGGCAAGACGCGCCCGTCCCCCGGGTGCAGCACCAGGCCATCCTGGTCCCGATACGACCCCTGCAAGAGCAGCGTGCGCTCCTGTCCACATGCCGGTGTCGCGGGCGCAAGAGAAAACGGCAGCGCCCCCAGGGCCTCGGCGAACCAGCGGTCAAAGGGTGGATGGGCAGGGGGAAAAGGGTGGGAAACCAGGGGCCAAAGGGTGGTCTACCTCCCTCCTGAGCCTGGTCTGGACGGGGGCGACGGCCCGCGGGATGGGAAAGGCGGCCCACGACCACGGCCGCGCCATGCCGAACAGCGGGAAAAGGCGCTGCGTCATCGATTTTCGTTTGAGGCAGCCCGGACCTGCGGTAGATTGCGTCGGTAGTTGCAGTTTCGAGTGGTTCGTTGACCACCTGCGAGCCGGACCTCGCCCAGCACTTGCCGCACGAGGGCGGTTACCCCATGTGCTGGATCAGCACCTCGCGCCCCTTGGCGCCGTCGGCGGCGCTGACGATGCCCTCGCGCTCCATCCGCTCGACCATGCGCGCCGACCGGTTGTAGCCGATGCGCAACCGCCGCTGGATCATCGAGATTGACGCCTGCCGCGACTCGGCTACCAGACGCACCGCCTGATCGTACATCTCGTCCGACATGTCCTCCTCGGGTGCCTCGCCCTCGTCCTCGGATCGCGGCTTCAAGATCTCCATGTCGTAGATCGGCTGGCCCTGCTTCTTCAGGTGCTCCACCAGGCGGTGGATCTCGGTGTCGGTGATGAGCGCGCCGTGAATGCGGCGCAGCGCCTGGCCGCGGTCGGTGAAGAGCATGTCGCCCATGCCGAGCAGGTTCTCCGCGCCCTGAGCGTCCAGGATGGTGCGTGAATCGACGCGGCTGGCCACCTGGAAGGCAACGCGGGAGGGGAAGTTGGCCTTGATCAAGCCCGTGATCACGTCCACCGATGGCCGCTGCGTCGCCACGATCAGGTGGATGCCAGCTGCGCGGGCCTTCTGGGCGATGCGCGCCACCGAGATTTCAACCTCCTTGGAGGCGACCATCATCAGGTCGGCGAACTCGTCGATCAGCACCACGATGTAGGGCAGCTTGCGCGGCGGGTCTTCTCGGGCCTTCTCCTTGGCCGCTTCGCTCTCGGCAATGGCATCCGAGATTTCGCCCAAAATCTCGCCGGTCACCACCCCGCCGACCTCCAGCACCGCCTCCTCGCTGGGGAAGACCTGCACGTGGCGCATGACGCCGTCCCGCCCGGTGGCCTTCACCGTGATGAAGCGCGGCTCCAAGGAAAGTTGCTTGGGCCCTTCTTCCAGGAATTTTTCCAGCTTCTTGTTGTAGCCGGCGATGTCGCGCACCCCGGACTTGGAGATAAGCTCATAGCGCCGCTCCATCTCGTCCACCGCCCACTGGAGCGCCAGGTTGGCTTTTTTCGGGTCGGTGACCACCGGCAGGAGCAGGTGCGGGATGCCCTCATAGATCGAGAGTTCCAACATCTTGGGATCGATCATGATCATCTTGACCTCGTCGGGCGAGGCTTTCAAGAGGATCGAGCAGACCATGCCGTTCACCGCCACCGACTTGCCCGAGCCGGTGGTGCCGGCGACCAGGAGGTGCGGCATCTTGGCCAGGTCCACGCACACCGGCACGCCGGCGATGTCCTTGCCCAGGGCCATGGTCAGCTTGGACTTGGCCTTGATGAAGGTGTCATCCGCCAGGATCTCTTTCAGGAAGACCGTCTCGCGACCGCGGTTGGGGACCTCGATGCCCACCGCCGCCTTGCCCGGGATGGGCGCCACGATGCGCACTTTCAGGGCCTCCAGCGCCATCGCCAGATCATTGGACAGGGCGGTGATCTTCGAAAGCTTGGTGCCCGGCGCGGGCACGAACTCGTACATGGTGACCACCGGGCCGGGGTGGATCTCGCTGACGCGGCCCTTGACCAGGTAGTCGGCCAGGGTTTTTTCCAGGCGCTGGGCCAGGTCCAGCATCGCCTGCCGGTCCATGTCGCCCTGTCCCTGCTCCAGGTAGTCGAGAAGCTCGATCGAGGGGAGCTTGAATTCGCCGGTGCCGATCTTGATGTACTCGGCCTTCTGCGCCGCGGGGCCGGCGGGCTTGCCGCCCCGGGACGCCTGGATCACCGGGGCCGCGGCCCGGGCGGCGGCGGCGACGGCCTTGGCCGGACGGGTTGGGGTCGCCGGGACCACCACCGGGAGCTGGACCTCCTGGCCGGGGTCCTCGTCTTCCTCTTCTTGCTCTTCTTGGTCCTGGTCTTCCTCTTCGTCTTCGAGGTCTTCTTCTTCCTGTTCATCAATAATGGCCTGCGGCGCTTCGCGATTGACGATCTCGTCCTCGGTCTCGGCGAGTTCGGGCGCTGGGTCCCCGATCATGGAGGCAATCGGCCGCTTGCCGGCGATGTTCTCCGGCACGGCGTCCCGGATGTCGAGCAGCGTGGGGGCGCCGCGGAGGACATCTTCTTCGCCTTCGGCCCCCTCCCCTGCCCCGCCGCGCGCCTCGATCACGGTGCGTGCGCCCGCGGGAGAATCCTTCTTGCCGCGTCGTCGAGCGGCCGGTCCCTGTGCCGCTTCGGCGACCATGGCGGCCTTCACCGCGGCGCCTGCGGCCACGGGGGCGAAGATCGCCGGCTCGGGCTTGGTGGCGATCGCCGGCTCGGGCTTGACGGCGATCGCCGGCTCGGGCTTGGTAGCAATAACCGGCTCCTGCCGGGTCGCGATCACCGGCTCCGGCTTCGCCTCGCCCTTCGACTTCTTTCCCTCCTTGGGGCCCTCCTTCTGGCCCTCCTTGGGGGTCTCTTTCGCGTCCTTAGCGACCTCGCCCTCCACCAGTTTCTGCGTCTCCTCCGCCCCGTCGGCCTCCGTGCGGGCCCGCACCAGCGTCGGCACCTTGGGGGCGAGCAGCGGCTTATCCGCCGTCACGATGGGCACGCCCTCAACAGGTGCCCCCTCGCGGGCGCGCCGAGCCTGCGGACGCTCTTCTTTCGGGTCTTCGTCCCCTTCGGCCTCCTCCACCTCCTCGTCCGTGGGGAAGATCGCCCGCACGCCATCGGTCAGGAGCCCCGCGGTGCGCTGCCCCAGAAGCCCCACCACCTCGAACGCCGCGCGGAACGAGATCGAGGTCGAGATGAGCAGCGAGACCAGGAACCCGGCCATGCCCAGGAGCGCCGTGCCCGCCGTGCCCACCAGCGCCTTGGTCATCTCGGCACCGTATTCCCCCAAAGCCCCGCCGGGGGGCATGTCATGGAGGCGGTAGTTGCCCAGAATTAGGTGCAAGAGCACCGCCGCCGAGAGCACCGCCCCGGCCATGCCCAGGACACCCATGGCGCGCACCCGCAGGGGGTCCGATCGCAGGCAGCGCACGGCCAGCAGCAGCAGACCATACATACAGAGCATGGCGCCGACGCCAACCATGGAATAGATCGCGGTGGCCACCCACAGGCCCACCGGCCCCATGAGCTTGCCGTCTCCCAGCGCCAGCGATGCCACGCTGAGCAGCAGAAAGAAGGCCAGCGAAAGGAGCACGATCCCCGCGACCTCCCGGCGTCGGTGAATCGACTCCAGGGAGTCCACCTCCCGATCCTTGGTTGTCCTTGCGCCCCTGTCGAGCTTGTCCGGCTTTATGGTGATTACGCGGGCCATCGACCTCGTCCTACATGTAGGACATGACCTTACCAACCGGCGTCACCCGGGTCAAGTCATGGGCGCCATATGGCGCAAGCCCCCGCGCTGGCGATGGTTTCGGTCACAGGGCAAACCGTGTAAGGATTGCACTTGTGAAGCTATCGATCATCATCCCGGTCTTCAACGAAGCCTCCACCATCGGCGAGATCATCGAGAAGGTGCGCGCCGTCGACCTGGGCGGGCTGGACAAGGAGATCATCGTAGTGAACGATGGGTCCTCCGACGACACCCGCGCCCAGTTGCGGCCCTACGAGGCCGGCGTGCCCGACGTGCAGGTCCACCACAGCCAGGTGAACCTGGGCAAGGGGGCCTCGGTGCGCATCGGCTTCTCCCTGGCCCGGGGCGACATCGTGACCATCCAAGACGCCGATCTGGAACTCGACCCCGCCGAGTATCGCCGGCTGGTGGAACCCATCGTCAGGGGCGAGGCCGACGTGGTCTTCGGGTCGCGGTTTCTCGGCCGGGCGGGGGTACAGGGAAGCCTGCCCTTCTACCTGGCCAACCGCGGCCTCTCGATGCTGACCAACGTGCTCTTCGGCTCGCGACTGACCGACATCGAGACCTGTTATAAGCTTTTTCGCAAGGACGTGCTGAAGAGCCTGACCCTGCGCGCCTCGCGCTTCGAGATCGAGCCCGAGGTGACGGCCCAGGTGTTGAAGCAAGGCTTCCGCATCGTCGAGCTGCCGATCGGCTACAATCCGCGGTCGCGAAATGAAGGCAAGAAGATCTCCTGGCGCGACGGCTTCGTCGCCGTGCAGACGTTGCTCTCGCAGCGCATCCCGGGATAGGCCCCGATGAAGCCGCCCACGTCGGTCGCGACGAGGGCACTCTGCATCGCGCTTTTGGCCGCCCTGCCCTATTTGCCTTCGGTGGCCAACCCCTATCTGTGGGACGATCAACGAGGGGTGGTGCAAAACCCCATCGCCACCGGCAGCGTGCCGCTGGGCTCGGTCTTCGGCAGGGACTTCTTCGGCCACCGACAGGCACACACCCTGGGGCTCTACCGCCCCATTGCGATCCTGGCCATCGCCGCCGAGACCCGCGCCTTCGGGCTGCATCCGGGGCTCTCCCACCTGATCAACACGGTGCTGCACGGGGCCTGCGCCGTGCTGCTTCTGCTGGGGCTGCGCCGGCTGGGCGTGGACGATACCCGCGCGACCCTTGCTGCGGCGCTCTTCGCCAGCTTCGCCGCCCACAGCGAGGCGGTGTTGCAGGTGGTTGGCCGGGCCGACCTTTTGGCGACGTGGCTGGCGCTTTTCGCCACGCTGCTGCATCTGCGGCGACGGGCGCTGCCGGCAGCCGCGGCGCTCTTTCTGGCACTGCTGTGCAAGGAGACGGCGCTGGGCGCGGTGGCGGCATGGACGGTGCTAGATCTGGCCGGGCTGGCAGTGGTGGGCGGCGCGCTTTCCATCGGGCAGGCAGTGCGACGGCGGGGACGGGCCTATGTATATTATGGGGTGGCCCTGGCCCTGACGTTGCTTTTGCGGCGTCATGCCCTGGGCTCGATCGCCGCGTGGCAGGGGCAGGTGGATTTCCTCAAAAATCCATTGGCGATCCTGGGTCCGTGGCAACACGTGCTGGCGTGGCTCAAGACGTATGGCCTGGCGTGCCGGCTTTTTCTTTTGCCCACCGACCTGTCGATGGACTACGCCTACAACGCCTATGGATTTCCCCTTTCGCCCCGGGACCCCCTGGTGCTCCTGGAGGCCGCGGTGCTGATCGGGGGGCCGGTCATGGCAATTTCGGCCCGGCGCCGCGCGCCGCTCCTGGCTGGCGGGATCGCCTGGTTCCTGGTCAGTTTCTTCCCGGTCTCGAATGGGCTTTTTGTGCTGCCCACGGTCTTCGGCGAGCGGTTTCTTTACCTGCCCGCCGCCGGGCTGGCCGTCGCCGGGGCTGCCGCCTTCGGGACGATCTCGCGACACCTGCGGCGGGTGGCCTGGCTGATGATCCTGGCGTTTTTCCTTCTGTACCAGTCTTCGCTGCTCTTCCTGCGCAGCTTGCAGTGGCACGGCGAGGGGCCGCTCTTCGCCGCCGCCCTGTCCGGGGCCGCCGCCGGGAGCGCCAAGGTACAATACGCCGCCGCCACCGAACGGTTTGACGCAGGCGACCTGCCCCGGGCGATGGAGTTGTCCCTGCGGGCAGCGCAGATTTTGCCGATCTGGCCGGCGCCCCACGATCTGATCGCGGTGATCCACGCCAGGCGCGGCGATCTGGCCCTGGCCGATCAGGAGTTCTCCCGCGCCGAGGACCTGATGGGAAGGGACATCGACCCCGACATCCGCGTGGACCATGCGATCTTTTTATCCCAGACCGGCAGGGCCGGGGAGGCCGAGGACCTGCTGCGCCGCACTCTCACGGAGGTGCCGGCGGTTTCCGGCGATCCGCGCCTGCGTGATCTGTTGTCGCGGCTACCCCGATGAGGCCGCCGCCCTCTTCCATGGGGCGTGGACCTGATGCGGATCCCCTCTTCCAATGTTCGCCATTGCCTGTATGCTCCGCGGCCATGACTGACCTTTGCCTTGCTCATTCCCGCCCGCGATGCTGGTTGCGCCTTTTTCCTTCCCTGGTTGCCGTGGTCGGCTCCCTGCTCTGGCCCGCCTTGCCGGCGCCCGCCGAGGAACGCGGCACGGTGGCCCGATGGAACGAGCTGGTGGAAGCCTACGCCGCCGCCAGCTTCGCCCGCAACCCATCCGCGGCCACCGACGCCGGCTTCCACGGGCACGACAACGACCTGGAGCACCTGGACCCGGCCAGCATCGAGGCCGAGAAGAAGGAGATCGAGCACTTCCAGGAGCAACTCGCGCAGATCGACCTGGCGCACCTTTCGCCCCGGCTGGCCCTGGATGCCCGGTTCCTGACGGCGCGGCTGCGCGCGGACAGGGCGGATCTGGTGAAGGACCGGCCCCACGAGCATGACCCCAGCCTTTACGTTCACCTGGCAGGCGGCGGGGTGGATGCGCTGCTCAAGCGTTCCTTCGCGCCGGTTTGCGACAGGCTGGACGCCGCCGCCGCCCGGGCCGGACAGGTGCCACGCCTTTTGGCCGAGGGGAAGCAGAACCTGCGACACCCCCCGCGCCTGTGGACCGAGCTGGCCATCGAGGACCTGAAGGGCGCGCTGAGCTTCTATGGCGTCGTGGTCAAGAAGGCCGCCGAGACCTGCCCAAACCCGGCCACACAGCGGGGCCTGCTGACCGCTGCCACGAAGGCCGAGGCCGCGCTGCGCGACTTCGACATGTTCCTGCGCCGCGATCTGCTCCCGCGCTCCGACGGGACCTATGTGCTGGGCGAGAAGCGCTTCGCGGAGCTTCTCCGCGACCACGAGATGATCGAGGAGCCCATCCCCGCCCTGCTTGCCCGGGGATACGCGGAGCTTTCCCGTCTGGGCGCGGAGTTCGTGGCGGTGGCCAAAAAGATCGACCCGAAGAAGACCCCGGCGCAGGTTTTATCCGACATCACCCAGGTACACCCCACCGCGGAGCGCCTGCTGCCCGAGGCTCGCGAGCAGGTCGCCGGCATCCGCCGTTTCGTAGCGGAACATGACATCGTGGCCATCCCGGCGGGCGAGGACCTGCACATCGAGGAGACGCCGCTCTTCTACCGCCAGACGTCATTCGCGTCGATGTCATCCCCCGGGCCGTTCGAGCAGAAGGCCAAGGAGGCGTACTTTTACGTCACCCCGGTGGAACCCGACTGGCCCGAGGCGCGCAAGGAAGAGCACCTGCGCGGCTTCGACCGCTTCTCGATGGAGAACACCATCATCCACGAGGCCTACCCGGGGCACTACGTGCAGGGGCTTTACGCCAAGTCGCCTCCGACAATGGCGCGCAAGGTGCTGGCGTCCACGGCCTACGTGGAGGGCTGGGCGCTGTACTGCGAGCGCATGCTGCTGGACGCAGGCTTCGACCCCGACCCGCGGGAGCGGCTGATCATGCTGCAATGGGCCCTTTTGCGCGCGGTGCGCTACGTCGGGTCCATCGAGATGCACGCCCGCGGCATGTCGTTCGAGCAGGTGGTTCGCCTGCTGAAGGAGCGGGCCTATCTGGAGCCGGCGAATGCTGATCGAGAGGCCAAGCGCTACACCGAGGATCATCTGGTGCTGGCCTACACCTACGGAGACATGACCATCACCGCGCTGCGGAAGAAGGCCGAGAAGGAAGAGGGGCCGGCCTTCCGCCTAGCCGAGTTCCACCGGCGGCTCCTTGCGGAAGGGCCGCTGCCGATGGCGCTGCTGGGAGAAGGGATGGCGCGGCGGTAGCGGGCTACGCGAAGGGGTCGATCTGGGTCGTGGTGTCGGCCAGCGGGTGCGCTCCAAGCTGGGCGAGTTGGTCCACCGAGATCCCCGCCGATGGGGGAGCGTTGTTCACCATGTCGACGAACTCGTCGTCGGGCCCCGGGATGGCGAAGACGGTCAGGCCGTGGTTCACGCAGGACAGGGGCCAACCGTCAGGCTGCGGCACACGCACCAGTCGATCCTGCAGGTCGTCGTTGATCAGGTACACATAGGTCGCCGGCAGCCTGCCCGCCTTGGTGGGGTTCTCCGCCGCCACCCAGCCCCCCAGGTTCAACACCCGCAGGGGCAACCCGTCCACCTGATCGTCGCGCTGTCCGCCCAGGTGGGTGTGGCCGTAGACCACGGTGATGTGCTCGGCCCCGGGCGGGATCTTGGGGTAGCCAGCCTCCCTTCGCAGGGTGCGTACGTAGAAGCGCACCAGGTCCATCTCGCCATCCGAGATGCTTCGGGTGGCGCCCCCCACGGAGGAGTCATACTCGCCGGATCGCCGCACGATGTTCCAGACGTCATTCTGAAGATTGTTGGGGTCCGAGTGCTGCCGCCAGATGACCATGAGAAGGGGCCGGACCAGGGCCTCGATTTGCAAGAGGGTCAACCCCTGGTCTAGGGGGACCTTCTGCGCGTGGGCCAGGTTTCCGCCAGCCAGCGCCGAGAACCGCGCCGTTGTCCGATCATTCAGGGTCTGTCCCA
>JBBRLA010000343.1:0-8959 GCA_038231615.1 Polyangia bacterium | reverse complement strand
GGAGAACATCACGCCGGAGGCGGTGAAGCGTTACGTGCGGGAGACGATGCTACTTCGCCTTCTTCTTGGTCCGCGTCTTTGTCGGCTGGGTGCCGGGGCCGACACGGCGCTTGGGCTTGGGATGCACCGGCTGGACCGGCATGGCCCCGGGCGGCACCGGCTTCTGTCCCGGCGCGTGCGCCCCGGTAAGGCCCACGGTCCCGGTGCTGCTCGGCGGCACTGCCACGGTGGACCCGGCCTGGGCGTCCAGCGCCTCCTTGACCCGGGACAGGGTCGAAGCCTCGACTTGGTGGGAGATGGTCGCCGTGAGCTGCTTGGTCTGCTGTGCGGCCTCGGCCGCCTGGCTCAGCAAGGTCCGCAACGGAATCATCGCAACGTTCAGAATGCGGTTGCGATCGATCGCCGAGCTGCCGTTCTTGCCGATGCGCTGGCAGAAGTCAAAAACCACCCACTGGGCCTGGATCTTCCTGGCGGTGCATCCCCACTGAAGCGGATCGATGGCATCGAGCACGCTCTGGTGACCGTCGATCAGCTCCCGGGCGAGCCGAACCTGGTCCAAGTTTTCGTCGCGGAAGAGCGAGGGATCTTCGTTGCGCAGGAGTTGCTCGGACTTGAAGATCGAATCCACCGCCGGCAACAGGAGCATGGCCGCGTTGGCGGGGGTCTCGAGCATCGCCGCGTTGGCGGAGGCGTCGATGCGCAGCATCAGCAGCTCGAAGCCCAGCGAAGCGCAGGCCAGCAACTCCGAGGTGATGCCTCCTGTGGAGAACATCACGGTCTCGAAAGTGGTGAGGTACTGCTTCACCAACTCGTGAGTCGGCATGGTGGTCTGGTGTATATCGGTCGCGGGGTTGACGACGATGGTCTCGTTGGGCACCCGGAAGACCTGGACGTTGTCGCCCAGGGCGCCGGGCTGCCTCAGGTCGGCGCCCTGAGAAAACACGGTCCTCGTCGGGGAAAACAGGAAACTGCGTAGATTCTTGATCATGAATAGGCTCCTCCGTCCGTCCGTTATCGGGCTCTTTCGGTCGCTTTCAGGTTCTGGCTCTTTGTCCGGTCCTTTCTCGTTCGCGGTGGGGCCCCTTTCAAGGGCTACATACACGGCGAAGAGCGGGACGCGGCGCCAAGGAGCGCGACGAGGGAGGGCGGCGTGGAGACGAAGGGATGCATGAGTTTTTGCCGAAGGCCGACGGTTAGTAATATAAAGACGAGTCCTTCGTCAAGAAAAAACGTTACCGTGGCTGGGGCCGCTTGCGATTGCGGGTCGATTTCGTCGGTTGGGCTAGAACGGCTTGTTCCATGGAGGAAGAGCTAAGCGCCGCCCTGGGCGGTTCAACTCCCAATCGAAAATAGATGAAAAAAGAAAGGCGAGAAGCTCGCTCCACGGCACCATCCCGCCCCTATAAGCAAGCACAGGGGCGGTGGTCAAGGCCACAGCGGGCGTGGGATAGAAGCAGGCAAAGGAGGCGAAGGCCGTCGCGGAAGGGGCGAAGATGCGGGGCGCGGCCACGCTGATCGGGGTGCAGCGTGATGGGGATCTCGGTGATCGGGACGCCCTGTTTGGCGGCTCGGACCAGCATCTCGGCGGCAAACTCCATGCCCGGCGAGACGGCCCCCAGCGCAAGGGCGGTGCCTCGCTGAAGGCCGCGCATGCCGCAGTTAATATCGGACAGGGCGGTGCCGTAAAGGCGATTCAGAAGGAAGGTCAGCACCGGGGTCCCAAGGTAGCGGTTCAAAGGGGGCATGGCGCCCGGAAGGATGCGGCCGCGGAGGCGGGTGCCCATGACGAAAGGTCGGCCGGCGCGCAGTTCAGCGACGAAGCGCGGCAGTTCGCCGAAGTCATAGGATGCATCGCCGTCCCCCATGACCAGGCAGCGACCGCGGGCGGCGGCGAAACCGGCCTGGAGGGCGGCGCCATAGCCTCTGGCAGGGCAGTACACCACGCGGGCGCCGGCGCCGCGGGCACACGCCGCGCTGCGGTCGGTGCTGGCGTTGTCGGACACAACGACCTCGCCAAAGATGCCGGCGTCGCGCATGGTACACAGGGCCCGTTCGACGCAGAGAGCGATGGTCCGCTCCTCGTTCAGACAGGGAATGACCACCGACAGCTCGCACTCGGCTTCCGGGGGGGGGCCGGCGTCGATCATGCAGACGTACCTCTCTGGTCAGCATATCACACCGCGGCCTCGACACGAGGCTCAGCGACGGGGCTCAGGGGCCGGCTCAGGGGCCGGCGCTGACCAGTTCGACCAGGACGCCGCCCAGGGCCTTGGGGTGAAGAAAGGCGACCTGGTGGCAGCGGGCCCCCGGCCGCGGCGCGGTGTCGATCAGCGGCACCCCCTGTTCCTGCAATTCGCGCAGCGCCCCGGCAAGGTCCTCGACGGCGAAGGCGATGTGATGCAGTCCGCCCCGGCGGTCGAGAAACTTCTCGAGGCCGGCGTTCTGACCCCGGGGCCGAGGGGCGATCAGCTCGACACAGGCCTCGGCCTCCGCCGAGGTCAAAAGGAACGCCGCGTCGGTGAGCTGCGTCGGCACGTACTCGCGCACACCGGGCAGCAAGCCCAGGACCTTCATCCAGCCGGCACAGGCCGGGTCGAGGTCCGGGACGGCCAGGGCGACATGATCGATGCGGATGATCTTCAAAAGCGTCCTCTCAACAGCGACGGAAAATGGCAGGACCGGGTCGGCGGACGAACGATAGGAAGATTTTTCCGACGGCGCAACAACTGTTCGCTTGAACAGTGTCACAGGGGTCCTTTAGAGTGGGCCCATGTCAACCCACCCGTCCTTTCCATCACCGCGGCACCTCGTGCTTCGCGATCGACCACCGCGGCACTTCGTGCTTCGCGATCGACCACCGCAGCACTTGGTGCTTCGCGATCGACCACCGCGGCACTTGGTGCTTCGCGATCGACCTCCCCCGGTCAGCGAGCGTTTTCTCCGGCGACACATCCGGCTTTCTCCCCCGGGAGAGGGACTGCTCGGACAGGTCCGGCCTGATGGAGCCCCCGATGACCCGCGCGTGCTGCCTTCCATGCGGCCCGTCATCACGCACCGGTCGGACCCGCTGCGCCAGGTGATCGGGACGAAGAAGCAGAAGGCGACGCTGCCCGACATCCCGCGCAGTGTCCCGGCGCTCCTGCGCACCGTCATCGTGGCGGTGAACGCCCGCGGGATCTGTGCCACCCACGCCGCCCGCCTGGCAGAACTGCCGGTCTCCGAGGTGGACCACATCGAGTCCCTGTGCCAGTGCCCGGCCTGTTGCAGGCAGCGGGCGCACTGACTGAGCGATTGCTCGATCCCTCGATCCCTCGATCGCTGGATTGCTCGATTGGGGCGTCAGGCGCGGCGGCGGCGGAGGGTGTGAGCCATGACGATGACCAGCCACAAAGAAAGCAGGGGCAGTCCCCGGGCCGGGGGGCCGCCCGCCTGACAGCCGGAGGCCACCGGCGGCGGCGGCGCGCTCAGGTCGGCGTGAGCGGCAAGGTCCGCGTGATGCGACAGGTCCGCGTGATGCGACAGGTCCGCCGGCCCCAGATCGCCGGAGGTGCCCAGGTCCGGCGGCGCCTCGATGGTCACGTCGGCGCAGGAGTAGTAGGCCGTCCCATAGGGGATCGGCGACGGCGGGCAGGGGAGATCCTCGTTGGCCAGCATGATCTGGCGCAGTTGCAAAGTGCAGCCGGGGCAGGTCATGCCGGCAGGCAGGTTGATCTGCGCAGAGTAGTGCTTGGGCGTGGCCTCGCTGGCCAGGGGGACGGAGGCGTCGTGCTTGATATTGGCCACAAGCTGGAAGTTGCTGTCGTCCGCCGGCGAGAGCGCCAGGAGAAAACAGCCGGGGTGGTTGATTCGCTCGTCGAAGTGGACGGTGACCTGCTGTCCGGCACGGTAGATCGTGGACATGACGGTGCGGGGCACCCCGCCACAGGGGCCGCCTCCGTTGCCGTCCTTGTGAGCGTCGATGCCGTCCCGCGGCGGCGGATCGACGAGGAGGGAGTGGCCGTGGGCCAGACCGGGCAGGACGGCGAGCACGGCGCAAAGCAGGCCGACGTGCAGGGCGGATCTCTCTTGAGCGCGCATGAAGTCTGTCCTCTTCAGGAGGGGTTACATGTTATTTATTTATTGTATCATAAATTACTATTAAGACCAGCAGAGCGAGAGGATTCGGGACCCGCCCGGTTTGGCGGCGGCAGCAGCGGTGGGTGAGACGCAGAGCCTCAGGGGAGGCTAGGGGGCGTGACTGGGGGAGAAGCGGTCGGACTGCCGGGAGAAGGAGCCGTCAGCGCCCTCGGAGAGGAGCGGCAGGAGGCGGTCCCGATCCGGCCCGGGCGACTCTGCCGGGACCAGGCGCAGGTGCCGGACCGGCAGGGACATCGCCGCCGGCCGCGGCAGCGTCGGACGACGCCGCCGAGGGGGGTGCAGGTAGCGCCAGGCATGGATGCCGTGGTCCCGCGACAGGGGCGGGTTTTCGCCGAGGCACTCCAGCCATCGGACCACCAGACGCCCCATCAGAGAGATTGCCTTCGTCAGCGCGCCGCCAAGCGAAGCGCCGTTCATCGAGATGTTGCCACGCATTGTCCCCGTCCTTTCAATTCATAGGATACCGCCCGGGTCTGACATTCCTTCCCTCGCCCAGACGGTGTATGTTCGGCCCATGGATTGGGCTGCTGTGCGCTTCTTTCACACGGCGTGCGGTTCTTTTATCGCTGCGCGGGCTGGCACCCTAGACGGGGGGGCCGAATGACCGCGACCGTTGCCCTGCTCGCCGTTTTGCTGGCCACCGCCCCTGCCCCCGACGCGGACCTGGCTGCCCGGCTGCGCCTGGCCGCGGTCCCCGGCGCCAGCTTCGTCCTGCTTCCCGGCGAGCCGCTGCCCCCCGCCGGGGTGCATCCGCCCTCTTGTAAAGAGCACTCACTGACCGGCTGGATCACCGGCCTCTTTGCCGGGGGGCCCCCATCCCCCGTCCCGGAGGTCTCCCCGGTGGACCGGGCGCTCTGCGGCGTCAACTGGGAGAGCATGCCCGGCGATCTGGTGGCCGTACGGGCCGACGACGTCCCCGGCGCGCGCACCCTGCTGGCCAATGCCCGCGGGGAGCCGCTCTTGCGCACCCGCAACGGCGAGGTGCTCCTGAGCCTGCGGCCGGAAGGTCCGCTCTTGCGCTGGGCCTACTTCAACTACGTGCTCCACGTGGCCGCCTGCGAGGCCGCCGGGCGCCGGCCCCCGGCTTTCGGCGAGTGGTCGGGCGCGCCGCTCATCGGGGCCGCCGGGCGCTGGTTGATCCTGCTTGTTGGGGTCGGGCTCTGGGCCGCGGGGTTCTTCCTTTACCGATGGGCCCGTCGCGCCGGCCTCTCGCGCCCCCACGCCGCCGCCGCCTTCTTCGCCGCCGCCGCCCGCAAGCCCGAGGACCGCCCCGAACCGGGGGCGCCTTCCGGGGAAAAACAAAAAGACCGGGACGGCTGGCACCGCGCCGGCTTCACCCGGCCCCTGGCGGGACTTCTGACGATCCTCGGGTCGATGATCGTGTGCATCGGCCCCTACTTCGCCCTCCAGTCGGTGCTGACGACGTACGTGCAGCCTTTCCCCGAGGCCGACGGCCTGTGGCGGGCAACCTACGACGCGATGTACCTGGCCTGGCTGACCTTCGACATGGGCACCCAGACCGCCTTCGTGAAGTACTTCGCCGAGCACCGGGTCAGCCGCCCGGAGGACGCCCTGGCCGACGTGCAGTTCTATGTCTGGTGGCAGATCTTCGCCCGCCTGGTCGAAGCCACGGTGCTTTGCGCCCTGTGCCTGGGGGTCCTGCCGGTCACCCGCTACGCCCTCTACGCGCCATTCGTGGTGCTCTACTCGGCCTGCTTCCTGCCATCGGTAAGCGGCCTGGGCAAGCTGATGTGCCAGGCGCTGCAACGCTCGGATTACTTCAACCTGCTGGACATGGCGGAGTACAAGATCCTGGTCTTCGTGGTGCCCATCCCGATGGTGCTGCTGGGGCGGTGGTGGGGCGCGGCGCACCCGGCGTTCGGCGAGGCGTTCGGCGCGGCGATCGGGCTGGGGCTGGGACAGCTCGCCACCAACCTGATCATGCTGGTCCTGGGCCTGTGGGTACTGCGGCGGATGGGCCTGCCCCTCCTGCCGCTCTTTCTGGCGCAGTTCACCCGCAAGACGGCCCGGCGGCAGCTTGTCTTCGGGGCCAAGGTCACCATCGGGCAGGAGCCCTTCCGCCTGACGGTGTTTCTGGAGTGGATCATCATCGTCCGCTGGCTCAGCGATTTCCCGACGTGGCTGGGCATCCGGGACCTGCTGAAGGGGCGCCTGTACTGGCTCTACTTCTTCGCCTGGGGATATTACCAGGGGCTGGTGCCGGCGATCTCCGAGGCGCTGGGGGCGGGCAAGCGACGACTGGCGCAGTATTACGTGGCGCGCTACTTCCAGTTCGGCTTCCTGTTCAGCGCGGCGATCTTCTCGCTGCTGATGGCGGTGGGGCCGGCGTTCATTCACCGGGCGATGGCGCCGCAGTGGGCGCGGGCCGACAACTACTTGCTGCTGGCCTCGCTCTCGGGATTGCTGCTGCCGCCGGCGTGGATCAGCGACGCGCTGCAGCAGGGGGCGGGACGGCCGGGGACCACGGCGGTGGTGACGCTGATCGAGCAGGCGCTGCGGCTGTCGCTTTACGTGGTGCTGGTGCCGCGGATGCAGTTCGCCGGCATCTACGTAGCGGAGCTTTTGGCGCTCTCGACCAAGGCGGTGGTGGCGTGGACCGTGAACCACCGGCGCATCCTGCCGCTGGAGTTACCGCCGTGGGTGACCCTGGGGGCGCCGGCCTGCGCCGGGGCGGTCAATTATGCGCTCTGGCACGGGCTGGTCCTTTGGCTTGACCCGACGCACGCAGTCAGCGTGCTGCTGCTCTTCTTCGTCGCCGGGGCCGGCTCGTTCTGCGTGTGCCTCTTCGCCTGCGGCCTTTTCGGGGGACTGGACGCGACGGCGCTCTCGGAGTTGGACCAGGCGGCGCGGATGTCGAGTCTGGTACGTCCGCTCACCCTCTTTTTGGCCTTGTGCGCCAGGGCGGGGGCCCGGCTCTCGCCGCTTTCGCCGCCGGTGCTGGCGCTGGCCGAAGACGCGCGCATCGAGGCGGAAGCCCTGGACGCCACCGCAAAAGGGGCAGAGGCCGGGGAATGATGAAAATATCGTCCGGCGGCCCTTGTTCTGGTGCCCTGGCTGCTTAGATCCCCCTTCATGATGAAGCGCATTCCATGCTTTTCGTTCCTCCTCCTTCTCCTTTTCCACTTCCTGCCCCGATCCGTCGGCGCCGATCCCTGGGGCGCCGAGGGCGACGCCTACGTCAAGGGAATCCACGAACGGGTCCACCCCCAGTGGCAGAGCTTTGTGGCAGAACTGGGCCGCGCCGGGCCCCTGTACCAGGACCCGGCCCTGCGCACCGAGGTGGTCATCGGCATCGACGCCGACGGCACGATCGCCAGCATCGAGCGCACCATGCTGGCGGGCCTGAAGGGCTTCGATGACGCCCCGGTGGATCTCATCCACGGCCTGCATAAACTCCCGCCGCCGCCCCAGAGCCTGCGCTCCGACGACGGCCAGGTGTACCTGCGGTGGCGCTTTTTGCGCCGCGCCCCGGGCTGCGAGGACGCGGCCATCATCGAGCGCCTGCTGCCCCTGCAAAAGGCCATCCCCTGCCTGGCCGCCTCCGGCAAGGCCGACGTGGCCGCCGCCCGCATCAAGGCGACCCCGAACCTGGAACCTGAGGCCCGGAACGCCCTGCTCACCGCCATGGCCGAGGCCCTGGGCAGCGCCGCCGCCGTCCTCCCCGACCCGCCGATGCGGATCGCCGCGGCCCGGGTGCTGGCCCACGCCCGCGAGGGTGAAGCCGCGCTCATGGTGCTCACGACAGACAGCCAGGCCGGGGTGCGCCAGGCGGCTTTCGCGGCCCTTTTGGTGCGCCCGCCCTCCGCCGCCATCACCGTGCCCCTGAAGAAGCTTTTGACTGCCAATTCTGTCGAGGATCGCGCTGGCGCGGCCCTGCTTCTGCACCGACTGGGCGATGACAGCGCCATCAAAAACCTGCGCGAATCCTTGTCTGCGGGCCCGGGCGAGGGGGCGGCGGCGGTGGCCGGGGCACTGAAGACGCTGGGCGATGGAATCGAGGCGGCCAACCTCACCAGCAAGCTGCTAGCGGACCCGGCCCGTCAGGTGTCCGGCGTGGCCGCGGCCCGGGCCCTGGGTGACCCGGCGCTGGCCGGGGCGCTCTTGCGGGCGCTGCCCACTGCCGACGGGCCGCTGAAACGAGGCATTCTGCGGGCCCTGTGCCGCATGCTTCCCAATGTGCCGGCCGAAGGCAAGAAGGCGCTCCTCAAGGCCATCGCCGATCCCGACGTCGACCTGCGCGCGGCGGTGATGCGCGCGACGCCCATCCTGGGCGACAAGAGCATCGCCATCCGCTACCGCCTGATCGACGCCCTGGGCGACCCCGCCCCGGTGGTGCGTGCCGCGGCGGCCGCCGCCCTGGTGCAGGTCGGTGGCGAGGCGACCCGGGACGAGGTGGTCCGGGCCTCACGGGACAAGGTCGCGGGGGTGCGGGTAGCGGTGTACCAGGCGCTCAAGGCCCACCCGCTCAGTGGGACCGCGTCGTTGGTCGCCCATCTGGGCGAGGATCGCGAGGTCTCCCGGACCGTGGGCGACCCAGAAGGCCCCCTCTTCGGCGACGAAGGAGACGCCGATGACGTGCGCGCCCTGGCAGACCGGCTCCTGGACACGAACGAACCGCTCCCCCGCCTCAAGGCCGCCGCTGCCTGGCTCGCCCGCATCCAGCGCACCGACGTGCGGACCACCCAGCGGGTCCCATCGACCCTGTGAGGGTGACGCGCGCGCAAGCAAATGGGGCTCACTCAGTACAGGCGCTGCTGGCGAAGAACGAGCGGCGGCGTGCCCTTCTTCAGAAGCCATCCTG
>JBBRLA010000342.1:0-8959 GCA_038231615.1 Polyangia bacterium | reverse complement strand
CCGGCCCAGAGTGCCGGCATCATTTGCCCGGGCACGACCGGTCCGCGCAGTCCGGCCCACGGGTCTTTTGGCTTCGTCGCGGCCTTTTCCGCCAGCACCTGTGCCATGTCCCGCTCCCGGTAGAACGCCAGCCGCGTCAGCGTCGCGGTCAATTCCTCCCGCAACTCCGGCGGCAGCCGGTCCCCTACCTCCGCCAGTCGCTTTTCCAGCACCCAGTGGCAATCCGGCAGGTCCGAGTCCACATAGACCGCCATCGCATACGTGCCTCGCTCGATCCACGGCGTGTTCCACAGCTTGCCCAGGACCTCCTGGTAGGTCGCAGAGGGGATTATTTTCTCCTCCTCGTCCTCCTCGTGCCGCCGCTTCTCCGGCGCCGGAATCGAACATTTCCCCTCAGCAAGCCACATCTTCTGCCCAGCAACCCACACCTGCTGCCCAGATCGCCGCATCTGCCGCGGCAGAGCCCCCGCCTCCCGAGCACTGGCTGTGGAGCCAGTGGCCCGGCACAGCCTTTGCCTGGCCGGCCCCATGGTCTTCGCCCAGGCATGCGGACGCTGTGCCGATATTTGGTGAGCCGGTCGCCCGCGGAGCGAGAGGGTGGGGTAGTTAGGCCATCCAGTCTTCGATGCGCAGCCCCTCAAACACCGCGAAGTCCAGGGTATTGTGGGTCACGAGCACCAGATCGTTGACCTGCGCCACCGCCGCGATGAAGGGATCGGCCTTGGGGCTCAGCGTCAGCCCCTCCTTATATAGCCGGGCCCGCTCCTCCCCTTGCCAGACCGCAGCCCGGTGGTCATAGGGCAAGATCGGCGTGGACAGGCGGACCTTCCGCAGGTAGCGCCCCAGATGGCTCCTTTTGATCGAGTCGTCCAGCTTCTTCCAGCCGAAGATCAGCTCCTGCCAGCCCGGCGCCGACAGCGCGATCTCTCCGGCATGCCGCCCAATCTTGCGCATCACGCCGGGGTTGGGGCGCACGCGGTGGGGCTCGGATATCACATTGGTGTCGAGCAGGAAGCGGATCCTCATGGCCTCTCAGCGAACAGATTCTCCTCGGGAAGCTCATTGATGTCGACCTCCTTGCGGAAATCCTGAATCGCCTCCCACAGGCTGGGGCGGCGCTCGTACTCTTCCGTCGAGATGAGGATCGCCACGGGCTTGCCCCGCCGGGTCAGTTCCACCGGCCCCTGCTGACTCTGCTCGACCAGGGCGCCGAGCTGGCTCTTCGCCTCGGCCATCGTGTAGGAACGCTTCTTCTTGGCCATCTTGATGTCCATCATAGCCCACCGATGGGCCAAATGCCAGGAGCTTTCGAGGGACGGCCGACAGGTAGCCGAAACCAGAAAACCGGAAACCGTTCTGCTCTCCTCTGCTCTCCTGCTCTCTACCGGCCAGTACCGAAGGGCACTGGGGAGAAACCGAGAAACCGAAACCTGTCCCTTCTTTCGCGGGGAGACAGTGCTTTTGGCGTAGGGGACGGTCGAAGCGCGGGCAGCCGGCCGGTATGGCTACAAGAAGAGCTTGCTCATGAGCGGTCAGGTCCCGCGAGCTGCGGTGGCGATCGTCGCCTTCCCAGCCTGGCCCTCAAAGCGCGGGCCTCGGGAGGCCAGTCGGCACATGAAGGTGTCGCTTGACGATGGCTTCGATCCGGCTAGACTGTCTAGATGATTCTTGTTCGGGAGTCGCTCATGGGCAAGACCTGGCAGTTGCAGGACGCGAAAAATCGACTGAGTGAAGTGTGTGACAAGGCATTGACTGATGGTCCCCAGACTATCACGCGTCGCGGGGAGGAGATCGTGGTCGTCCTCGCTCTCGAAGAGTATGCCCGCCTGACGACGCCACCCACCTCCCTGGTGAAGTTCCTCCAGCAGTCACCGCTTCAAGGCATTGAACTGGATACAGAGCGGGATCAGGATCTTGGGCGCGAGGTGATCCTTGAACTACCTGCTTGATACCTGCTTGATCTCGGAAGCAACCAGATCACGGCCGGAGCGCAAGGTGATCGACTGGCTCTCGGCACAGCAGGAAAGAACGCTCTTCTTGAGCGTCCTCACCATTGGTGAGATCGAGAAGGGAGCCGCCAAGTTGCCGGATATGGATCGCGCAGAGCGAATCCGCCGCTGGATGCGTGAAGACCTGCAATTTCGGTTCTCGGGTCGCGTCCTGCCGATCAACCAGGAGGTGGCGACCCGTTGGGGGCGGCTCGTTGGGGAGGCTCAGCGCAGGCAGGTCACGCTGCCGGTCATCGATGCCTTGCTGGCGGCGACGGCCCTGGTGTTCGACCTGGTAGTAGTGACGCGTAACGTGGCCGATCTGGAGCGGGCAGAGGTCCGGGTTCTCTGCCCCTGGTAGGGACAGGGGGGACAGGATTGCCGACTGGGGCACACTCCGATGGGCAGAACCTACCGGCAGGAGCTGCCTTGCATTGGGCAGGAGCTGCCGTTGCTCTCTAAAATCGTCCGTCCCTCCGTAGGTTACACAGCGGCACGGTCCCTGCATTGTTACGAAGGCAGGACTGACTGGCGACAAGATCGAGTATGATCCTCAAGAACTTCTCTGGGGAGCCAATGATGCAACGATTCCTGCGTGCGCTCATGAAGGGGTGGGTCCATGTACCCGCGCTGCTTTGCTGCGCAGCGCTCCTGGGACTCTTGTTTGGGGAGGCACCTACCTGGGCCGCAGATGGCTATGAGCGCAACTACAACCAGGCCATGCGCCTCTATAGGGACAGTCAGTACGCTGCGGCGATCACAAAGTTCCAGGCGGCCTTCGAGATCCAGCCGTTCCCGCGGCTCCTGTTCAATATCGGGCAGGCGCACCTGAAGCTGGGACAGGCGCAGCAGGCGCTGAGCTTCTTTGAACGTTTCCGGGAGTTGCAAAAAACCCTGTCGAAGCAGGAACTGGCCGAACTGCGCGACCGGGAGCAGCAGGCGCAGGCGCTGATTGACAAGAGCGAGCGGCAGCCTGAGAAGGCGCCGCCGGCCGCCAAGGACCCGCCGGCCCCCACGGACAAGGTGGAGGCCGCGCCGCTGTTGGCCGCGGCACCGCCTCCATCGGTTGCGAAGGTGGTGCCGCCGCCGTCCGCGGCCCCGGTGGCGCCGCCGCCGTCGGATGCGAAGGTGGTGCCCCGCATGGCAGTCCGGCCTGCGGTCGTGACCCCCGTGGCGCGGAACCCGAGCGGTCCGCAGCGATGGTCCACCCCACGGCTTGCCGCCATCGGGACGCTTGGGGGCCTGCTGGTGATCTCGCTGGCCACATCGATCACGCTGACCGCCCTGGATGGCAGCATCACCACCGACAGCTGCGGGTCCGGGATCATGACCCGAACGAACTGTATCTCCGATCTGGTCCCTGGCTACGCCACGGGCTACGCGATCTCGGGCCTCTTGGCTGGCGGCCTGGTACTGGCGCTGACGTTGCCTGCGAAGAAGCCTGCATACAAGAAATAGCAACAAGGAGGTCTTCGATGTTTGCGAAGAGAGCAATTCTCATAGGGACAGCTCTGCTCTGTCTGCTCCCCGCCGCCTGCTCGGTGAAACCGGGGACGGGGACGCCCCTCTGTCCGGGACCTGATCCGGTATGTGGCACCGACATGAGCGTGATGCCTCCGATGCCGGATGGGATGGGCGGGGCGCCGGACGGGGCTGGAATGATGGACCTGCGGATGGATCTGCCCAAGGATATGTCCGGGATTCTGACCATGCTCGACTTCGCGCCCATGGTCAGCTACTCTATCGGTCAGCGTGCCAATAGTGTGGCGATCGGGGACCTCAACGGCGATGGCAAGCCTGACCTGGCTGTGGTAGGCATTTCCTCCAGTGTGATAGTGCTACTCAACCAGGGCGGGGGCATTTTTCTGAAGGACCACCTGCCTACGTACTCGGTTGGCAGAAATCCTGTCTCCGTGGCGATCGGGGACCTTGACGGCGACGGCAAGCTTGATCTGGTGGTGGTCAATCAACCCGATAATACGGTGACCGTACTACTCAATCAGGGCGGCGGCACCTTCCTGAAGAATGGTTTACCCAGCTACCCGGCTGGCAGCACGCCGAGCGCCGTAGCGATCGGCGATCTCAACGGCGATGGCAAGCCCGACCTGGCCGTGGCCGATCTGTCGGGAACGAGCTGCACGGGTAGCCCCGTCGTAAGCGTGCTGATCAATCAAGGCGGCGGGATTTTCCCAGGCGTCAACCCACCCAACTACGCCGTCGCCAATTGCCCTTACTCCGTGTCGATCGACGATCTCAACGACGATGGCAAGCCCGACTTGGTCACTCCAGGGGAACTCAGCGATAGGGTGAGCGTGTTACTCAACAACGGCGACGGGAGCTTCCCGATGGGTGACCCGGCGCGGTACGCGGTCGGAAGTATGCCTCTCTCCGTGGCGATCGGCGATCTCAACGGCGATGGCAAGCCTGATTTGGCCGTGAGCAATTCGTCCGACAACTCGGTGAGCGTCCTTATGAACCTGGGCAAGGGTACGTTTCCCTCGAATAACCCATCGACTTACCGTGTGGGCACGTACCCTTATTCGATAGCAATTGCGGACCTCAATAACGATAGCAAGCCCGACCTGGCCGTCGCAAATTCCAGATCCAATGACGTGACAGTCCTCCTCAACCAGGGCAGCGGTACCTTCCTGAACAAGCCGCCTACTAGCTACCCCGTGGGCAGCGCACCTTACTCCGTGGCGATCGGGGACCTCAACGGCGATGGCAAGCTCGACCTGGTCACCGCAAACACTGTAAGCGGCGACGTTAGCGTCCTCATCAACACCTCGAAATAGGGCATGCCCGATGGCCCTCAGCGTCGCGCTCCTTTACACCGCCTGAGGTTGGGCCGAAAATGGTGCTATCGGAAATCAGGACTCCATGGGCCAGAAGCCTGCCGGGGCGGACCCGCCGGCGAGCGGTCATACATTGCCATGCTGACCAAGGAGCCGGAGCGGCGGCTGACCATGGCGGACCGGGGAGCGCCCACGCCGGAAAATCCTCACCAGAACAATTTTACCTGTGAAGCGTACTCCTGGATTAGACGGTCGGTGCTGAGCAAATATGCGCTCTCATACAGCGCCTGGGCCATCAGGATCCTATCGAAAGGGTCGTGATGATGTGTAGGGAGCTTGCTGAGTGAGAGGACGTGCTCCGCCTGGATGGGCAAGAGACAAAGGGAGCCTGGTTCCGTTTGTTCTCGAACGATCTGCTCCAACGGTAGGTCAATCTCGAGCTTGCCACGCTGATGCTTGATCAGGATTTCCCAGATGCTTGCCACGCTCAACAAAATCATATTACTCTCGTCCTGGCACGCCTCAAGGCCACGCTTGGAGAGCTTCTGCGGTTCGGCCATCAGCCAGATGAACGCATGCGTGTCCAACAGGATCTTCATGGATGGCTACCCAGCCAGAACTCATCGGGCAGGGGTTCATCAAAGTCCTCACTCGTCCGGATCTGGCCCTGATACTGGCCAAAGACCCTACCCCTGGGCCTGGGTTCGACCGGCACAAGCCTCACCTTGAGTTGGTCGCCGTACGCCAGTACGACGTCCACACCTTGCTCGACCAGTCTGAGCAGCTCAAGCAGTTGGCCCTCAGCTTGCTGGACGGAGATGGTTCTAGTAGACATGGTAGAGCACCTCTTTTAGCAGAATGGCCCAGCCACGGGCGTTCGTCAATGAACCCGCTCAGGCCGGTGGGCTGGCGGCGGCGGGCCACATGTGGATCCTGCCGGGCCACGAAGGGGCGATAACCCAGCACCGCGGCCATCAGCGTCGCGGTCCTTTACACCGCCTGAGGTTTGGCCGAAAATGGTGCTATCGGAAACCAGAACTCCATGGACCAGGAGCCTGCCGGGGCGAATCCGTCGGACAGCGGGGTGGCCATCGGCCAGCTCATCGGCAAGTATCGCGTGGCCTCCGTCCTCGGCCACGGCGGCATGGGCACCGTCTACCTTGCAGTCCATGAACAGATCGGCAAGCACGCAGCCATCAAGGTGCTCCACCCGCAATACTCCCAGAACCCCGAGATGGCGACGCGCTTCCTGAACGAGGCGCGCGCCGTCAACTTGATCCAGCACCCGGGGATCATCAACATCTTCGAGTTCGGCAAGCTGGACAACGGGGCATCGTACATCGCGATGGACTTCCTTGATGGCGTGCCGCTCCACATGCGCCTGCAGCAGCCGGTAGAGGCCCGGGACGCGCTGCGCATATGCCGCGAGATCGCCATGGCGCTGAAGGCGGCCCATGAACGAGGCATCGTCCACCGTGATCTCAAGCCGCAGAACATCATGATCGTCAGGGACCCGGCCATGCCCGACCAGGAGCGCGTCAAGGTCCTGGACTTCGGCATCGCCAAGCTGCAGGCGCAGGAAGGCCCCGGCGCCCCCGCACACCTGAGCACACAGGCCGGGGCGGTCATGGGCACGCCGGCCTACATGGCCCCGGAGCAGTGCCTCGGTGCCAAGAGCGTCACCGACCGGGCCGATGTGTACGCGTTGGGGGTGATCCTGTTCCAGATGCTGGCCGGGCGCCCGCCCTTCACGGCCACCCAGGGCTGGGAGCTGATGAGCATGCACGTGAGTGCCTCGCCTCCCCCGCTCCGCGAACTCTGCCCGTTCCTTGCGCCGGACCTCGCGACCCTCACACATGCCATGCTGACCAAGGAGCCGGAACGGCGGCCGACCATGGCAGAGGTGGCGGCCGAACTGCTCAAGCTCCTTGGTGCGGACCGGGGAGCGCCCACGCCATCACGGCCGCTGGCCTTGGCGAACGTGGATGCCTCGGCCCCCACGCCCGATCATCTGCCGCAGCGCGCGGCGGAGACCCCCGCTCTGCGCCATCCCCGGGGACGCCGGGCCCTTTACCTGGGCGGCCTTCTTCTCTGCGGACTGCTCCTTGCCGGGCTCGCGCTGGCGAGGTGGCTGCCGGATCGCCATGCGCCCTCCCCCACCGCGGTACCTGCCGCAGCGTCTGCCTCCCCGTCGCCGGACTCCACATCAGCGGCCGTGCCCCCCCTGGCGGGGCCTGTGCCGAAAGAGACCGCATTCGTGTCAGCATGGGGCAAGGGGAGCACTGGACCGGAGGTACGGGTGACCCCCGAGACGCCGACGCCGGCCACAAGGGCGGAGAAGAAGCCCCCGCCGCGCAAGACGCGGCGCAACCAGGACATTCCCCTCCTCAATTGAAAGAGCGATGAGCGATCTGCCTGCCAAGGTGGAAGAGTCCACCATCACCATCCAGAGCGCAGGGCAGCCAAGGCCGCTCCGCTCCTACCTGCTGGTGATCGATGGGAACTCCGCCACGATGTTCCATCTCCCCGCGAGCGGCGAGGTGATCATCGGCCGGGCGCGCGACGCCCACTTGCAGCTCCAAGATCACGCCGCCTCACGCCGGCACGCCCGGCTGTGCTGCGGCCCCGGCAGCTATGCCCTCTGCGATCTGGGCAGCCACAATGGCACCTGGGTCAACGGCGAACGCCTCTGTGGCCCGCGCGTGCTCGCCTCGCGGGATGCCATCACGATCTGCGATGCGACGCTGTTCTTCTACCGCGATGCCTCCGAGGGCGCCGGGCCTTCGCCGGTGTCCGCCGCCAACGAGGCCGCCCCGACCGTGCAGGTGGGCGGACGCACCGTCGTCATCGCCGACCCTGCCATGAGCGGCATCTTCTCCCTGCTCCGGCGGCTGGCCCGGAGCGACCTGTCGGTGCTGCTTTGCGGTGAGACCGGCACCGGCAAGGAGATCGCCGCCGCCGCCCTGCATGATGGCTCCCGGCGCGGGACCGAGCGGCTCCTCACGCTGAACTGCGCCGCGCTGGCGGAATCCATGGCGGAGGGCGAACTCTTCGGCTATGAGAAGGGGGCGTTCTCCGGGGCCGTCTCTGCCAAGCCGGGCCTGGTCGAGCTGGCCGACAAGGGGACCCTGTTCCTGGATGAGGTGGGTGAGCTGTCCCTGACCATGCAGGCGAAGCTGCTGCGGGTCCTTGAGACCCGGCAGGTGATGCGCCTTGGCGGCGTACGCGAGCACACCGTTGATGTCCGCATCGTCTCCGCTACCAACCGCAAGCTCGAAGACGAGGTGAACGCCGGGCGGTTCCGGCAGGACCTGCTCTTCCGGTTGAGCGGGGCCGTCGTGACCCTCGTGCCGCTGCGGGACCGCAAGGGTGAGCTGCCCCACCTGGCGCGACTGTTCCTCTCTCAAGCGTGCGCGCGCGATGGAAGGGGACACAAATCGCTGTCGGTGTCCACCATGCAGAAGCTGGATATGTGCAGTTGGCCCGGCAATGTCCGCCAGCTGAAGAACGCGATGGACTACGTGGCCAGCACCTGCCCCGAGGCGGTGATCGAGCCCTGGCACCTGCCTGCGGGCATCGTGGATGGGCCGCCGGCCAAGGCCGGCCCGCCCGCCCCGGACGGAGCAGCCGGCTTCCGTCCCCTGGAAGGAGAACTCCGTGAGATCGAACGCACGCGCATCGCGGAGGCGCTGCGGGCGGCGGGCGGCGTGCAGACCCGTGCCGCGGAACTCCTGTCGATGCCGCTGCGGACCTTCACCGGCAAGGTCAAGCTCTACGGTCTGTCCGCCCAGGCCAACACCCGCCGCAACCGGACCGCGGAGTGAGAGATCTTCCGCAAGGACGCCCAGAGCAAGCTGCCAGCATAAACAAAAGGCGGATTTCATGTTTCCTCCTTGGGGTTGAGCTGGCAGAGGCTGCTCGTGTGTCACGTCCGACGGTGGTCAGTTTTGAAGGCGGACAACGGGTGCCGGTGATGAACGAGGTAGGTAAAACGTGGCCGATTTTGAGACCCCGAGGGTCCGGCCGGGAAAACGGCGATCGCCACTACAGCCAGCATGACCTGATCGCATCTACGTAAATCCGAAAGAAAGACCACGAAAAACGGCCTGCAACACCCCATTCGGGCACAGCGCCCCCAACCGCCGCTGACTTGCATCAGTGGGCCCCCTCTTGCTG
>JBBRLA010000341.1:0-8987 GCA_038231615.1 Polyangia bacterium | reverse complement strand
TGTCCGTCCGAGACATCGATTTCACTCTCGCGGGCCCGGCCGGGGCTGGAAGATTCGCCCCGGTGAGACCCGCAGGGGCCGCCTTCACCGCCGCAGGCCGGGTTGCGCCGGAAACGACGTTCGCTTCCATCGGCCTGCTGACATTTCCGCCGCCGATCGCCCGGCCCGTGCCGATCTCCGCTGATGGGGGCTCCCCCGGCGCCGGAGCCGAGCCTTGGGTCGCCTGCTTGCCGATCGCCAGACCCAGGGCCAGAACGGCCAGCAGCGCCCCCGCCCGCACCACCACCTGACGCGGCGGCCCTCCTTGCGCCTTGCCATCAGCAACGGGCAGCGGGCCCGATGCCACCGGGGCCGCCCCCACTGGGACCACTGGAGCCATCGGGAGCAGCGCGCGCACCGGGACCCCTGGCACCGCCTCGGCCTCCCGACCCAGCGGGGCCGAAACCACCGCGCCCGCCGCATCCGTCCCCTCGTGGGCCGTCGCATCCGCTCGATCTTGAGCCACCGCCCTGTCTTGAGCCACCGCAGCCGCACCCTCCCTGCGCACCAAGCCCATCAGAAGTGCCGGGGTCTGGCGTTCGCCCTCGGCATCCTTCTCCCCCTGTGCGGCCGGGTCCACCAGCGTCGCCAGCGCCCACAGGGGCAGCGGCGTGGGCGGCACCCTGTCAGCGCGCTCTGCCAGTCGCTGGCGCAGCCCGGCACGGTCCCTCGGCAACACCCGCTCCAGCACGGCCATCACCTCGCGCATCGTCCCCGGGCGCCGCTCGGCCAGGTCCAGCGACTGCAAGAGCAGCGCCTCCAGCAGCGGGTGCGCCTCGGGACAGAGCTGCCGCAGCGGCGGCACCGGCCGGGGCAGGAACTTCAGTTGGAACACCTCCGGGGACGGCCGCCCCCGGAACGGCTGCACCCCGGTACACAGTTCGAAGAGCACCAGCGCCAGCGCATAGATATCCGCCCGACGATCCGCCCGCTTGCTGTCGATGATCTGCTCCGGCGCCATGTAGGGCGGCGTCCCCATCATCTGCCCCGTCATGGTGTAGACCTCGATGGCGTCGCCCCCCCCCAGTTCCGCGTGGGCCACCCCCAGGTCCATCACCTTCAGTCGCCCGTCATCCAGCAACTGCAGGTTCACCGGCTTCAGGTCGCGGTGCACCACCTGCGCCTCGTGCAGCGCATGCAGCGCCGCCGCCGCCTGCATCCCCAGTTCCGCCGCGCACTGCCACGGCAATGGCCCGCCGCGATCCAGCACCTCCCCCAGCGACCTTCCGCTGAGCAGGTCCATCACATAGTACGGCGTCCCATCGGGCAGCCGGTCCAGCTCATGCACTGCGACCAGCCCCTCATGCCGCACCCGCAGCCCCAGCCGGGCCTCCCGATGAAAGCGCCGATCCACCTCGTTCAGGAACTCCAGCGAAAGCCCCTCAGCCTGCTCCAGCCTCAACAGCTTCACCGCCCGCGCTTCGCCCAGCAGCATGTCGGTGGCCTCATAGACGACCCCCATCCCGCCGGCCCCCAGCAGTCTCTCGACCCGATATCGTCCCTTGATTTCGCGCCCACAAAGGGCGAGCGCGTCCACGCTTATCAATGTGAAGCGCGACACTATCCCGATTCCATGCCCGGCGAAATGGAATATTCAGACAATTCGCTGAATTCCCTGGTTCGCTCCCCCGATGGCTCACTCCTCTTCGTCTAGACCCTCCAGGGCCGCCTGAAGCTCCCCCTGCGCGTGCTGGTTGCGCGCCTTCCGCGCTGCCTCGATGCCTCTCTCAAAGACCCCCCGCGCCTCAGCGCGCCGCCGCAGCTCCACCAACAGGTTGCCGTGCAGCAGATACTGCGCCACGTACTCCGGGTGCGAGACCGACAGCTCGCTGAACGCCTTCAGCGCCTCTTCGTGCAGGCCCAGTTTCTTGTACTCCATGGCCAGGCCGTAGCGAGGAAACGGGTCCTCTGGTGACATGGCGATGAAGCTCTTGATCTCCTCCAGACGGGAAGGCATCGGGGCGGACCTCACTTGGGTGGTTCAAATGCGGGGAGATGGTAGCAAAGCGGGCAAATTGCGCTACACCTGATGCTGGAACAAGAGGTGCTGACCCAGAAGCTCAAGGACACCTCATCCCGAAGAAGGAGGAAAGGTGGCGACCAGCGCCTTCACCGCTGCATGGGCACCGCTCAGGATGGGATCGCCATCGCCCACCAGAAGAGCGTCGAAGGAAAGGTGCAGGAGCGCCCGCACGCTGGTGCGCAAGAGGGCGGGGTCGTCCATGACCTGCTCGCGCAGGAGGCTACACCGTCCAGGCGGGTTGCCGATGATGACATCGCCCACCAGCAAGGCCCGGCGCTCTGGCCAGTGCAGAGCGACCTCGCCTGGGGACTTCCCCGGGGCGGCGACCACCTGCAAGGCGCCGATCCACTGCCCGGGCAAGAGGTCCTCATCGATGTGGGTGCCCTGGGCTCGAGCGTGGGCGGCGTCGTCGGGATGGATCGCCACCAGCGCCCCGGTGCTCTCGCGGATGAGGTTGGCCATGCGCGAGTGGTTGCGGTTGGTCAGCAGCACCCGCGATGGGCGGGCTGCGATGATCTGGTGCAGGTTGTCCGCTTCCTCCTGTGGGGCGAACTGTACCGGGTCGACGACGACGGTGAACCCGGGGAGCTTCAGCAGGTGACCGTTGAAGAGATAGCCGTGGGGCGGCGAAAGCCAGGACCAGGTGAACACATCGGGGAGGAGTTCTTTCATCTCCGGCTCTTACGCCAGCCGGGCGTTTCTGACAAGGGGCGCCTGACCAGACACGCACGCATAGATGGGTTCGGGCTTAACGCAGCGCCAGGGAGAAGGCTGCGTGGGTCTTCTGGCCGTTGAACTTCGGGAAGTTGACCGCCTGCATCTTGGCGAACACGCAGCTCGCCACCGCGGATCCGGTCTCGCCGTTCACCTTCACCGAAGAAACCGCACCGGTACCGCGGATCAGGAACTCCAGGTCCAGGCGCTTCACCTGCGGGTTGCGCTGCGACTCTTCCTTCAGGCAGCCGCCCAGGAGCTTGAAGTTCTTGTTCATCACTCCCTGCACCTGCTCGCCGGTCAGCGTCTCGTCGCCCCCCTCCTCGCCGGCATCGCCCAGGTTGACGCTCTCGTCGAACTTGCCGTTCTTCAGCATGCGCCGATGGCCCCCACCGCCCGGGTGGGCCTTCTTCACCGGCGGGTCCACCTTCATCGAGATCTCTACCCCCTTGAAGAAGTCGTCGCTGGTCTGCTCCTTCACCACCACCGTCTTGACCACCGGCTTGTACACGTACTTGAAGTACGCTCCGACGCCCGCGCCGATCAAGAGGACCACGATGAAGATTCCCGAGAGCGACTTCTGGATCGCCGCCCGGTGCTTGGATCGCTCGGACTGGTCGCGCATCTCCATCGCCGTCTGGGCGTGGCGGCCCTCCCACTCTCGGGACATCGCCGCCAGCTGCGGGTGCTCGCGTACGCGGCGCCGGTCGCCGGTCTCCATGTCGAGGATCATGTGATCGGCGGAGATGGTCCCCTTCTCGATCTGGGAGCGCACCTCACGGAGGGGAAAGGGACCGTAGTCCATCTTGTCCTCCTTCTGGATCAGCCAGCGCTCCTGATCCTCATCGGTGCCGGCAGCCGCCGCGGCACCCGGCCCACCCGGCCTGCCGGACAGCGGTGGTGGCGGCATCGGGAAGCCAGACTGGGGCATCTGGGGCGCCTTTGGCCCGCCGGGGCCCGGCGGAAACGACGGCCGGGAGGTGGGCCCGCGGGGGGTCGCGGGAGGAGGAAGCGGGAAGGGACCTTTTTGCGGTGTGTCAGCCATGGTCTTTACTTGCGGGGTGGGTGGGGCCACCTCCGACATCGGAGTCTCTGGAAGGGTGGGGGGAGGCCGAGGCAGCGGCGCGAGCACTGCCGGGAGTTGCTCGCTGACCTTGGCGATGTCCCGGTCGGTCGGGGTCTCGCCGGCCAGGATCGCGCGGATGGGCACGGAGGAGGTGCCTTTGGGGTCCAGAAGTGCGGTGGCCAGGTCCGCCTTCAGCGCCTGGGGACTCTGGTGACGGGCCGCCGGATCGGCGGAAAGCGCCTGGTGCAGGACCGCGGCAATCGGCGGCAGGATCAGGCGCAAAAGGCGCGCGAACGGGGGCGAGCCGACACCGGCACCGGCCGAGGGCACCGGGTGCATGGTCAGACACTCGAAGAGGATCGCGCCGATGGCGTAGACGTCGGCGCCCACCGAGGGAGGATCGCCCCGCAGTCGCTCGGGGGCCAGGCACGCCGCCGAGCCCGGGAGCAGGCGCTGCATGCGCGAAGGCGAGATGGCCCGCCCGACCCCCAGGTCCGCGACCAGGACGTTGCCGCCGTGGACGTCAATGCATTCGGGGCAGACGGTGCCATGCGGCAGGGCGCCGTGGGCGTAGGTGAGGAGGTTGCACAGGTGGGCGACCACGTTGTAAGCGCCCTTGATCGACAGGGGCTGGCCCTGGCCCTGGCGCTTCTTGTCCATCATCTGGCGCAGCGATGGGCCAAAGACCGGTTTGGTGACCAGCAGCACCTGGGCGCCCCGGCGGGCGAGGCCGTACACCGGCAAGAGGTCGGGGTGGGCCAGGCGCTCGACCAGGGCGATGTCGGCGGCAAGGGACGGGAAGGTGGCCTCGGAGCAGACCTCGGGATCGAGCAGTTTGATGCAGACCGCCTGGCCTTCGATCACGTCCACCGCGGCGCTTAGCGCTTCGCGATTGACGCACTCACCCCGGTAGACCTCGCCGTACAGATCGGTCCCGACGAAGCCGAGTACGCGGAAGTCGGCGCCGCTGCCTACATGGATCACGCTCCCGTCGGGGACCTGCCCTTGGCGGCCCAGCGGGGTCGGATCAGTCCCGGTGGTCGTGGGTGAGCCCTGCAAGTGAACGCGCTCCCAGACTAGTGTAGCGGTATCGAATCGGCGCGGTCAACGTCGGTACATGGGGGCGCGGCAAAAGAGCCTCCGGCACCCTCACGAGAGCCCGCGCAGCAGGCTGCCGCCATGCACCAGCTCGATGTGCACCCGCAGATCGCCGCCGTCGACGAACCAGGCGACCGGCCGGCTGCTGAGACTCTCGTCATCTCCGTGGCGCACCACCACCGACAGGCCATGGGGCACCTCCTTCTGGAAGCGGAACAGGCGCAGCCGGGCGTAAGAGCCGGTGCCGACGGTGGTCAGAAGGCGCCCCATCTCGTCGGGGTTTCTGGCATCGAGGACGAAAGTGCCGGCGCGCAAGGCTGCCTGCAGGAAGAGGGGGGCCTCGCCGTCCTGCGCGGGCAAGAGCGGGCGGCTCAAGAGACGGGACAGGGCGGCCAGCAGGTGGGCCTGCTCGTTTTCTGGTCCTGGATGCAGGGTCTGGTCGACGTCGGCGCCTGCCGAAACCGGAGCCGGGGCCGGGTGTGGCTCGGCCTGAAGATCGGTAAGACGCACCGCGGCGGCGAGGGCCAGGCATGCCAGGGCAAAAGACTCATCAGGGTCGGGGTTACGGCCAAGGACCTGCCGCGACAGGGCGGCGCCCTCAGAGGTGAGTTGTGGCAGGGTCAGGCGGTGGGACTCAGGCCAGGCAAAGGGCCAGGTGACCTCGGACATGCGCTGGATCAGCCACGGGTTGCGCCCCGGCAGGGCGTCCAGGAGCGCCTGCGCCGGGCGGGTGGCGTCGGCGGCGGTGTGGGGAGCGAATGCACGCACCACCGCGGCCCGGAGGTCCCCGGGCAGCGCGCCAAGCCCGGCGTGGTCAAAAGTCGGTGCCGACGTGGTCGACGTCATCCCTTGGCCTTGGCCTTGGCCTTGAGATGGGTGGACGACCAAAATCAGGGGGCGGGAGAGGCCCGCGGCGGACAGGGCGGAAAGCGCGCGGGCCGCGGGGGAGTCGGGGGCGGCCCGATACAGGTCGATCTGGTCGCGTTCGCGGCGATCAAAAGGGGCGGCGTGGCCGGTGCGGTGGAGCAGGCCCACCGCGTCCAGGGCCCGGGGCGGCTGATCCGACGCCAGGGTGCCCCGCGAGACCTTGAGCCCGCGCAGAGCCAGGCCCTCGGCCAGGTGCACCATGGAAGGTCTGCCGAGAAGCTGGGCGGCGCACATGCAGAGGACGCCGCTCTCCAGAAGCGGATCCGGAGATGCAGCCCGATGGATGCCATTGCCGTTGGCGGAAATCGCCGGGTTGTGGGGGGCTGGGCGAAAGCCGCTGACCAGGGCCTCCAACTCGATGGCTTCGATGGAGCGATCGGGGCCGCTCAGACGGCGGCGCAAGTCCGACTCGACCTCTGGCAGCCGTCGCCGGGCGGTCTCGCACAGCTCCCCGGGGGCGGGGGCCAGGCAGAGCGGCTCTCCGTCGGGAGCGCACAGCGGGACGTGGGCCGTCGCCGAAGCGGGCTGGGAGGTGAGCATGATGGCTTGAACCATAGCACGTTGCTTTCCGACGATGGCTTCCTGGTCACTTAGCGCAGGCGCTGCTTCAGGCCCAGAAGGATGCTGGCGGGGACGCGGTAGCTCACGTCCCGCCCGGCGAGCCAGCACAGCGGCCTCCGTTGCGGGTCCAGTGGGTCGGCGGGGTAGCATGACAGGACCTGATGGGCGGGGGCCACGGTGCGGGTCGGCGCCGCGGGCAGCTTCACCTCGTCCTGCTCAACGGTGATGACCAGGTCGGCGGCGGTCTCTTCGGAGGGCGGCGGCCCGTACCCGGCGATCGGCAGGACGCCCAGGAGGTGCAGAAAGGGCAGCACCGCGGCCACCCCGCGACTTTCGAGCACCCGGGTCCCCGCCGGGCTGGTCAGTTCGACCCGGCGCACGCGCGCGTCATCGACGAGCAGGGGGTGCCCATCGGCGAGAAGTGAGAGAAGGTCGTCGCAGGTGGTCGCGGGCAGGAGCGCCACCCGGGGCGAGGCGCCGGTGCGCGCGTAGCAGCCCGGTCGATCCTCATCGACGCCCTTGTGCCGCGCCCCGATCTCGACGCGAAAGGGGGTACCATTGGCAGTGGCTTCCTCGACCGTGATGTTGAAGCGGACGGCCGGCGGGTCCAGGCCATGCATCGGGACCGCCTCCATGGCGATGAGGCGCTCCGCCCGCAGGTCGGACAGTTCGGTGAGCACCCGGGTAAAGAGTTCCGCGTCCACCGGCGCGCTCACCGGCTCGAAAAGCCGCCACCCCTCGCCCAGGGGGCCTTGGAGCCCGGTTCGCCCGATTTTCTCGATCCGCGGCGGCCCCGAGGAAGAACGGCCCGTGGTTCGCTCCACGGTCAGGAGACTGACTTTGTACGGGGAGAACGACTGGAGCAGCCGGCTGGCGAAGCGCAGCCGCCCCTCCCGAAGCAGCGCCACCGCCTCTGCCGGCACCAGGAATGGCTCCTCCTCATCTCGCTTTACCAGCGCCCGCGAACCGCCCCGGGCCCGAGCGGTCCCTTGCACCACCTGAAGAGCGGTGCGATCCCCGGCCTCGGTCTCGATCTCGAGACGGCCCTCGCCCAGCTCGATGGGGAAAACCCGCCCCGGCTCTTCCGCCCCCAGGCTGGCCAGCTCGGTCAGGTACGCGCGCACGGCTTCGGTGTCGGCGACCTCGCCCTCGCTCTTGGCCGTGCCGGGGGGACCGGCGATGCGGAAGGAGCCGTCCGACTGGCGCTCGACGATGGTGATTTCTATCGGGGTCTCCGCGACGGTTGCAGAAGGATCCGCCGGGCCCAGGCGCAGGCGGCGCACCTCGCTGGGGGAGAAGGGCAGAAGGCGCAGTTCTCGCAGCCTGGCATATCCGGGCGTCACCCGGGCGATGTCCTCACGGGCGAAGCACAGCGTCCCGGTGTCGGCGCGGACCACGTACTCCTCGACGTCGCTTTGTGGACACGGGGAGCCGGTGTAAAATTGCTCGATCCCATCTAGCTTCACCACCACGCTGGAAGGAGAAAGCGAGGTCGGCGCCCCGCCGAGGTCAAAGAATGGAAGGGGCAAGACAGAGCCCAGAAGCAGGTGCGTGGCCCTGGCGCTGCGCAGGGTCCGCAGCACTTCTTCGACCCGCTCCAGCCGGGCCCGCGCTGGATGCACCCCGGGCTGTGTCATGACCCACGAGGAGGGCCGCCTGGTGATGAGGAGCGTGCCGATTTGCAGGCGCTGCGCCGCGGCGATGTCCACCTCCCGAGTGGTCAAGAGAAACGAGCTGAAGTGGGCCCGATCCCCGCGGAGCAAGTCGAAGAGCCGGTGGTCGGCGACCAGCACGTCGGGCTCCTGGTCGCGGGCGACGTAGATCAGGTCTCCCGGGGCGTCGTCGCCAAAACGCAGCTCGTGGCCCTGGCGCAGCGACAGGCGCAGGCGGTAGGTCTCATCCGAGAGACCGAAGCGCGCCGCCTCCCGCCGGGCCCCGGAAAGCCGCCGGCGTACCGGGGTGGCCAGAAGCTCGGCGTACAGTTCCTCGCACACCGCGTCGTCGGCGCGCAGGTGCGGAGCGTCAAGCCACCACTGAGGCCGTCCGCCGACCTCGTAGCGCCGCAGCGAGAGCGAGCGAAGCACCGGCGGGACCGGCGTCCCGGTCGCTTCTCGGGGCCGCTGCTGGACGACGAGCTGCACCAGATTGCCCTTGTCCTTCTCAGGCGAGATGAGACCCGACAAAAGGGCCTCGCCGACCGCCTGAGCCACCGGGCCTTGCGCGTCGCGCCCCGGCGAGACGGCGGGCCACCGTCCGCGCCACTCGAAGAGCGCGAAATAGCCCAGCAGAATCAGGCACAAGGCGAGGAGCGAGAACAGGGTGCGCTGGCGATCCCATAGACGAAGCCGCCGATGCATGCTCAGCCTCTCCGTATCCAGAAGACGCCCAGGCCCAGGAGCAGCGCCATGAGCGGCAACCCGCACATCGTCATCAGGAAAAGCCGGGTCAACTGGTCTTCCTTCAGCACCAGACGCAGTTCGGCGGGGCGCTTGGGGGCCACCACCACCCGGCGCTGTGCGTCCGCCAGCCATGAGATGGCGCCGAGAATCAGGTCGCGGT
>JBBRLA010000340.1:0-8988 GCA_038231615.1 Polyangia bacterium | reverse complement strand
ACTTCACGCCTAACAAAAGAGTCGCCCCATCTCAGGATGGATGGGGATCGCAATGAGCCAGCTGTACGGATGCGGGCCTGAATCAGCAGGTGAGGGCCAGACTCCGCATCCGAGACCGGGGAGATCCCCTCAAAAGGGTGAATTTTGTTGAGATGAGGGGCCGTCTGAAGGCTGGCACGATAGCTGCCTAGTGTAACCTGTGAACGCAGCGAAACCCGACCATGGAGCGATTGACATGAAGACGATCCACGACTTTCTTGCGGATGAAGCCGGCTTCAACGGCGCCGAGAAGGCCTTGCTGGTCTGTGTGGCTCTGGCGATCGTCTTGCTGGTCGGCAAGGCCATCTACGACGGCGCCAACAAGGCAGGCGATGATGCCAAGCGATTCCTGGAAGCCAACCCGCTGAAGGGCTAACCCCGCCGCGGCTGGCCCCACAGATTCAAAGACGACCTGTGGTCAGGTGTGCGCTGCAGGCCAGTGGACAATCCTCAGACGAGTCAACAAATGTCCCTGACTGCAAGTATTCGCTCTGAATATTGTAAGCTAGCCGAGGGTGTAGTACCTTGCTAGGTCTATAGTCCACGCTGTAGAGCTCTACCTTGGTCCGGGATGGCTGCGGTCGCAAGGGCGGGATTCTGGCGAAAGCGGCCTTTGCGCGAAAGACTACTGAACCGATGGCATCAACCCGCCGTGTGGCGAGCCCCCCCGACCGATCCGGAGAGACGTGGAACCTCCTTTACCGCTTGGCGCAGCACTGGCCGCTGGCGCTGATGAGCGGCGTCTGTCTGGCCTGTCTGGGCTTCGTCTACGCCCGTGGCTACGAGCCGGTCTATCACGCCGAGGCGCAGGTCCGGGTGGGGGATTACCTCGACGCCCATTTGGGCACCGGGCAGAAGGACGACGGCGAGGCGTCGGATCTGCCCGACGCGCTGGCCAGCTCGTTTCGGGCGCGCTTCGTGGTGGACCCCAAGCTCGAAGCCGTGCTGACCGAGCTATCCGCCGAACCGCAGCTTCAGCACGCGCCCCTTTTGCGCACCACCGCTGGGCGGGAGGAGCTTTCGGACCACATCAAGCAGCACGTGCAGGTCGAGCCGGTTACCCGCCGGGTGTTCCGGGTGATTTACGATGGGCATGACCCAGTGCTGGTCCAGCGCATCGCCCAGCGCCTAGCGGAGATCGGCGTCGCCGATGTGGTGGAGCAGCGCAGCGCCACCGCCCGGCAGGCCCGGTCCTTCTTGACCAACGAGACGGAATCCGCCCGGGAGAAGATGATCCAGGCCGAGTTCGATGCGGTGCGCTTCCTGCGCACACACCCCGGTATGATGATGTCATCCTCCGGGGGAGAACACAGCAAGCTGGGACTGGGGGTGGCCGACAAGCTCCTTCTGAGCAGCAAGGAGCGAGGCTCGGGGATGATGCCGGTCCAGGTGCTGGAAGCGTCCAATTCGCCCCAGGTGCGCGCGCTGCTTTCGGAGCGCGCCGAGCTGGAGGCCCGGGTGGCCCAGATCGAGGCGTCGCAGAAACTTGACCCGGTGCAGACCAAGGTCAACGAAATCGAGCGGCTTCAGCAGCAGCTCTCCGAGCTGAAGGCGCAAAACTATACCAAAGAATACCCTGAGTTCCAGCGCGTCTCCAGCGAGCTGGAGCGGCTGCAGCAGGAGATCCACGAGAACAAGACGCGCCGCGATCGCAACCTGGCCAACGACCTGCGCACCTTGAACGAGGCCCGGGTGCAGATGGCGGCGCTCGACCGGCAAGTGACCATTTTGCGCACTAAGGGGACGTCGAGGAAGCCGGTGGTCCCCGACGTCCAGGCTCTGTCCGCGGAGGCGGAGTACGCGCGCCTGGCCCGCGACATGGAGACCACCCGCGCCGCCTACGAGAAGCTGCACGAGCGGGAATTGGACGCCCAGGTCAACGAGGAGCTGAGCAAGGTCAAGGGGAATCTGGCCGCGCGGATCGAGGAGCCCGCGAGACTGCCTTCCGCGCCCCGGGGGGTCAGCCGCAAGATGATGAGTGCTCTGTGTATGCTGCTCGGCCTCGGGATCGGGCTGCTCATCGGAGTGTTCCGGGCGTTGACCGACCCGCACATCTACACGGTCTACGACTTGGCCAAGGCCAGCAAGCTGCCCGTGCTGGGACGGGTGCCCAGAAAAGACGGGGCGAGCGGTCAGGGTCTGACCGACGTGAGCGACGACCAGCAGGGCGCCGTCGGTGTGCGGACGCAGCTGGTCCGCTCGGATCGGACGCCAGAGTCGCTGCTCGTGGTCAACCAAGGCATCTCCTCGAGGGCCAGCGACCGGGTATCGTTCGTGGCCTCGGCCCCGCCGGGGGTTACCTACGAGCGCAGCGAGCCTCGACTGGGTTCCGGCCCTCAGAAGATCCCCTCGATCCCGCCGCCCCTGCCCTTAACCATGCACATGCCTGTGTCCGAACCGCGTGGCGCTCCCATGGCCCCGCCCGGCCGCGCGACGCCCCCGGCCGGCAACGGGGACCGAACGGGGAGCAGCGACTACATGGTGGTCTACTCGGCCCAAAGGGAGAGGGGCCCCAGGCAGGGGGCGATGGCGACCAGTTCGGGGGCCTTCTCCGAGCGCAGCCGCAGTGCCCTTCTGGCCTCACCCCAAAGTTCGGCGTTCCGCCTTGCGGCGATGGGCCACACGCTGCACCAGGGTCAACTGCCCGAGTCGCGCCATTTGTTCCTGATCTCGTCGCCGGACGGCGCCCGGGCGGAGCAATACCGCCTTTTGCGCTGCCGGCTGCAGGATTTGTCGGACCCCCGGGTGCTGGTGGTGACCAGCGCCCTGCGCGGCGAGGGGAAGACCACCGCCGCTGCCAATCTGGCGCTGGCCTACGCCGAGGGTGGTGCCCATAGCGTGGTGCTGGTGGATGCGCACCTTAGTTCCCCTCGCCTGACCGAGATGCTCGGGGCGCGGCCCCGGGCCGAGGCGCTGGTCGACCCAGACGCCATCGGCAACGGCCTAGAGGTGTGGCAGTACGCGCCCAACCTCTTTCTGGTGCCCGCCCTGGGTCCGCGTGTCAAGCGGTCTGCGGTGCTCAGTTCGCAGGCATTCGCGATGGTGATCGCCGATCTGCGACAGACCTTCGACTACGTCATCCTTGACTCGCCCGCCGTAGCCAGTGCCGCCGACGCCAAGATCGTGATGCGCTGCGCGGACGCGGGGCTTTTCCTGGTCCGATCAAGGAGCACCACGAGCAAGGAGGTCAGCGTGGCGCTGGACCGCCTGGGGCGCCGGGTCATGGCCGGCGCGGTCCTCAACGAATTCGGTACGTAGCGGGGTCTCCGCGGGTTTCGTCCGGGACCGTTGGCGGTATGCTTTTTCCAGGTTATCTTTGTTGCGGTGAGAAGAATGCTCGGACGCCTCTTGCCCTCGCTCTTCCTGGGTCTCGTGTTGCCGGCTCACGCCCAGGCCCCGGCTGCACCGGCCCCGGTCCCCGCTGCCGGGAGTCCGGCCGCGGTACCGGCGGTCATCTCGATGGCCGTCCCCCAGAAGGGACCGCGGAAGTTCCTGATCGATGGCCACCTGCGCCCCCTGCGCCCCGGAGAGATCCGGCCCTACGTCGCGCCGACCCTGGAGCCGGAGCCGACGCCCGATCCGAGCGAGATCAAGGGGGTCCAGGTCGATGAGGACGAGGCGCAGGTGCTGGCCCGGCCGTTCTACGGTTCACCGATGGTCGGGACGGTGGCCCTAGGGGCGCGCCTGCCGGTGCGCGGGACCTTTCTGGCCAAGAGCGCCCGTTACTGTGCCAACCGGCACTGGATCGCCCTGTCTCCCCTGGGGTGGATCTGCAGCAAGCAGGTGCGCTCGACCGATGAGCCGCTGACCACCGGATCGGTGCTCCACGTCCCCGAAGGGGAGCGGCTGCCGTTCCACTACTTCATGGTCTCGTCGAAGGAGCCGATGTCGCTGTGGACCAGCGTAGAGGACGTCAAGAACGGCGCCGAGCCGGAGCGCATGCTGGAGCGCGGAGACTCGATCGCCGTGCAGAAGGTGTGGAAGTACGACGGGGAGAACTACTACGTCAGCGCCGAGGGCAAGGTCCTGCCGATCAAAGGGACCTATGCCATGGGGCCAGCCTCCGAGTGGGTGGGGACCGAGATCGACCCGCAGATGCACGTGCCCTTTGGCTGGATCATGCCGGAGAAGGCCAAGCTCTTCGACAGCCCCGGGGTGCCGCACAAGGGGACGGACCTCCTGCGGCAGCGCACCCGGGTGGACATTTTGGAAGAGGCCGAGGCGGGCAAAAAGCGATATCTGCACATCCGGCTGGCTGGCGCGGTGCCGGTGCCGGTGCCTGCCGTCGGAAAGGCGCCCACCCCGTCCGCGGCGCCTAACCCGCCTCCGGCGAAGACGCCCGCCCCGCCTGCCGTACCCGCCCTGGCCTCTCCGGTGGCACCACCGCCTTCGCCTGCTCCAGTCCCCGCGGCCTCCGAGGAGGCGAGCTTCTGGATGCTGGCCTCCGAGGTGAACGAGGTCCGGCGCAAGCCGATCGTCGAAGGGGCGAACCCGGTGGGACAGTGGATCGACATCGACCTGGGCGAGCAGGTGCTGGTGGCCTACGAGGGCGACCGTCCGGTCTATGCCACGCTGGTCTCTTCCGGACGTTCGATCCCGACCCCGATGGGCAACTATCCGCTGTGGGCCAAGGCCTCGTCCATCACCATGAAGAGCCAGCCCTACGATGACAAGGCGTACTTCGTGAACAAGGTTCCCTGGGTGCTCTTCTTCCAGGCCCACAACGCCATCCACGGCGCCTACTGGCACGATCGCTTCGGCGTGAGCAAGTCGCACGGCTGCGCCAATGTCTCGCCGCTGGACGCGCGCCACCTCTTCGAGTGGATGAAGCCAGCGCTGCCGCCGGGGTGGAGTTCCATCCGCCCGGTTGACTTACACGAGTCAGTCACGGTCCATGTCTACAACTCGCTGTTGAAGAAACCCTTCCGCCAGGAGCGGCCGATCGGGCCTCCCGACAGAGACGACGAGGCCGAACGGATGGAACTGGCGGAGAAGCGCCGTTCCGAGGCGGCGGCGGTGATCCCGGCGGCCACCCCACCCGCTGTCCCGGAGGCGGCCCCACTGGCGGTCCCCCCGCTCACCCCTCCCGCCCATTAGCCCGCGTTGTGGGCGCTTCCCTCACCTTGTGCAAAAGCAATTGAGGGGGCACTCACCCGCGTGTTAGCGTGCCCACATATGGCCACAACTCGGGTCCTCGTCGCCGATGATAACGCGGTTCTACGCGGGCAGGGCGTCAAGGCGCTTGAGCGCGCTGGCTTCGAGGTCGTTGGAGCGGGCGCGGCAGAGGAGGTGCTGCAGCAGCTTCAGCGATTTGATCCGCAGCTTGTGATCCTGAACCTCTTCGAGGGGCTCCTGGGGAGCCGATTGCTCGGCCTCTTGCCGAAAGTGCCGGCGCTGCGCAAGGTGCGGCTCCTGGCGATGACGCCCTCCTCCGGCTGGAATCTGCCGATTCCGGAAGACATCGCGGTCCTTCAGCAGCCCTCCGGGCCAGAGCAGCTCGTCGAGGGCGTCAAGAATGTGCTGACGATGCAAGGCCACGCCCTGGTTCTTCTGCCCAGTGAAGGTCTGGGAGCAACCGCCTCAGATGTCGAGGATGTCGACATCGACGAGGATGTCTCGGCGGCGGACCTGACCGGCGAGGTGTTGCCCGCAGGTGAGATCCTGGCGCCGTCGTCCGAGCCGCTGACCGGGGAGATCTCACTGCCCGGCGACTCGGAGCTGGTCGTCGAGAACACCGCCCCTCGCGCGGTCTTTCCCGAGCCCGCCACCCCGACGCCGGTGGACCTGCCGGCCTTGCACCTCACGGGCCCCACCGCCATCCCCGAGATCCGCCGACAGGCGGCAGCAGCGACGTCCAGCCCGCCACCCGAGATGACCCAGGAGGGGGAGTCAGTCATCCTCAGCGGCAGTCTGGGCGCTGTCCCCCTAATCGATGTCCTGAGCTTGCTCTCGCGGCAACGGCAGACCGGGGTACTGGTGGCGAGTTCGGAGGGACAGCGGATCGAAATCATTTTCCAGACCGGACGCATTGCCCAGGCCACCGCCACCGGTCTTTCGGAGCTTCGTCTGGGGCGCTTTGTGCGTGAACTGGACACGGTCAGCCAGGACGAGGTCGACCAACTCGTGGCACAGCGCCAGGCACCGCGGGCCAATGGGCAGCCGGCGCTCTTGGGGATGCGCCTGTGCGAGGTGGGGTACCTGACCAGTGAGGAGCTACGGCAGGCGCTGTCGCGGCAGACGGCGGAGTTGGTCTATCAGGTACTGCAGCTTGGCGCGGGGCGGTTCGGTTTCACCCGGTTCGCCAGCCTGCCGCAAGCCGCGGTGGACCGGAGTCAGGGCGGCGCGTTGGAGCTGGACGTTAATGCCCTGCTTCTGGAAGGATTCCGGCGCATCCACGACGTACATTTGCTGGGCGATGAGATCGCCGATGGGGCGCTCTACGTACGGGCGGACGAGCGCAACACCAACCTCGAGCGCATCGGCCTGACCCGCGAGGAGGCCCAGGTGCTTGACCTGTGCGACGGGCGCAACGCCATCGCCGAGATCGCCAGAGAGGCGCGGCTGGCCCCGCAACAGGCGAACCGGATACTCCTGCGGCTGCAGGCGGTCCGTTTGATCCGTCGGCGGTTGCCCGCCATGGCGGCGTAGTACGAGGACCACCTCAGCCTGGTCGGTCCAGGAGGAGCTGGATCACAGCGAGCAGTTCATCAAACTGGAAAGGCTTGTCCATATAGGCGTCGGCCTGCATCGCCATGCCCAGCTTGTGATCTGTTTCCTGCCCTTTGGCCGAGAGCAGGATCACCGGCAGGCTGGCGGATTCCTTGGCGGATTTGATCTCCCAGCAGAGCTTGTACCCACTCTTGCCCGGCAGTTCCACGTCAAGGAGCACCAGATCGGGGTGGAAGCCGCGCACCGCCTCCATGACCAGCGAACCGTCATGGACCGTGTGACAGCGGAAGCCCTCGTGCTCCAGCATCGAACAGACGGTGGAGGCCAGATCGGGCTCGTCATCAACAACCAGCACGCGGGTTGGCATCTCGCCCCTGGTCCTGGGGGTGGGAGTGGGCGTCGCCGGCTCGGTGCGCGAGAGGGGTAGCTCGTCAAGCAACGGGGTCTCGAGCAGCTGGGTAGGCAGCCGACTCATCTGGGCCGGATCATCCTTGTCCAGCCGCACCTTGGGCACGGCCCGGAGCGACTCACGCGATGGGGTTCCCCCCAGGCGCTCCAGCTCCGCCGCCACCTGTCGCATCGTTGGCCGTCGCGCCGCGTCCTTGGACATCATGATGTGCACCAGAGTCTCGACCTGCTCCGGGGCCAGCGGCTGAGCCTGCCGGAGGAGCGGCGGTGGAGTGCGCACGTGCATGGCCATGACGTCGAAGGGCAGCACCCCGGTGAAGGGCAGCTCGCCGGAAAACATCTCGTAGAGCATGACCCCAAGTGCGTAGACGTCCGACTGACCGTCCACGCTCAGCGCGCCGATGCACTGCTCCGGCGACATGTACTCCGGGGTCCCCAGCGCCACACCGGTCTTGGTGCGGAAGGCCACCTCCTCATCGCCCTCCCGGGATGCCATCTTGGCGACACCGAAGTCGAGGACTTTGCAGCGCTCCCCGCTTTTGCGCTCCGGATCCGCCACGAGCATCACATTGTCGGGTTTGAGGTCCCGGTGCACGATGTCCTTGTCGTGCGCCGCCGCCAGCGCTGCCGCTACTTGTCGGGCGACGTCCAGCGCCTCTGCATCGGGCAGGCGGTGTTCCGCTGCGCGATCCAGGCGCGCGTTTAGCGTCTCCCCGGAAAGAAACTCCATGATGATGTAGGCGACGCCATCGGGCAGGACCCCGAACTCGAAGATCTGCACCAAGCCTGGGTGCTGCACCAAGTTGACGGCCCGGGCCTCGTTTAGGAAGCGGGCGGCGAACTGCGGGTTCTCCGAGAGTTCAGGGTAGAGCACCTTGATGGCCGCGCGTCTCTCGATGTATGGGTGGACTGCCTCAAAGACGGCGCCCATTCCGCCGCGACCGACGAGACGCTCCACCCGGTACCCGCCGACGGTCCGGCCGATCAAATGTGCAAGTCGTGCCGCCCCGCTGGCGACGCCGAGGAGCGGGGGAGGCGACGGGCCGGACTCTTTGCTCGCCATGAAGGTTCAAGATCAGTGTACTCGGAGATGCCCCGTTGTTCGAGTGCGACCGAATTTTCATGGTTCGATCGGCTCGCTGGGCGAGGCGGAGATGAAGACCAAGCGTTCGATCGCCACCTTGATGAGCTCTCTCTGTGGTGCGCTGCGGAAGCAGCGAACCACTGACGGGTGCTCTTTCAGCCTTACCACGCATACCGAAGTGATCTCTCTGTGGTGCGCTGCGGAAGCAGCGAACCACTGAGCGGATGTATCAGGCTGCCCTCTTTTTGAGATGGCGCAGCTTGTAGGGATGAGCCATCTTCTCATTGTAGTACTCGATGAAGGCATTGAGCCTGGCGCGTAGCTCATCCAGTGATGAAAACGAGCCACGACGCAGAGCCTTTCGCGCCAGAACCCCAAACCAGATCTCGATGGGATTGAGCCAGCTTGCATGCTTGGGTGTGAAGCAGAAGACGACCGGCTTGTCCGCGCCCTCCAGCCAGGCCCGACGTTGGACCATGGTCTCCAGGATGGCCGGGTCGGGCGGGGGCAAACCACATACCGAGGCGACCATCAGGACGATGTCCATGCTCATGTGGGTGTTGAGCTGATCCAGCACGACCGTGATCGACCGACCTGCATCGGCTTGTCCTTGGCGATGCGCTCCAGCGCCTGGATGCCTGGCTTTTCGTCAAAGGAGAGCACCGCATCCTGGGGGTCTGCATCGAGGCTGCCCTCGGCTTGGTCGATGAGGGTGGCGGCGAGCCAGAGGGAAGCAAGCTCGGAGTGATCGCAGTCGCTGTTGGGGAAGTCGTCGAGGAGGTTGGGGT
>JBBRLA010000339.1:0-8994 GCA_038231615.1 Polyangia bacterium | reverse complement strand
GTACGTTTAAGGCGGCCAAGACATCGTCCAAAAAGCGGTCGCGCTCCGCGGCGGTCATCGCCTTCCAGCGCTCCACAGAGGGGCCGATCGGGATGGAGGTCGGCGACCAAGGCTCGGAGTATGCAACGGCGCTGCTCATGGCTGTCCAGTCTACCCCGGCCCCGGGCGCGGGGCTACAAACTCGGGCATTTTAAGCCATGTCCTTCGGTGCTCAACGTGGCGGAGGGATCGATCCCAGCGGAAGCGCGTCGATCGATGGGGACGAAGCCGAACGACTCGGGCATGCTCAGCGCTCGCTCGCTTTCGATCGGGTGGCCGCGCTGGCGTAGGCGGCGATGAATTCTTCGGCCCGGGATGCAGGCACTTCGTAACGGATGTACTCGACGATCATCTTGACCTCCTTGGTTCCAGCAACCCTTCTGTTTTCCGCATGCGGTGTTGTGGCACGCGCGTCCAGGCGCGCGCAACGCACCAGGTGGTTAGTTGGTTTGCTGGTCCATTGTTCGCTGGTGAGGTAGAACCGGGGCCATGGCATACAGCCTCGCGCGGCAGTTCAATTGTCCCGTCGAGTTGGCGCTTGAAGTACTCGGTGGAAAGTGGAAGCCAGTGATCCTAGCGCACCTCAAGCAAAAACCGCTCTACTACGCTGATCTGCGGCGGCTCATCCCGCGCCTCAGTGACAAGATGCTCTCGCAACGGCTGCGTGATCTCGAAGAGCAGGGTATGGTGATACGAACGTACGACGGGCGCTCGGAGTACCGGCTCACCGATCGTGGCCAATCACTCGCGCCGGTATTGCAGGCGCTCTATGACTGGGGAGCGGAGATGGCGCATCCGCTCGGTGCGGTCATCGAGGCCCCCACGGGACCCGTCCGCAGGACGGGCGGCAGAGTAGGCACGACCCAGTAGACGCGCCAGTAGACGCGCCAGTAGGCAGCACCAACCACAGAGCGGTGTGCGTCGATCAAGCAGGGGCCGACCGCCGGGGGAGGCTCATCGAGCTTGCGCTTGCTACGTGCCGTCTTGCTAGCCGACGGGGGATGGGAACGTCCCCCCCTGATGGAAAAGTCCTTTCAGGCTGAAGTTCAGGATCTCCCGGCCCACGTGCAGGAGCTGATCGGGGGTGCTGTCCCGGTGAACGATCCACTGGAGCAATACCTCCTTCAGGCTGCCCAGCGCCGCGTGGGACACCACCAGGGGATCGCAGGGACGCACCAGGCCCATCCGCTGGCCGTTCTCGATGGCATGCTCGAGCAGCGAGAGCAGGCGCCCGTAGAAGTCCGACATCTTGGCGTCGGTCTCGGGGTCCACCCCCGCGGCCAGCCGCAGCATGATGCGGGTCAGATCGCGGCTCTTTTGCAGGATGTCCATCACCCGGGACACGTTCTGCTCGATTTGCAAGAGCGGCGGATCGGCGCCGGGGCTCAGGTCCACCCGGGTCACCACTCCCTGGATGCCCTGCAGGAACTCGTCCACCAGCTCGGCGAAGATCGCCCGCTTCGAGTCGAAGTACTGGTAAAAGGTCCCCCGGGCAATCTCCGCCCCATCCAGGATGTCCTGGATCGAGGTCTCGTGGTAGCCGCGATCGGCGAAGAGGCCCCGGGCCACCTGCTGCACCTGCGCCCGCCGCTCCTGCCGCAATCGCTGGGCCCGCGAAACCCGACCGTCGGGCCGGCGATCGTCCGGCCGGTGTTCCAGCACCTGCGTTACCTGCTCTTCCTGCTTTTCATCGTCTGGGAATGGAGTCGACATTTGGGCATCCTGACGCTGCCGATACGTGCTTCGGAGCAACTTCGAATTGGTCCGACCGTGGCGCCGAGACTATAGCACGGGATATTTTCTTCCGCGGGGAAGCACACTTGACATTGCACAGGAGCTTAGTGTCTATTATTGTTTAAGACAGCTAACTTTCCCCGTTCCCTTCGGAGGGTCCATGGCCGGCTCAGATAAGCGCAAGCAGAGTCTCTACTTTCCCGAGGAAATGCTGAAAGAGATCCAGGAGGAGGCGACCCGTCAGGATCGCTCCCTTTCCTGGATCGTCCAGAAAGCGTGGAAGATTGCACGAAAGGACATTATAAAGTATCCGTCGGTGAATGAATTCCCTGGTGAAGAAGACGAGCGCGGATCCAAAGAGGACTGACCCCACGGGGCCGGATCTCGAACCGCGTACCCCGGCGGAGCGCCGCAGCAAAAGCCGCAGCGCCTTCGCCATCGGGCGGGATGGTACGCCCATCTTCTACGAGGTCATGGGGCGCCACCGCCCCAAAACGACGCTCGTGCTGTGCGACGGCGTCGGCTGCGATGGGTATGTCTGGAAGTACCTTCAGCAGGTGCTGGGCGACGAGTACCGCCTGATCCACATGAATTACCGGGGCCACGGACAGACCCCTGCTCCGTCGGACCCGGCGCGTGTCGACATCAGCGACCTGTCCGACGACGTGCTGGCGGTCCTGGACGCCTGCGAGACCGAGTCGGCGGTGATCTTGGGTCATTCGATGGGCGTTCAGGTGGCGCTGGAGACCTTCAAACGGGCCAGTGACCGGGTGCTCGGGCTGGTGCTGATCTGCGGCAGTTATGGAAACCCCCTTCTCACGTTCAAGGGCAAGAGCACCCTGGAGGAGCTTCTGCCCCTGGTCCGCTTCGCCGTGGGCCGGATGCCGCACCTGGTGACGACCTTCTGGACGCACCTGATCCCGACGGAGCTGGCGTATCAGGTTGCGACCAAGGTCGAGGTCAACGGGCCGCTCATCCGTCGGGAGGACTTTTTTCCCTATCTGGAAGGGATGTCGCGCATCGACGTGCGGCTGTTTCTGAACATGCTGGCGGCGGCGGGGCGGCACAGCGCCCTCCCGCTTCTGCCCTATGTGACGGTGCCGACGCTGATCGTGGCGGGCAAGCTGGACTCGTTCACGCCCATGTCCCTGTCGGCGGAGATGCACGAGCGCATTCCCGGATCCGAGCTGCACGTGGTCGAAGAGGGTTCCCACACCGCGCCGATCGAGCGGCCGGCCGAGGTCACCGACGTCATTTCCGACTTCCTGCAGCGGCGAGTGCAGTGAAGGAATGATCGGGTGAGCGACGAGAGCACGGACCTTTGGACGGGGCGCGAGCCAGGGCCCCGGCGCCGTGGCGAGGGGCTGCTCTGGGCCATGCGCCTGGGCATCATGGCGATGCTCTCGGTGGCGCTGGCGGCGCTTTATTCACGCTACCACCTGAGCGACGATCAGAAGGATTTTCTGCGTTACATCGAGGTGGACGTGAAGGCGCTTTCGCAGGCCCGGGGGCCGATCGAGGATCGGATGAAGGACCTGTTTTCGGCGAACCCGCTCAGCGACAGGCAGATGCGCGGGGCCCTGGTGGACGAGGTGATCCCGGGGCTGGTCCGGCTGCGTCGGCTGGCAGCGGCGCCGCTCTCGCAGCCCCGGATCCCGCAGGTGCGGGTGCTCGGGCAGGAGTATCTGGGGGTGATCGATGGGCTGATCGGCGGGTGCCGCGCGGCGGTACGGGCGATTGACGCTCGCGAAGCGCCGGAGGCGCCGCGGTCCATCGAAGCGTCGGAGGCGCGGATCAACGAGGCCTTCGCCCAGGCGGCGGAACGGCAGCAGGCCTGGCGGGAGCATGTGCGGGCGGCGGGGGTGGCCCTTCAGTTGAAGTGAGGGGTCAGTTCGAGGTAGGACGCGGCGGCGGTCTGGACCGGCTCGGCGTGGAAGAAGAAGTTGAAGAGGCCGGGATGGGTACCGAAGCGATCCGGGTAGTCGCCCGGGGACAGGCCGAACTGCGCCGCGGGAAGGTCGAGGAGACCCATGTCGAGGTGCTCGATGCCATGGGCCAGGAGGAAATCGGTGGTCTTCTGGAACCGCTTCAGAAGATGGGGGTCGAAGACGCCGGGGCGGGGGAGTTCCCGCAGGACGGCCATGCCCTCGGGGGCGGCGTCCGGGTCGGTGCGCAGCTCCATGACGACCTCCTGAACGGCGGCCAGCCGGCCGCAACTGGACAGGGCGATCCGCAGGTAGCGTTCGTCGATGCGCTGCCCGGGGGAAAGCTGGCCCAGGTGGGACAGGCCCAGGTGGGGGGTCCCGAGAAGCCCGATGAGCGCCGGCTCGCGGCCGACGCACAGGACGTAGATGAAGGAGCACAGGTCATCCGGGGCCCCGGGGCGGAAGAAGGCTGGGGCCCGCAGGGCGATGGAGAGGGACTGGGCCAGGCGGCGCACCTCGCCCTCGGAGGGGCCGGCGCGGAAGCAGGCCGCCTCGTCGGGCTGGCCCCAGGTGCGGGCGGGGTAGAGCCGGATGACCAACTCGTCCAGGACCAACTTCTGGGCGGCCTTGCGCGAGCCGCAACCGTCCTCGCGTCCACACTCGGATTTGCAGGTACCGCAGCCCATCGTACCTTCTTATGTACCATGCCCCCCTTCGGAGGGCGAATTAAAGGGTCCGGTTTGCCCGCCTGGCAGGCCCGGCGGGAGCATGGTACGCTGACGCTTCTCTGCGTCATGATCACTCCCTCCCCCAGCGTCCCCGTCCCCCGGACCCTCGATCTTCGGCTGGCGATAGCCCAGGCGGTCTCGCGCCGGGACTTCACCGCTGCCCAGATGGCGGAGATCGTCGGCCACGTCATGGACGGCGAGGCCTCCCCGGTGCAGGTGGCCGCCCTGCTGATCGCCCTGCGGATGAAGGGGGAGACGGTCGAGGAAGTCGTCGGCGCCGCCCAGGCCATGCGCCAGCGCGCCACGCCCCTGCGGGTCCCCGACGGGGTGGTGGTCGACACCTGCGGTACCGGCGGGGATGGCGCGGGCACGATGAACATCTCGACCCTCTCGGCCCTGGTCGTCGCCGCCTGCGGGGTGCGGGTGGCCAAGCACGGCAATCGGGCCCAGTCGTCCCGATCGGGTTCGGCGGATCTGGTCGAGGCCCTGGGCGTAAACCTGTCCGCCAGCGTGGCGCAGGTCGAGCGCTGCCTGCGGGAGGTCGGCCTCGGCTTCCTCTTCGCCCCGGCGTTCCACGGGGCCACTCGCCACGCCGCCGCGGTGCGACGGGAACTGGGGGTGAGGACGCTGTTCAACCTGCTCGGCCCGCTGACCAACCCCGCCCGGGTGCGCCACCAGGTGGTCGGGGTGTATTCGCTGGAACTGCTGGAGCCGGTGTGCCTGGCGCTGGGGCAGCTTGGCGTGCAGCATGCCATGGTGGTGCACGGGCTTTGCCCGCAGGCGGATGGAGACGTGATCGGGCTGGACGAGGTCGCGCCCGAGGGGGTGACCCACGTGGCGGAGTGGCGCGAGGGACGGCTGGTGCGCCGCACCCTCTCGCCGTCGTCCTTCGGCCTGCCCGAATCCATCCCCGCGCCGGGGGCCGGGGGTCGCGACCTGTCCGGCGGAGAACCGGCAGACAACGCCGCCCGCGCCCGCGCCTTGCTCGCCGGGTCCCCTGACGAGGAGCACGGGGCCGCCTGGAGGTCAATCGTGATGACGGCGGCCTGCGCGCTGTATGTGGCCGGGGCCGCGGACCTGCCCGAGGGGGCTGCCCGCAGCATCGCCGCCCTGCGCGACGGCACCACCCAGGGCGTGCTGGAGGCGCTGGTGCGGGTCAGCCATGATTGCGAAGCGCTAAGCGCCGCGGTGATTGATCGCGAAGCGCGAAGCGCCGCGGTGATTGATCGCGAAGCGCGAAGCGCCGCGGTGATTGATCGCGAAGCGCGAAGCGCCGCGGTGATTGATCGCGAAGCGCCGCGGTGATTGATCCTAGATGAGCGAGCCGAACGACATCCTCTTCCGCATCGTCGCCGACAAGCGGGTCCGTCGGGGCGAGCGCACCGTGCCCCTTTCCGAGATGCGGCAGCGGGCCGAGGCGACGCCGCCCCCGCCGCCGGTCTTGCCCCTCCTGCGCCGCACCCGAATGGCGTCCCTTCTGCCCGCGGTGATCGCCGAGTTCAAGCGCCGATCGCCCTCCGCCGGATGGCTGCACAAGGACGGCGACCCGGTGACGATCGCCGCTGCCTACGCCCGTGCCGGGGCGGCGATGGTGTCGGTGCTGACCGACGGCCCCTTCTTCGGCGGCTCGCTGGACGACCTGTCGCAGGTGGCCGCATCGGGGCACCTCTTGCCGCTGCGCAAGGACTTCCTTTTGGACGAGTATGACCTGTGCGCGTCCCGGGCGGCGGGGGCGGCGGCGGTGCTGCTGATCGTCCGGCTCTTCCCGGATCCGGGGGAGCTGCGGGGGATGATTGCCGCGGCACGGGGGCTGGGCCTTTCCGCCCTGGTCGAGGCGCACACCCGGGTCGAAGCGTGCGCCGCCTGCAACGCCGGGGCGCAGCTCATCGGCATCAACCACCGGGACCTTTCGACTCTGAAGATCAACATGGACCTGTCCGCCGGGCTGCGCGGGGAGCTGGGCCCCGAGCCGGTGCTGGTGGCCGAGAGCGGCCTGCGCCGCGGGTCGGACCTGGTGCTGATGGCGGAGCGGGGCATGGACGCGGTGCTCGTTGGCGAGGCGCTGATGAAGGACCCCGACCCCGGCACCGCCCTGCACCGGCTGATCGCCGATGCAGGGGGCGGGCCGAAGTGAGCCTCTTCAATAATGAGCCGCAGCGCCTGCGGCGCTTCGCGATCAAGATCTGCGGCCTGACCCGGCCCGACGAGGCGCTGGCCTGCGCCGCGGCGGGGGCGGACGCGATCGGGCTGAACTTCTACCCCAAATCGCCGCGCTTCCTGTCGGTGGAGCAGGCCGGGGAAATCGCCCGGGAGATGCGCGATGGGGCCCGGTCGGTCCTCTTGGTGGGGGTCTTCGTCAACGCCGATGTCGCCACCCTCCGCGCCGCCTTCGATGGCGGGCTGATCGACGTGGCGCAACTCCACGGGGACGAGCCCCCGGAGGCCGCCCTGCAGATCGCCTGCCCCGTGTGGAAAGCCCTGCGCCTGGGCGGTCCCTTCGATCTGGCGCAGGTGGACCGCTTCGCGCGCTTCGGTCCGGGCCGCTGGGAGCGGCTGGTGATCGACGCCCCCTGCGCGGGGTTTGGCGGATCCGGCAGGCGCATCGACACCGATCTGGCGGCGCGGGCAGTGGCCGCCGGCGCCGGATGCCCGGTGATCCTGGCCGGCGGCCTGGCCCCGGACAACGTCGCCGACGCGATCCGCCAGGTCCGCCCGGCGGGGATCGATGTCGCCTCGGGGGTCGAGTCGGCCCCCGGTAGGAAGGACCTGTCCCGGGTGGCGGCGCTGATCGCCGCGGCCCGGGCGGCGGATGGCCTCTTGTCAGACCCGGCACGGGCCCCTTACGCGAGGACAGCATGAACACCGATCGAGAAGGGCGAGAAGGACGGGACACGGGGCGCTTCGGCCCCTACGGAGGGCGCTACGTTTCGGAGACCCTGGTCCCCGCGCTGGAGGAACTGGAGGCCGCCTGGCGTTGTGCCAACGCCGATGTGTCCTTCCATGCCGAGATGAACGAGATCCTGCGCAACTTCGTCGGCCGCCCCACGCCGCTTTCGGCGGCCCCGCGCCTGGCGATCTACGTCGCCGAGCAGACCGGCATGCCGCCTGGGCGCATCTACCTCAAGCGCGAGGACCTGTGCCACACCGGGGCCCACAAGATCAACAACTGCGTCGGCCAGGGGATTCTGGCCAAGCGCATGGGCAAGCGCCGGCTGATCGCCGAGACCGGCGCCGGACAGCATGGCGTGGCCACGGCCACCGTGGCGGCCCACATGGGCCTGCCCTGCGACATCTACATGGGGGCCGAGGACGTCATGCGGCAGGCGCTCAACGTCTACCGCATGCAGCTCCTGGGCGCCCGGGTGATCCCGGTGACCTCGGGTACGCAGACCCTGAAGGACGCCATGAACGAGGCGCTCCGCGACTGGGTCACCAACATCCATGACACCTACTATCTGATCGGGTCCGTGGCCGGGCCGCACCCCTACCCGACCCTGGTGCGGCAGCTCCAGCAGATCATCGGACAGGAGGCGCGGGCGCAGATCCAGGCGGTCACCGGGCGACTGCCCGACGCCTGCCTGGCCTGCGTTGGCGGCGGCTCCAATGCCATGGGACTGTTTCACGCCTTCCGCGACGATCCGGTGGAACTTTACGGGGTGGAGGCCGCCGGCGATGGGCTGGACACCGAGCGCCACGCCGCCACCCTGACCAAGGGCCGCGTCGGCGTGCTGCATGGCAGCAAGAGCTACGTCTTGTGCGATGCCGATGGGCAGATCCTCGGGGCGCACTCCATCTCCGCCGGGCTGGACTACCCCGGGGTCGGCCCGGAGCACGCCCACCTGCGCGACACTGGCCGGGCGACCTATGGCTCGGTCACCGACAGTGAGGCCCTGTCCGCGCTGTGCGCACTGGGGCAGACCGAGGGCATCCTGTGCGCCCTGGAGACGGCCCACGCAGTGGCCTACCTGCTCTACCTTCTGCCCGAGTTGTGGAAGCGCCACGATTCGCCCATCGTCATCGTGTCGCTTTCCGGGCGGGGCGACAAGGACATGAACACGGCGGCGCAGGCCCTTTCTCTGCACCTGCCGGGGATGCCCCAAAATGGGCAGGGGAGGGCGTGATGGCCGGCCCGAACAAACAGATGCGACCCATCAGACGCATGATTGACGAGCGCTTCGCCATGCTGCGGGCCCGGGGAGAGAAGGCGCTCATCGTCTACCTGACGGCCTTCGATCCCAACCGGGAGCGCAGCCTGCAACTGCTCTTCGACGCGGCCCGGGGCGGGGCCGACGTGCTGGAGATCGGCGTGCCGTGGTCGGACCCCACGGCGGACGGACCGGTGATCCAGCGGGCCATGCAGCGCGGACTGTCCGCGGGCGCCACCCTATCCCGGGTGCTGGGGGTTATCTCCGAGCTGCGGCATTCGGTGACGGTGCCGATCGTGCTTTTTGGCTATTACAATCCAGTGCTGTGCTACGGCCCGGCACGCTTCGCCAGGGACGCGGCGCTGGCCGGGGTGGACGGCGTGCTGATGGTGGACCTGCCGCCGGAAGAATCGGACGAGCTGG
>JBBRLA010000338.1:0-9045 GCA_038231615.1 Polyangia bacterium | reverse complement strand
GCTGACCGACATTCTGGCTCTCTTCGCGGCGTTGCCCCAGCCGGTGGTGATGGTGGCCAAGAGATCGCTTCTCATTCTGCCCATCTTCAGTTGGGGGATGTGGCTGGCGGGCTTCGTCTTCATCAACCGCAAGGACCGCGCTGGCGCCTACAAGAGCATCCAGAAGGCGGGAGCCCGGGTGCGCCGCGGGCGCTCGGTGGTGGTCTTCCCGGAGGGCACCCGCACCGATGACGGCGAGCTGCAGCGTTTCAAGCGCGGCGGCTTCGTCCTTTCGCAGTCCGCCGGGGTGCCGGTGATCCCGGTGGCCATCTATGGGACGAGAAAGATCCTGCCCAAGAACCACTTCCGCGTCTACCCCGGCGACATCGCGGTCTTCGCGGGCGCCCCGATGATCCCACCCCCTGCCGGCGAGCCCCTGGAGCCCTTCATCGAGCAGGTGCGCGACGAGGTGGGACGCCTGCGCGCACAGGCACGGGACCTCATCGAAGGCACCGGCCACGCCGACGCCGAGCGCCACGCCGCCTGAGCTCCGTTGAAGCCCCGTTACACGCCAGTCCGCTGCCCATAGTCCACCCGGCACAGGGTCAGACCGTTGGGCGGAGCCGTCGGTCCCGCCCCCTTCCGCTCGCCCGACACCAAAAGCGCCGTCACCTGCTCCACGCTCAGCCGCCCGCGGCCCACGTCCGTCAGCGTCCCCACCAGGATGCGCACCATGTTCTTCAGAAAGGCGGTGGCCTCGACCTCGATGTGCAGGGCCTCGTGTACGCCCGGCTCCCCTGCAAGAACATCCAGCCGCCGCACCAGGCGCACCGTGGTCCGCCTCTCGCAATCCGCCGCCCGGAAGGCGCGGAAATCATGTCGGCCCACCAGTACCGCCGCCGCCCGCGTCATGGCCTGCCGGTCCAGGGGATAGCGCACATGCCAGTGGGTGCGCGAGCGCAGCGGCGAGCGCGCCACCGCGTTCCAGATGTGGTAGCGGTACATCTTGCCGCTGGCGCTGTGGCGGGCGTCAAACTCCTCGGGGACATCGGCGGCATCGCGCACCGCGATCTGCGGCGGCAGGTGGGCGTTGCTGCCGCGGATCAAGCTATGCAACGGCAGCACCGAGGCGGTCTGAAAGGTCACCACCTGCCCCAGCGCGTGGACACCCGCATCGGTGCGCCCGGCGGCCCGGGTGGAGACCTGTTCCCCGGTCAGGCGAAAGAGGGCCTGCTCCAGCTCCTCCTGGATCGACGGGCCGGTCTTCTGCCGCTGCCAGCCGACGTAGCCGGTGCCGTCATATTCGAGGATCAGGCGGACCTTGCGCATCTGGTGGCCAGCATGTCAGAAGTCGCCCCGAAACCACATGCGGTCCCCGCACAAAGGCGCCGACCCTTTCACCAGGCCCCGATCCTGCACCAAACGTCCTCGGGGGAGTGCCCGGTCTCGCGGAGCGCCCGCAAGGTCAGCGCCTGATCGCGCTTGGCGAAGCGCACGCCCTGCTCATCGGTCAGCAGGCGGTGGTGATGATACTCGGGGACGCTCAGCGAAAGCAGCGCCTGCAAGAGCCGGTGGATGTGGGTCGCATGGAACAGGTCCAGCCCCCGGGTCACCAGCGTGACTCCCTGCACGTCATCGTCCACCGTCACCGCCAGGTGGTAGCTGGCCGGGGTCTCCTTGCGCGAGAGGACCACGTCCCCCAGCAATGCTGGGTCCGCCGCCACCCGCCCGGCCTCCCGATCCATGAAGGAGAGCGGCCCGCAAAGGGCCATCGCCTGCCCCACGTCCAGTCGCAAGGCGTGAGCATCCCCGCGCTCGATGCGCCTGGCCCGCTCCTCGTGCGGCAAGGCGCGGCAGAGGCCGGGATAGAGCGGCCCATCGGGCCCATGGGGCGCCGCCACCGCCCGGTCGATCTCCCGGGCAATGTCGGCGCGGGTGCAGAAGCAGGGGTACAGTACCCCCAGCCCGTCCAGGCGCGAAAGGGCCGCCCGATAGTCCCCGAAATGCTCCGACTGCCGCCGCAGCGGCCCATCCCATTTTACCCCGAGCCAGCGCAGATCCTCCATCAGCGCCACTTCGAACTCCGGGCGACAACGCGCCCGATCGATGTCCTCGATGCGCAGGAGGAAGCGCCCACCCGCCTCGCGTGCCGCCCGCAGGCCGAAGAGCGCCGAGTAGGCATGCCCCAGGTGCAAATACCCCGTTGGGCTGGGGGCGAAGCGCGCGATGGTCACAGCCAGAGCGTCTCCCCGATGATCGGGTCGGTCAAGATCGACCGCTTACCAAGCTGCGCCCGCCTAACATCATGGCCGCGACCGCCGTAAACGGCTACCCGGCCCCGGCAGCGCACGCGGCCTGGGTCGGCGAGAAGCCGGCCACTGCCGCCATCTCCACCGCCCGCGCCGCGTAGGCCCGCCACCGCTCGCACATCTGATGATCCGTGCAGCGCAGGACCAGACGATCGGCGAACTCGCGATATTCGTAGGCCGCCTGCTCCTGCATCAGCGACGCCCCGCAACGCTGGCAGATCACGCAGCCCGGCACTACGCAAATGGATGACTCTGTAGGTAACATGGGCGCTTCCTATAGCACGAGCGACGCCCCGCCAAGCGCCTTTTCCTCAGCCTCACAACGTGCGAAAATGGCGACGGCCTTCCGCGGACACCCCATGACACCCTCCCTTACCGGCACATCCGCGGCCTCGCGCCGCTACCGCCTGGCGCTGGTCCTCTTGATCCTCGCCAACCTGGCTCTCGTCTGGGCCCTCCCCGTCCTGCCCTGCCAGGACCTCCCCCAGCACCTGGCCTACGCCCGCATCTTCCGCGACTATGCCCGCCCCGACCTCCCCTACCACGACCTCTACCAGTTCCCCGATCGCCTCCAGCCCTATCACTCCGTGTACCTGGTCCTGGCGTTCCTCGGCAGGGCCCTCTCGATCCTCGACGCCATGCGCGTCCTCATGAGCCTCTACGTCATCGCCCTCTTCCTCTCCTTTCAGTTCCTGTGCCGCGTCTGCGCCGCCCCGGCCGTCCCCGACCTCGAATCCCCCGAATCCCCCGCTTCCCCCGCCGGCCCCGGCCCCCCTTGGGCCGGGCTGCTGGGCTGTCTCCTGGTCTTCGGCCCCATCATCTTCATGGGTTTTTGTCAGTTCTTCCTTTCCATCCCCGTGTTTCTCCTCGGGTGCGCCGTTCTTTTGCGCGCCTGCGGCCCCGACGGCACGCGCCGCGACATCGGGTTCCTGATCGCCTGCTGCGCCGCCCTCTCATCCCTGCACCCGGTGGCGGCGGCCTGCCTGGTCCTCCTTTCCCTGCTCAAGGCCGTCTTTCAGCGGGATGCCCGCGCCCTCTCCGCCGGCCTGGTCTCCCTGTTCTCCGTCGCCGTCGTTCTCCTGATCTGGCGCATGTTCGGGGCCCTCGGCATGGGCCAGCAATTCCACCCCGACGTGACCGAGGAACTCCGCAGCGCCTACGGGCTGGAGGTTCTGAACAACCTCTTCAAGATCACCTGGTACGACCCGCTGGCCAAGGCCAACTTCGTCCTGTGGACGGTCTTTGGGCCTTTCCGCATGAGCGGCGTCCTTCTGGTCGCCCTGGTCATGGCCGCCGCCGCCCTCCTTCTTCGTCACCTCGCCCGGCCCATCACTTCAGGGACCGGCCCAGCGCCCATCCATGACCCCTCCCGCGCTGCCACCCGCCGCGCCTTCGTCGCCTTCGCCGTCCTGAGCTGGTTCGCCCCCTGGGGCATCTACAAGCCCACCGAGCTGACCTTCCTGAACTTCCGCATGATCGGCCTGGCCTTCGCCCTGCTCCTCTGTCTCTTGCCGTCGCACCTCTTCGCCAAACGCCGCGCCCAGACCCTCCTTTGCGGCTTCTGCCTTTTCTTTGAGGTCCACCTGGGCTACCACGCAGCCGGCTTCGCCCGAGAGGCGCGGCAGACTTTGGCCCTCCTCGACGAAGCCCACCCTGCCGGGGTGATGCTCTCGCTGATGCACCACCATCCCGCCAACGACTTCGGCAAGCTCTTTCGCCTGACCCACTTCCTGCCCATGTACTATACCGTGATCCACGACGGCACCAACACCCAGTTCTGGGGGCAGTATGTCGAGCACCTGCCGATCGCCTTCCGCCCCGGCAAGCACCTCGATGTGGCCCAGGACTGGTACCCCTGGCAGTTCAAGCCCGAGCACCTCGATCTCGTCGACTACGTCCTCTTCCAGGCCGCCACCGCCGACGACCCGGTGAAAATGCGCAATGCCTCGCGGAGCGCGGCGGCCATCTTGCAGCGACGGGCGGCTCTTATTCGCTGCGAGGGCGATGTGTGCCTCTACCGCACCCAGCGAGGGCAGGCGCCGATAAAACCGCCTTGACCCGGGGAAGTCCATGCCCTATCTTCCGCGGCAATGCAACTGGCCCGCGTCACCGGAACTGTCGTGGCGACACGCAAATACGAGGGGCTGGAGGGCAAGAAGCTCCTCCTGGTGGTGCCCCTTGATCATAACCTCAAGCCCACGGGCGACCCCCACGTCGCCGTCGACACCGTCCGCGCGGGGCCGGGAGACCTGGTGTACCTGGTCGGTTCCCGCGAAGCTGCCCTGGCGCTGACCCCGTGGTTCGTCCCGGTGGACTCGGCCATCATCGGCATCGTCGACGACGTCGACGCCTCCCTGCGCGGGGAAGGGCCATCCGTCTTTCACGGTGCGCACCTCGTGGCGGAGAGCACATGAAACTGTGCCGCGTCCTGGGGCCGGTGGTGTCCACTGCCAAGCACCCGAGCTACCACACCAAGAAGCTGCTGGTGGTCCAGCCCCTCGATGAGAGCGGCGCGGCCATCGGTTCGTCCTTCCTGGCGGTGGACGACGTGCAGGCCGGCAGCGGCGACGTCGTCCTGGTGATGCAGGAGGGCAACGGCGTGCGCCAGCTCATGAAGATGGGCCCGCAGGTGCCCATCTGCTCGCTCATCGTCGGCATCGTCGATCGGGTCGACGTGGATGTGCAGGCCGGTGGCGCATGATCGACGGCAAGCTCCGCACCGAGATGGTTGATTGCGCCAGGCGGCTGCATGCCCGTGGGTGGGTCGCCAACCACGATGGCAACCTGAGCGCCCGCCTGGCGCCGGGGCGCTTCCTTTGCACCCCCACCGCAACTTCCAAAGCTGAGGTCACCGCCGAAGGGCTGGTCATCGTGGATGACACCGGTGCCCGGGTAAGCGGCGGCAAGCCCTTCTCCGAGATCGGCCTGCACCTGACGGTCTACCGGCAGCGCCCCGACGTGAAGGCCGTGGTACACGCGCACCCCGTTACCGCCACCGGCTTCGCCGTGGCCGGCTGCGCCCTGGATGTGCCCTTTCTGGCGGAGGCCGTAGTGTCCCTGGGCCCCGATGTTCCCCTGGTGCCCACCGCGGCCCCCGGCCCGGCATCGGAACAGGCGCTTTTGCCCTTCGCCGCCACCCACGACGCCGTGCTCCTCGGCGGGCACGGCGTGCTGGCCTGGGGGGACAGCATCCAGCAGGCCTATCTGCGCGTGGATCTGGTCGAGCACCTTTGCCGCATCTTCCTGGTGGCGCAGCAGCTCGGCGGCGCGCGCCCCCTGCCCCAGGCGATGATGGCGACGCTGCTGGAAGCCCGCCGCCGCGCCGGCCTGGGCCCGCAAGCCCGCGGGTTGGCCCCGGCACCGAAGGAAGCAGCAAAGCCCGCGGCAGCGGCGACACCCACTTCAAGAGACGACCTGGCGAACCTCATCCGCGAGGAGATCGCCGCGGCGATGCGCAAGTAGCCGTCACCCGGCTCAGCCTGTGGCAAGACCTTCGACAGCGCCTTCCTTTGGCGCGACAATGACCTCACAGGCGAAGATGTCCAGCAGATCCTCATTCGACAGGTGCAGCGGCTGGCCATCGACCGGATAGTACGGATCCAGAGCCAGGAATCCGCTCTCCGTTTAGCTTGACGAGATCGTCCACCACCCGCCCGTCCTCGTCCATCAACAGGTACCCCGCGTCTTCCAGCTTGGACCCGACGCCTCCTTCACCAACGCTCACCCGCCAGCTAGCCCCATGGGGTTCGGCGGCCACCGCATGAAGAAACTCGCTCTGCACGCTGCCCCCCTTGCTCTCAGATATTTCTGCGCCAGCGCGGTGATCCAGCGGTCCCGCGTGACCACCGGACAACGCAGGGCCACCGACAACCCGAGCACGGGCAGTTCCTCCGTCAGCGGCACGCTGAGATATTCCCACGCCCGAACCTTCCCGATGCACTTCCCTTCCAATGCCTGCCGCACTACCTTCGGGCCTCGCGCTCCGCCGGGTGGACCCCCGGTGGTGCCGGAGTGATGGTTACCTTGGGCAATTCGGGGAACCTGAGGCCCAGGAGCCCCTCCAGCTCAGCGACATCCCGCACGGCCCGCAGGAACTCGCCCAGCGTTCGATGCGCTCCTGTCGCGTCCAGCTCGTCCAGCGAGGGCCGCCCCAACTCATAAGCCGAATTGAGCAGCAGCTTCATCGGCGCCTGCTCGGCCCCGCCCGCAAGAAGATCGCGCACGCGCAATCCAAGCAGGCACGCGCAGCGGTCTACCTCGGCGGGTGTCGGCTCCGCCTCACCGCTCTCCAGCGCCCGCAGTCGCTCTGGCTCGATGTCGCTGAGACTGGCGAAGATCTCCACATCCAGATGGCTTGCCGCCCGCGCCCCGGCGATGATGTTCTTGCTCATATGCTCATGCTCGCTGGAATCTACTTTACCGCAGGACCTTGCCCTGGCCGACTTCACCGCGGTGCGGGGCGCGATCATCGCAACTTGCAACTCCTACCGCGGCTCTGCCAGCCCCGCCACGAACTGTTCCATCAGGCGCCCGGCCACGTGCAGCCGATACTCTCGCGTCGAGCGTACATCGTCGATCGGGCTGATGTCTTCCCGCAGCGCTGCCTGCAACCGCTCCGCCGAGACCGCCGCCGGCGGCTTCCCCGCAAGCTCCGCCCGCACCGCGAAAAGCGGCGCCACCACCGGCCCCACTGAGGCCATGCCCAGCCGCGGCACCTGGATCCGCCCCCCTTCGATCCGCGCCGTACCCGCCAGCGCCACCTTCGAGATGGCCTGCGCCAGCCGCGTTCCCACCTTGCGCCAGAACCACCGATCCTTACCATCCCCCGGCGTCGGCGCCAAGGCAAACTCCACCGCCACGATCATCTCGTCCGGCGCCATCACGCTGCGCCGGTATCCGGTATAAAACCCCTCCACCGGCACCGCCCGCGTGGCCGTCGCGCTGCGCAGCACCACCCTGGCGCCCAGCGCCATCAGCACCGGTACCCCGTCCGCCGCGGGCGAGCCGGTGGCCAGGTTGCCTCCCAGCGTACCCCGCTCCTGGATCTGCACCGCCCCCACGTCCCGCGCCATCGCCCCCAGGATTGGCGCTTCGCGCACGAGGCCCGGGTGCCGTCGCAAGGCCGCGTAGCTCACCCCCGCACCCAGCCGATAGCAAATCTGCCCATTTTCCTCCCGCCGCTCGATATCAGCCAGTTCGGACACCCCGGAAATGTCGACGATCGCCGCCGCATTCTCCGCCACCGGTGTCCGCGGCGCCAGGTGCCGATCAACCATCCAGTCCGTTCCACCGCAGAGCAGCACCGGACGCACCCCCACGTCCGCATAGGCAGCCAGCATCCCCAGCGCCTCGTCGAGGTGCCGCGGCCGGGCGAACGAGGCCGCGCTCATCGTTCACCTTCTGCGCTATTCGCTCCACCCACCCGCAAAAGCGCCGCTGCCGCCAAAATACTGTTGACGATCCGCTGGTACCCCGTGCATCGGCACAGGTTCCCGGCGATCGCCTCGCGGATCTCCGCCTCCGTCGGGTCCGGCTGCCGCGAAAGCAGCGCGTGCGCCGCGATCACCATCCCCGGCGTGCAGATCCCGCACTGGGCACCTCCATGCTCGATGAAGCAGCGCGCGAGCGCCGCGCCGATCACCGTCGCCGGGGCCTCCGCAATCCCTTCGATGGTCACCAACGCCCTGCCCGCTACCTGCCCGGAGGCCACCAGGCACGCGTTGACCGGTGCCCCATCGAGCAGCACGGTGCACGACCCGCATTCCCCCTCCCCGCACCCCTCTTTGGTGCCGGTCAGCCCCAGTTCCAGGCGCAGCGCATCGATCAGTCGCCCCTCCGGCGGCCCCGTCAGTGTCCGCGGGGCCCCATTGATCGTCACATGAATCATCGAGTCGTTCACCTCGCACTCCCATCGTGCATACTCAGGGCAAGATCAGCCCCGCCCGCCACACCGTTTTGGGCCTGCCATGCCAGAAACAAGTTTTCGGGCAGCAGCGGAAGATCGTCCAGCCGCAGCCCCAGCGCCTGCTCCACCGCCGCGGCCACCGCAGGCGCCCCGCCGTCCATCGGCAATTCCCCCACCCCCTTGGCCCCAAACGGCCCGCCGGAGTACGGCTCTTCCACCAGGATCGTCTCGAAGGGCGGCGCGTCTAGCGAGGTCGGGATGATGTAGTTCGTCATCCGCCCATTGACGATCCGCCCCTCCTTCCATACCACCGCCTCGCACAGCGCCCAGCCGATGGCCTGCAACGTCCCGCCCTCGATCTGGCCCGCGCACATCACCGGGTGGATCGCCTTGCCCACGTCCTGCGCCGCCCAGAAGCGCAGCACCCGCGTCTCGAAGGGCAGGAAATCAAGGAGAAAGCCAAGCGCATCGCGCGGATACCGCTGCTGGCGCGTCGGGATGGCGTCGTACCATGCCGCGATCGGCGGTCGGCCGAGGCCACGATGCAGGCTGGCGTGATAGGAGCCGACGATCTCGAGCGCCAGATAGGTTTCCAGCTCACGCATGGTCATCACGGCATGCGCCGCGGGGTCGTAGTCGCCCTTTTCCAGCACGTTGGAGAAATGCGTGCCGGGAAGCAGGTGAACACTGCCCATCATGGTGCCGATCAGCCGCTCGATATGACCGCCGAAGCGGGGCGTACCGGGCGGCCGGTAAGCAATAGCAATGCCATGATCGTCGCAGCCGCGCTTGAAGGCCCGGGCGTGGAATTCCGCGCCATTGTCGACATGAATGCATTCGGGCAAGCCAGAG
>JBBRLA010000337.1:0-9069 GCA_038231615.1 Polyangia bacterium | reverse complement strand
GCGACCTGGCGATTTCAGAAAAGGCGCTGGGGCCGGACCATCCCTCCGTGGCCGCGAGCTGCAACAACCTGGCGGAGCTGTATAGGGCGCAGGGGAAGTACGAGGAGGCGGAGCCGCTGTACCTGCGCGCCCTGGCGATTTGGGAGAAGGTGCTCGGCGCAAAGCACTCAGATTTCATCACCGGCTGCGACAACCTGGCGAGTCTCTACGAGGCTCAAGGGCGAGGGCACGATGCAGCGCAGGCCCGCGCCGGCATCTATACCAACCGACGCGTCGGGTCCGAATAAGAAACCGTTCTGCTCATCCTTCGCTATTCGTCGTCGTTGTCGCCCAAGAGGACGTGATTGCTACCCCCACGTCACGAATAGCAGGGGCCGAGCAATAGGTCCCGGTAGAAGCGGACCAGTTCGCCCAGGGCCTCGGGAAGGTCGTGCACGTCGCCGAGGTTGCTCAGGTATCCGCAGTAGTTGGGCAGCCGGGCAGCGACCAGGCAGTAGATCGCGAAGCGCCGGCCCTCGATCCCCTTGGGGCCCCCGGCGCGCAAAAGGGCGGCCAGGCGGGTCAGTTCCTTCTTCATCGGGTGCTTTGTGGGCAGGTAGGGCCGCATCTCCCGGTGCAGGTCAGCCCACCGTGAAGAAGGCGCTGGCCAAGAAGAAGTCCGCGATGGGGAGCAAGAAGGCGGTCCCGGCGAAGAAGGAAGCTCCTAAATTTCGTGTGATTGATGTGTTTTAAATTTGAGGATGGACCCAAGAGCTTTATTGCACGCACCTGGTGCGTGCAATAGGATCTGCTCATGCCGCAAGTCGCCCATGCCCACAAGGTGCTTTGGACCGAGGAGGAATACCTGTCCTTCGAGGACGAGAGCCCGACCAAACACGAGTTCCTGGATGGACGGGTCTACGCCATGGCGGGGGCACCGGAGCGCCACAATGTGATCTGCGCCCATGCGATCATCGCCCTGGGCAACCTGCTGCGGGGCGGGTCCTGCCGGATCTTTACCAGCGATCAGCGGATCCACGTCGTGGGCAAGCGCTTCTATACCTACCCGGATGGGGGCATAGTGTGCGGCAAGTCGGAGTACCATCCGAAGGGCGGCAACAATATGGTGCTGATGAACCCGTCGCTGCTCTTTGAGGTGCTCTCGCCCTCTACGGAGGAGTACGACCGGGGGGAGAAGCTCTTTCTGTACCGGCAGATCGAGAGTTTGAAGGACGTGCTGCTCATCGACCCGGAGACGCGGACTGTCGAGCACTACCGCCGGGTTGCGCGGGGCTGGAAGAGCGTGACGCGCAAGCGGGGGGCGCTGGAGGTGCTAGGCGGCGCAATCGATCACCGCTTCGCGTTCGAGGTCAAGGACCTGTTCGAAGAGACGGCGGAGTAACCGCGCGCTCACTGGCACAACCCGCCCTTCCGCGTTAACCTAGGCGCCCCAATCGAGGGTCGCCCGACATGACCACCCCCTCCGTCCGTTCCGTCTTCCAGGTCCTCAAGAAGCAGCGCGTGATGGAGATCGCTCGCGACCTCGGCGTCGTCCTTCCGCCCACCCTCACGCAGGAGGCCCAGATCGAGGCGCTCCTCCGGCATGACAAGATCCTGCTACCGGACCTGCTCCCGGCCCTGGGACGGGACGAGCTGAAGAAGGCCTGCCGCGATCACCAGCTCGACGACGACGGTCGCTCCCGCGCCGAGCTTTCGACCCGCCTCTTGCAGTCGGCGCAGCCCGGCGCTCCCTGGCCCGCCCCAACGGAGGCCGCCGCCCCCCGCCTTTACCCCAGGGGCGGCGACATCGTCCAGGTCCGCCACCGCCAGTACCTGGTCTCCGAGGTCCGGCCCTCCCCCGATCCGACGCAGATGACCCGCATAAGCCTGGTCTGCCTGGATGACGATGCCCAGGGGCGCGTCGTCGAGGTTCTGTGGGAGCTGGAGCTTGGCGCCCGCATCCTCCAGCCGGAGACCCACGGCCTCGGCGAGGTCCGCCGCCTGGACCCGCCCCGCGAGTTCGCCGCCTACTTCCACGCCCTCAAGTGGAACCGCGTCACCGCCACCGACAGCCAGCTTTTCCAGGCCCCCTTCCGCGCCGGCATCATGCTCAAGGACTATCAGCTGACGCCCCTGATGAAGGCGCTGGAGCTGCCCCGCGCCAACCTCTTTATCGCTGACGACGTCGGCCTGGGCAAGACCATCGAGGCCGGCCTGGTCCTGCAGGAGCTGCTCCTGCGCCAGCGCACCGACTGGGTCCTCATCATCTGCCCGGCCTCGGTGTCCTTGCAGTGGCGCGGCGAGATGGAACGCCGCTTCGGCCTGCGCTTCGAAATCTACAACCGCGACTTCGTGGCCCGCCGCCGACAGGAACGCGGCTTCGGCATCAACCCCTGGTCCACCCACAACCGCTTCATCATCTCCTACCAAACCTTTCGCCGCCCCGAATACCGCGATCCGCTGCTCCAGCTTCTGGGCGAACGCAAGAAGAAGAGCCTCCTCCTCCACGACGAGGCCCACACCGCCGCGCCGGCCTCCGCCTCGAAGTACGCCGTCGACTCCAGCGTCACCAGGACCATCCGCGACGCCGCCCCCCGCTTCGAGAACCGCCTCTTCCTGTCGGCCACGCCCCACAACGGCCACTCCAACAGCTTCAGCGCCCTTCTGGAGATCCTCGACAAGCAGCGCTTCATGCGCGGCACCCAGGTGGCCGGCCCCGAGCAGCTGCACCCCGTCATGGTGCGCCGCCTGAAGAGCGACCTGCTCGCCCTCAACTATACCGGCTTCCCCATCCGCCATGTGGTCCAGATCGACGTCGGCGCCGACGCCGGCGCCAACGATGCAACGCCGTCGCCGGAGCCGCCCGAGATCGAGCTGTCGCGCCTTCTGGCAGAATACACTGCCCTTTGCAGCCCCAGGCGGGGGGCCGGCCGCCTGGTCTTCATCACCTTGCAAAAGCGCCTGCTCTCCTCCATCGAGGCCTTCGCCCGCACCCTGGAAAAACACGCCGAACGGGTCGGCGACGCCATCCCCGCCCAGCTCGACCTGTCCGCCCCGCCGGAGGACCTTTCGCGGGCAGGCGACCCTGACGACGACGAGATCGGACCGGACGCCGAGGCGGCCGAGGACGCCCGGGTTGGCGACGCCTCGCGCCACCTGGCCCCGGTCACCGGGTCCGCCCAGACCCAGCTCGCCCGCATGCGCGAGCTGGCCCAGCGCCACCGCAACGTCGCCGACGCCAAGGTGAAGGCCATCATCGCCTGGATCCGGGAGAACCAGTGTCCCTCCGTGGCCCTGGGCGGCGCACAGCCCAAGGACGCGGCGCAGGCCCGCTGGACCGATCGCCGCGTCATCCTCTTCACCGAGTACGGCCACACCAAGAGCTACCTCCGGCGCATCCTCTCCACCGCCGTCGAGAACACCGACCAGGGCGAGGAGCGCATCCAGGTCTTCGACGGCGGCATGTCCGAAGAGAACCGCGACCTCCTGCAACAGGCGTGGAACGGCCCGCCCGACGAATACCCCGTCCGCATCCTCATCGCCACCGACGCCGCCCGCGAGGGCGTGAACTTGCAGGGGCACTGCGCCGACCTCTTCCACTTCGACATTCCCTGGAACCCCGCGCGCATGGAGCAGCGCAACGGCCGCATCGATCGCACCCTCCAAGAGGCGAAGGAGGTGCGCTGCATGTACTTCTTCTACCCCCAGCGCACCGAGGACCAAGTCCTGCGCGCCCTGGTCCGCAAGGTCGGCCGCATCACCAGCGAGCTGGGCTCCCTGGGCACCGTGGTGCTGGACCGCCTGACCCTGGCGCTCGACCGTGGCATCGACCCGACCACCCTCCACCAGCTCGACGAGGCCGAGCAGATGGGGCTCTTCCGCCCCATCGTCGAGCGTGAGCTGGAGTCGCAGCGCCCGCAGGCCGCCTCCCTGGCCGCCGAGATCCTGAAGGCGCAGCGCATCTTGAACAAGTCCCGCGAGCTCATGGAGTTCCGGCCCGAGCACCTGCGCGACGCCATCGACGTGGGCCTGTCCTGGGCCGGCGCCGGGCCCCTGCAAAAGGCCGCTTCGCCTGCCCGGGAGCCCTACCTTTTCGCCTTCGCCCTGCCCGAGATGAAGAAGAGCTGGGAGACCACCCTGGACACCCTGCGCCCGCCGCGCAAACGGGACGAGGACTTTTCCGACTGGCGCAAGCGCCCCCCGCTGCCCGTGGTCTTCCAGCCGCCCGAGAAGATCAGCACCCCCGTTTCGCACCTGCACCTCCAGCACCCCTTCGTGCAGCGCATCCTCGCCCGCTTCCTGTCCCAGGGGCACTCGGCCCACGACCTGAGCCGCGTCACCGTCTTACTAAACCCAAAGGACTCCATCGTCCGGGTGCTGGCCTTCGGGCGCCTGTCTCTCTTCGGGACCGGAGCCACCCGCCTGCACGATCAGCTCGTGTCGGTGGCCGCCGCGGTGCTGGACCAGGACGGCGGGCGCGACCTGTGCCCCTTCGCCGAGGAGGCCGACCGCCGCGCCCTGGAACGCCTGGAAGAGCTCCTGTCCCAGGGGCAGGACCTGGCCCGCATCGACGCGCGGGTGCAGGAGCGCCTGTGCCGGCAGGCCCCCGGCCACTTCGCCACCCTGTGGCGCCCCATCGAGGAAGAAGCCGACGCCGTGGCCCACGAGGCCGAACGCAAGCTGCGCCTGCGCGGCGAGGCCGAGGCCGAGGCCCTGCGCAAGCTGCTTCTGACCCAACAAAACCTGGCCGAAAGCACCCTGCGCAACCAGCTCCTCTTCGAGTTCGCCGCCAGCGAGGCCCCCCAGATGGAGCAACTCAAGCAGGACCGCAAGTACCTGGCCGAACGCCAGCTCGACCTGAAGAAGGAGATCGAGCAGGAGCCCAAAGACATTCTGGACAGCTACCAGGTCGTGCGGCGGCGCCTGGAGCCCGTCGGCCTGGTCTACCTGTGGCCAGGGACGCGATAGGGACCCATGGCCGACATCCAGACCGAATATCACAAGCGGTGGCTGGGGATGGTCGAGCCTATCGAGGGGCTGGTCGTCTCGGTCCCCGTCCTGTGCGACGCGCAGTGCATGAACCGCCTTTCGCCGGAGGTCCAGCGCCGCCTGATCCAGGGGCTGCACGACGGCCAGATCCGCGACCTTGCCGCCTTCTTCACCGAGATCCTCGGCCTGACCCCCGACCTCTTCGACAGCGGGGCCGCCCTGCCCGACGACCTGTCCCTCTACGTCCCCGAAGGCCAGGAGGTCATCCGCCCCACCCAGGCCCTGCGCGCCCTGCACCCCGACTCCGGCCCCTACGTCATGCTGGTCCTGGACCTGCCCGGCGTTCCCCTCGATACACCCGACCGCCGCGAGGGCGTCTGGGCCTACCCCCCCAAAGCCAAGTTCGACCGCCTCCTGCGCGCCTGTCAGGTGCCCATCGGCCTCCTGACCAACCGCAAGGAGCTGCGCCTTTTCTACGCCCCCCACGGCGAGTCGAGCGGCGTTGTGACCTTCCGCCTCGCCGACATGGCCTCCCCAGGCGGGGGCGACATCCTCGACGCCTTCGTCATGCTGCTCTCGGCGCAGCGCTTCTTCGGCGTGGCCCGGGAAAAGCAGCTCCCCCAGATCCTCCGCGACAGCCGCCTGCGCCAGGCCAACGTCACCAACCAGCTCGCCGAGCAGGTCCTGGACGCCTTGCAGATCCTCTTGCGCGGCTTCCAGCTCGCCGCCGAACGCGACGGCGACGACCTTCTGCGCGACGCCCTGCGCCGCGAGCCCGACGGACAACACCTCTACGGCGGCCTTCTGACCGTGCTTTTGCGCCTGGTCTTCGTCCTGTACGCCGAGGACCGCGACCTTCTGCCCACGGGCAGCCTGCTCTACGCCCAGCACCTGTCCGCCCTGACCCTCTTCGATCAGCTCCAGACCGACCACGGCGCCTTCCCCGACACCATGGGCCGCCGCTTCGGCGCCTGGCCGCGCCTTCTGGCCCTCTTCCGCGCCATTTACGGCGGCGCCCACTACAACGACAGCGAGCTGCGCCTGCCGGCGCGACACGGCGACCTCTTCTCGCCCAGTCGCTATCCCTTCCTGGAAGGCTGGGGCCCGGCGGGCGGCTACCCCCACGCCCAGCAGGACCGCGCCCAGATGCGCGTACCCACGGTGGACGACGAGACGATCTTCCGGGTGCTGCACAAGCTGCTCCTTTTGGATGGGCAGCGCCTTTCCTATCGTGCCCTGGACGTCGAACAGATCGGCAGCGTCTACGAGGCCCTGATGGGCTTCCAGGTCCGCGAGGTCGAGGCCCGGGCGGTGTGCCTGCGCCCGCGGCGCATCTGGGTCACCACCACCGAGATCCGCGACCAGGGCCCGCGCCTTGCCGCCTGGCTTTCCGAGGAGATCGGCCTGCAGAAGGCGGCGGCGCAGAAGGCCGCGGCGGCGGTGCAGGCGGCCCAAAGCGAGGACGAGGTGCTGGCCGCCCTGTCCGCGCAGGCGGTGCGCGGTGTCGAGCTGGCGCAGGCGCGGGCCGGACAGTATGTGCTCCAGCCCGGGCCGGAGCGGCGGCGCACCAGCTCGCACTACACCCCGCGCAGCCTGTCCGCGCCCATCGTGCGCCGGACGCTGGAGCCGCTGCTTCTGGCCATGGGCGAAAGACCTTCGTCGGAGCAGCTCCTGAGCCTGAAGGTGTGCGACCCGGCCATGGGCTCGGGGGCCTTTTTAGTGGAGGCGTGCCGCTTCCTGGCGGACCAGGTGGTCGCGGCCTGGACCTGGGAAGGCCGGCACGACAAGGTGGCGGCGGCCACGGAAGACGTGGTGAACGAGGCGCGGCGCCTGGTGGCGCAGCGCTGCCTGTATGGGGTGGACAAGAACCCCTTCGCGGTCAGCCTGGCCAAGCTGTCGTTGTGGCTGGTGACGCTGGCGCAGGACGAGCCCTTCACCTTCGTGGACCACGCCCTGCGCCACGGCGACTCGCTGGTCGGGCTGAGCCTGGACCAGTTGCGCGGCTTTCACTGGAGGCCGGAGAAGCAGCGGGAGCTGTTCACCGAGGAGATCGACGCGGCGCTGGAGGAATCGCTGGGCTTCCGGCAGCGCATCCTGGCGCTGGCCGGGGAACACGGGGATGGGGCCTCGTGGGAGAAGGAGCGGCTGCTGCGGGATGCGGAGTTTTCTCTCGACCGAGCGCGGGCCATCGGGGACCTGGTAGTGGGGGCGTTCTTCGGTCACGAGAAGGACAAGGAGCGGGAGAAGGAGCGCAACCGGCGCCTGGACCTGGTGGCGGAGTGGCTGCGGGCGGACACGGAGATGCCGGACGAGCTGTTGGCGATGCGGGACGAGATCCGGCAGCAGGTGCCGATGTTCCACTGGATGCTGGAGTTCCCCGAGGTGTTTTACGCGGGGCGGCCGGACCCGCTGGATGCGGGGAAGGTGAACGAGGCGGCGTTCTTCGATGCGTTCGTGGGGAACCCGCCCTTTGCGGGGAAGAATGGGATCAGCGAGTCAAGCGGGTCAACTTATCTCGCCTGGCTCCAGGCTTTGCATGACGGTGCCCACGGCAACGCGGATCTATCCGCCCACTTCTTCCGCCGCACAGATACACTACTTGGCCAACATGGGACCTTCGGGCTAATTGCGACAAATACCATCGCACAAGGGGACACGCGTGCCACCAGCCTACAGGTACTGATTCGCCGCGGGTTGATTATCTACGAGGCCGTCAGCAGCATGTTCTGGCCAGGGGATGCCGCTGTTGCCGTTTCGGTTGTGCATCTAGCCAAAGGGCGGCTGACAAAACTATCGCTGAATCAGGCACTGGATGGTAATCATGTAGAGGTTATAAATTCTCGGTTGCGAGGCAAACCTGAGCGACCAGATCCAGTGCCCTTGGCTGCAAATGTAGGCAAGGCGTTCATGGGATCGACTGTCCTTGGCCCAGGGTTCATGCTGACATCTGAAGAGAGGGAGATACTGATCCAGCAGAGCCAGAAAAACGCCTGCCGAATCGTTCCCTACATCGGGGGTGAAAATGTGAACACCAGCCCCACCCAGGGCTTCGACCGCTACGTGATCAATTTCGGCGCGATGGCGCTTGATGAGACCTCAGCATGGCCCGATCTGATCGAAATCATCCGGGAGAAGGTGAAGCCTGAACGAGACAAGAACAACCGCGATGCTTATCGGATGTACTGGTGGCAGTATGCGGAAAAGAGGCCAGCACTATATGAGGCCATCGCTCCGCTGAATCGCTGTTTGGTGACGGCCCAGACTAGCAAGTATCTTTGCTACTCATTTCAGCCCGTCGACCGAGTATTTACGGCCAAATTGTTCGTTTTCAGCATCCAATCCTACGCCCAATTTGCTGCATTGCAATCGGGAATTCACGAGCCATGGGTCAGGCTCCTCTCATCAACGCTGGAGGATCGGCTCAGCTACACTTCCGACTGCTTCGAGACCTTCCCCTTCCCATCAGCCGAACATCTGACAGCCGACAGCCCTCTCGAATCCATCGGCGAACGGCTGTACACCGCCCGCGCCGACTTCATGGTGAAAGAGCAGAAGGGCCTGACGCAAACCTACAACCTGCTCAAGGACCCCCGCTGCGACGATCCCCGCATCGTCGAGCTGCGCCGTCTCCACGAGGAGATGGACCGCGCCGTCCTGTCCGCCTACGGCTGGTCCGACATCCCCGTCCCGCCCTACGGCACCCCGACCACCCCCGCGGAGGAGAAGGCCCTGGAAGCCTTCCAGGACGAGGTCATCGACCGCCTCTTCGCCCTCAACGCCGCCCGCGCCGAAGACGAGCGCCTCCGCGGCGCCGCCAAAAAGCCCGCCAAGGCCCCCAAGAAAACCCAGCCCCCCCAGCCCTCCCCCGACCCCACCTCCTTCGCCCTGACCCCCGACCCACCCCCCTCCCGCAAACCCTCCTCTTCCTGACCCTCAGGATTCAGCCAGCACCTCATCCAAAGACGAGGCCTTGAGCGCCTGATCAACGACAATTACTTTTGCCGGTCAGCGACAACTAGAATTGCCGGTTGGGGCCGTGCCGAATGCGCGTGCGAGGCTAGCGGGTCAAGGAGACCCGATGGTCACAAACGTTCAGGTCGG
>JBBRLA010000336.1:0-9072 GCA_038231615.1 Polyangia bacterium | reverse complement strand
TATCGGCGATGAACTGCCCCGCGACTTATCACGCCGCCGCCGCGACTTATCACGCCGCCCCTGCGCATCCGCGGGCGATCCCCGCGACTTTGCAGCCCATTCGTAGGTACGAAAGGGCACGCGGGTTCCTATTTGGGGGCGCATGGGTCCCCCTTGTGGGCCACCCATGCGCCTGTGCCGGCGTACCCGTATCCGCGCACGGGGCAACCGGCGAGCCTGTCCCGGCCTACCCATCCATTTCAGGTGCGGGCCAGCCGATGCATGTTTCATGATCGTCGCCTCGGATGTCTTCCGCGCCAAGGTCCATGCCAGGTACAACGATGCATATGACGTCTTCAACCGCCCCAAGATCCGCCCAGCAGCAGCAAAATTTGGGTATTTGCGTCTTTTCTTGCTGGGATCGGCCCTGATCATGCCCTCGTCCGTATCGAAGATGACGGCTACCGGGAAATTCAAGCGTGGGGGCGTAGCGGGTGGGCGCCCAGCGCCGGGGCCCATGAGATTACGTCGAGTTGCTTCTCCCATGGGCCACGGCGATGGGCTCCCGCGAAGCTGGGGCCCCATGCGGACCTTACTCGTGCGCCCACGTTCGTGCGAACCACCAGCTTCCAGCAGACGAGCCACCGCGCTTGCCGTGCATGGATGGATGCGCTTGGCAGACTGGAACCCGCGCCACCCGCTTCCAACAGGTGACTCCACCGTGCGAGCCTGCTTCCACCGTGCGAGCCTGCTTCCCGCACGCGCCGCCCATGCTATAACTTCGTCCCATGTCCGCCACCACCGCCACCCAGATCCGCCAGCTTTTTCTGGACTTCTTCCAGGCCCACGGCCACACCGTCGTGCGCTCCTCGCCTTTGGTGCCACAGGACCCGACCCTCCTTTTCACCAACGCCGGCATGGTCCAGTTCAAGGACGTCTTCACCGGCAAGCAGGCCCTCGGCTTCACTCGCGCCGCCTCGTCCCAGAAGTGCGTCCGCGCCGGCGGCAAGCACAACGACCTGGACAACGTCGGCCGCACCGCCCGCCACCACACCTTTTTCGAGATGCTCGGCAACTTCTCCTTCGGCGCCTACTTCAAGGTCGAGGCCATCACCCTTGCCTGCAAGCTGCTTTTCGACGAGCTGCACATGCCCAAGGACCGCCTGATGTTCACCGTCTTCCGCGGCGAGGACGGCATCCCCGCCGACGACGAGGCCCGCCGCCTGTGGCGCGGCATCGCCAACCTCCCCGACGACCGCATCCTGGGTTTGGGCAAAAAAGACAACTTCTGGATGATGGGCGACACGGGCCCCCAAGGCCCCTGCTCGGAGAGACACTTCCACCAGGGCGACGACCTGCCCTGCGACGAAGTCCAAAACGGCCGCCCGTGCCTGGGCCCGGCCTGCGACTGCGACCGCTGGCTGGAGATCTGGAACCTGGTCTTCATGCAGTTCGAGCGAAAAGAGCCCGGCGGCCCTCTAACGCCCCTGCCCGCCCCCTCCATCGACACCGGCGCCGGCCTGGAACGCATGGCCGCGGTGGTCCAGGGCAAGCGGTCCAACTACGACACCGACCTGTTCACCCCACTTTTGCACCAAGTCTCCGAGGCCTGCCACCGCCCCTACACCGCCAGCGATGGCGACGACGACATGTCCATGCGCGTGCTGGCCGACCACTGCCGCGCCACCGCGTTCCTCATTGCCGACGGGGTGCTCCCGAGCAACCTGGGCCGCGGCTACGTCATGCGCAGCATCATGCGCCGGGCCATCCGCCACGCGGTGCGCCTGTCGCTGCCGGCGGGCTTCTTCGCCACCCTGTGCGGCGGCGTCGCCGATCTGATGGGCGAGGCCTACCCCGAACTGCGCAGCGCCAGGAGCCTGATCGCCAAGGCGGTCAACGCCGAGGACGAGGGTTTTCGCGCCACCATCGACCGGGGCCTTCGGCTGATCGCCGAGACCAAGTGGGAAGACCGGGGCGGACGGCGGGTCATGCCCGGCAAGGTGGCCTTCCAGCTTCACGACACCTTCGGGTTCCCCCTGGATTTGACCCAGGTCATCGGCCGCGAGCAGGGCTTCTCGGTCGACGAGGCCGGCTTCGGCGAGGAGATGAAAAAGCAGCGCGAACGCAGCAAGTTCACCGGCAGCGGGGACCAGGCGGTGGGCGACGTCTACAAGAAGCTGCGCGGGGAGACGGGGCCGACGCAGTTTACCGGGTACGGGCAGAAGGATGGTGCCTCGGGTACGGGCAAAGTGTTGGCGCTGGTCTTCCCCGGCGGCGAGACCGGCAAAAGGGCGGAGGCCGGGCAGGAGGTGGACCTGATCGCCGACCGCACGCCTTTCTACGGCCGCTCCGGCGGGCAGATCGGCGACACCGGGCGCATCTACAGGTATCAGGGGCTCCTGGGGCCTGCGGGGGTCGCGGGGCCTGCGGGGGTCGCGGGGCCTGCGGGGGTCGCGGGGCCTGCGGGGGTTTCGGGGCCTGCGGAGATTGCGGGGCCTGCGGGGGTTTCGGGGCCTGCGGGGATTGCGGGGCCTGCGGAGGTCCTGGGGCCTGCGGGGGTCGCGGGGGAGTTGGAGGTGCTGGACACCTGGAAGCCGGTGGCGGACCTCTTTGTCCACCGCTGCCGCGTGCTGGCGGGCGAGGTGTCCGTCGGCGACGAGGTCCGCCTGGAAGTGGACGACGAGCGCCGCGGCAGCATCCGGCGCAACCACAGTGCGACGCACCTACTGCATCACGCCCTGCGGGCGGTGCTGGGCGAGCATGTGACCCAGAAGGGGTCCTACGTCGGGCCGGACAAGCTGACCTTCGATTTTTCTCACTTCTCGCCGCTCTCCCGGGAGGAGCGGCTACAGGTGGAGCGGCGGGTCAACCAGGCCGTCCTGCGCAACGCCGAGCAGCATATGGAAGAGAAAGACTTCGACGAGGCGCGCACGCTGGGGGCACTGGCGCTGTTTGGGGAAAAATACGGCGACCGGGTGCGCGTCCTGCGCCTGGGCGAGTCGGTCGAACTGTGCGGCGGCACGCACGTGTGGCGCACCGGCGACATCGGCCTGTTCAAGCTGATCGGCGAGTCGGGCCTGGCGCAAGGGGTGCGGCGCATCACCGCGGTCACCGGCAACGGGGCGCTGGATCTGGTGGAGAAAATGGACGGGGAACTGTCCGCGGCGGCAGAACTCCTGCGATCGGGGCCGCTGGAGGTGGCCGAGCGGATCGGCAAGATCCAGGAGGATCTGAAAGCGCGGGAGAAGGAGATCGGCGCCCTGAAGCAACGGCTGCTCTATGGAGGGGGCGGCGGCGGGGACGGGCATGGGCCGGGGGCCTTCAGCGAGGAGCGGACCATCGCCGGGGAGAAGGTCGTCGCCCGGCGCTTGAACGACGCGGACATGAAGGCGTTGCGGGACGTCGCCGAGGGCATGCGCGAGAAGCTGGGCGCCGGGGTGCTGGCGCTGGGCGCGGTGGCCGAGGGGAAGGTGGCGCTGGTGGTGGCGGTGCGCAAGGACCTGGCGCAGGCCGGGCGCTGGAACGCCGGCAAGATCATCGGACAGCTCGCGCCCCTGGTCGGTGGCAAGGGCGGCGGCAAGCCGGAGCTGGCGCAGGCCGGCGGGAGCTTGCCGGACCAGCTGGACCAGGCGCTTTCACACCTCTTCGCGCTGCTTTCGGAGTAAAGGCCCGCTGGACGGAAAAGGAGCTTCCTGGTGCATCGCTTTCGGAGTGAAGGCCCGCTGGAACGAAAAGGAGCTTCCTGGTGCATCGCTTTCGGACTAAAGGCCCGCTGGAACGAAAAGGAGCTTCCTGGTGCATCGCTTTCGGAGTAAAGGCCCGCTGGACCGAAAAGGAGCTTCCTGGTGCATCGCTTTCGCATCCTGATCCCGACGCCCAAATGGCTGGCGCTGTTTAGAACCATGCCGTGTCCCCCGTGGGTTGTGCCGGACAACGCCTTTCACCTCCCGGGTGTCATCAAGGAATTGCCACAAAGAGCCGTCTCTCTCTTTCGTCTCTTTCATCCGGGCCGATGACGCACCGCGCCCGGCCACCGAAAAGGAGTTTCCTGGTGCATCGCCTTTGCATCCTTTTCCTGCTGCTGCTCTGCGCAGCCCAAAAGGCCCGCGCGGAAAAGCCGCCGGCGCCCAGAAGGCCCGACGCAAGGCCAGCGGCCAAAAAGCCCGCCGCTAAGCCCGAGGCAAAGCCCAACGCAAAGCCCAACGCAACAACCGACGACGGCGGCGATGCCAAGCCTGCCGCACCCCGCGACCCCCTGGCCCATCCGATGTCGCTGCGCGCGCTGTGGGACCAGGTGCAGCGCCGCTACCCCGGTTTGGCGGCCTCTCAGCAGGTGGTGCGCGCCGCCAGGTACGCCCTGAACGAGCAGCGCGGGCTGCGCCTGCCCAGCGGCGAACTGACCGCCTACGTCACCGGGTCTCCCAGCGTGAAGTGCCAGAGCGTGCGCGGGGTCACCGACCTCAATGGCTCCCCGCTCACCGGCCCCGACGCTTGCCTCTCCACCACCGCCGTCGACCTGGCCCACGGGCCGATCGAGCAGATCCTCCCGGTGCACGGGGTCGTGGTGCGCGTCGATGCCCGGGTGGTCCAGCCGCTCTTCACCTTCGGCAAGATCTCCGCCGCCATCGACCTGGGCCAGATCGGCGTCAACCTGGCGCAGGCCGGCGCCGACGCCGGCAAGGCGGACCTGGCGCTGAACGTGGTGCGCGCCTATTACGGGCTGAAGGCCGCTCGCACCGCCATGGACACGGTCAAGGAGGGCGAGGAGCAGGTATCCTCGTGGATCAAGCGCATCGACAAGGACCTGGAGCAGGGCAAGGGCGGGTCCACCGAAATCGACCTTCTGCGCCTGAAGGTGGCCTATTCGCAGGTCGAGCTGGGCCTGGTGGACGTCGAACGCACGGTCAAGAGCACCCTGGCGGCGCTGCGCTTTCTGGCACAGGACATCCACGCCGAGGTGGACGACACGCCGCTGGCGGTCGAGCCCTCGGAGACCCGCGACCTGAACTATTACCTGGAACAGGCGCTGCAACACCGTCCCGAGGCGCGGCAGCTCCTGTACACCGGAGACGGGGCGCGGGCCTATCGCCGGCTGCGCGTCGCCGAGCTGTTTCCCGACTTCGCCGTGGTGGGCACCTTCGGCTACGGCCTGGCTACGGGCATCGAGGACGCCAACAATGCCTTCTTGAACCGCGCCAACTACCTGGGGGCCTCCCTGGGGCTGGTGATGCGGCTCACACTGGATTATGGGCCGAAGATAGCGCGGTTGCAGAAAGCGCAGGCCGACCTGCTCCAGTACGAGGCCCGGCGCCGCGAGGCCCTGGGGGCGGGGGCCCTGGAGATCGAACGGGCGTACAACGATCTGACGGAATCGACCCAGCGGCTGAAGGCGGCCGAGCGGGCGGAGCGGCGTTCGCGGGGCTGGTTGCAGGGGGTTAAACAGAACATCGACATCGGCACCGCCGAGTCCCGGGACATGGTGGATGCGCTGCGATCGTATTTCGATCAGCATATCCTCGTGCTGCGGACCATCAATGATGTAAACGTGAACGCCGCGTCCTTGCGCCGCCTGAGCGGGCTGCCCGTGGTGGTCGATTGAAAGGATGAAGATGCGCTCGATGTACCGGTTGTTCCCAGCACTTTGTGTGGCCGCGTTGCTCGCCGGTCCGGCGGCCCCTGCCAGGGCGGCGGGCCCGGCCAAGGCGGAGGTGACGAACGGCCCGAAGGCGACCTTGCAGCGGTTAAATGGCAGCGTGGACAAGCTTTTGCGCAAGAAGGTCGCGGCCGGCTCGCCCGAGGAAGAACAGGTGAAGACCGAGGTCAAGATGCGGGCCTCGGAGCTTCTGGACTACGCCGAGCTGGCCCGGCGGGCGCTGCTGGATCACTGGGACAAGCTGACCAAGAAACAGCGCACCGACTTCGTCACCACCTTCCAGGACCTGATCGAGCGCAATTACGTAAAACAACTGCGCACCAACCTGAACTACGAGGTGACCTACGGCGAGCAAGAGATCGACGACGACGGGAAGGAGGCCAAGGTCACGACGAACATCAAGATCCAGACCAAGGGCAAGCCCACCGAGGCGCTCATCGAGTACCGGATGATCAAGAACGGCGCCAGGTGGATGGTCTACGACGTCATCACCGACGAGCTGTCTCTGGTGCGCAACTACCGCTCGCAGTTCCAGCGGATCATCGCCGGGCAGGGCTATGACGGGCTGATCCAGCGCATGAAGAAGAAGCTGGCAGAGAGCCAGGGATAACCCGGGTGCGGCGCTTGCTGTCACCAGGGTCGCGGCCAAAGGCGAAAGCAGGCGATGGCAGAGAGCCAGGGATAACCCAGGTGCGGCGCTCGCTGTCACCAGGGTCGCGGCCAAGGGGGATAACCCGGGTGCGGCGTTGGCTGTCACGGCTGCTGCTGGTGGGTGCCGCCCTCATGCTCATCCCCTGGCCGGGGGGTTGCACTCAGTCGCTCGATCGCAGCCTGCCGCGGTCGATGCCGCTGGTACAGACCGCGGGGGGCCTGCTTTACGCCTACGGCAGTTCGCGCACCGAGGAGGACCTGACCTGCGATCCGGCGCCGCTGACCACCGCCGCCTCGGGGCCGCTGATCTTCGACGTGGGCACGCCGCTCTCGGGGTTCCGCACCGACCCCGAGACGCGGATGAGCCACCTTGCCGATGCGCAACTGCTGATCCGGGACGGGAGCATGACGCCATCGGTCCTGCTGTGCGACGTGCCGATGCTGGCCATCGGACAGACCGACCCGTGGGCCGTGAAGTGGAACGGCGAGACCCTGAGTCCGGTGCATGCCATCCTCGGCGGGGACACGCTGCGGTCGTACTCGCTGGGGCTGACCTTCGGTGCCGATCCGCGGCGCCCGCTGTGCCCGAAGCCGCCCTGCCTGACGCTGGGTGCCAGCGACATTGCCGACAACTGCGAACTGTCCCGCACCGGGGAGGCGGTGTTTCCCCTTTCGCCGACGGGAGGGAACTTGATCGTGCGGGTAGGAGACGACGTGTTCACCTACCCCGGCACGCGGTTGAGCCTTTCAGCGTGCCTGGAGCCGCTGGGCGACCCGCTGGCACAGGCCCAGGGACAAGCCGTGCCGTGCGTCCCCGAGGGGACGCCGGGCGACCCCTTCGGCGTGGGGCAGCGCATGGACACCCTGACCCGCGCCGTGACCGACCCCAATGCCAGCCACACCGAGGCCTGCGACTGCCTGCTCAACCTGCGCATCGCACAGTTGGCTGCGTTGGATTTGATGGCAAAGGACCCGGGCACTGCGGCGCAGTATTGCCGGGGGGCCGATCCGAACAACACCAACCATGTCCTGCCGCCGGATTTCACCGGGTTCAAGACCGTCTCGGACCGGCTGAACCAGTGCGCGGTGCTCCAGGCGAGGGCGAAGAACAAGGATCAGGCGGTCAAGGATGCCAACCAGTGCTTCAATGTCCATGGCATCTCGGCGGTGACCACCTTCGCCGACGTGATCGACGAAGAACACCTGCGGGACCGGCGCTACGAAGCCACCGGTGCCAACGTCCGGTTGCTGATTTCGACCGCCCTGCCGGGCCTCTTGCTCTCGGAGACGGCTTTTCGGCGGCTGCGCGGGGCCGCGGCGGAGACGGTGCTTATGGGACCGCCGGACGCAACGTTGCAATTCCCCGGGCAGAGGGCTACGACCGCCTGGAAGGTGACCCTGGGGGCACACGGGGCCGGCGGGCTGGTGTCGGCGCTGGCCCTGCTGTCGAAGGAGCGGTTCCTCGATCCCTGCGCCGAGCTGGCCCGCAGCCGGCGGCAGCGATCCGCCTTGCAGACCTGCCTGGATGTAGCGAACCCACCCGATTGCAAAAAGGCCGCCTGCCTGATCGATCTGTCGCGCGGGCCGCAGCGGCCGGAGCAGCGCTGCGGGTACAGCGGCCAGAACGCCCCGCTGGCCTGCGACGATCACTACGCCCCGGTGGCCGGGGTGATCGAGATGGACGGCCCGCTGGACGCGCTGGTGGTGCCGGATGACAACGATCTGCTTCAGGGGGCCAACGGCGACGTGCGCAACGGCGCCGGGGCGATCGACGGCATCGTCGGGGTGTCGATGCTCTCGCGGCTTCAGGTGGAGGTGGACTCCCCGACCAACCGCCTGATCGCCCACTGCCGTTGCGACGGCCCGGCCACCTGCCGGACCTACCCGCGGTACACCGACACCGACGCCGACGACTGCCAGTTCAACAGCAACAAGATGTGCCTGCCCACGCCGGTCTCCGCCTGCGGCGGCTGATGGGCACGGAGACCCCCATGTCGATCCAAGTCACCCTCAGCGATGCCGATTACGAGCGAGCGTTCCACGACCTGTGCCGGGAGCTGGACCGGCACCCGGGGATGATCTTTCGCAGCGGGACGGAGACCCCGGGGCGCTACTCCCGCTGGGACATCGGGCTGCGGGCCCCGGCGGTGGAGTTGCGCAGCAAGGGGCGGTCGCTGCGGCTTTTGGGCCACGGGGAGGCCGGGGAACGGCTGCTCTCGCTTTTTTTGCCGGCGCTACAAAGGGAGCCGACGGTGGCGCGGGTCGAGGCCGGGGCCGGGGAACTGCGCGCGGAGCTGCATCCGATGGCGGCCAGCTTCTCGGAGGAGGAGCGCAGCCGGCAGCCGTCGTTGTTCACCGCCTTGCGGGCGCTTTTGGCGACCCTTTCGAGCTGCGAGGACCCGTACCTGGGGTTCTATGGGGCGTTCGGCTACGATCTGGTGTTCCAGTTCGAGCCCATCGAGCTGCGCCATTCCCGGCAGGGCGGGCCGGATGACTGCGTGCTGTACCTTCCGCTGGAGGTGCTGGTGGTGGATCGGCGGAAAGAAAGCGCCCGTTGGCACCGCTACCGGATCGACACCCCGGCGGGGGTCGCGGCGGCCGACGAAGGGCCGCGGGCCACGGAGGGTGGTGACCCGGACGCGGATGTGCGGCTGGCGGGGGTCGCGGCGGCCGACGAAGGGCCGCGGAGGCCGCAGGGTGTAGATGCGCCGACGCCGGTGGCGAAGGTGGCGGCGGCAGGGGTGACGGGTGAGGCGACTTCGGCGGTGACTTCCGATCAGACGCCGCAG
>JBBRLA010000335.1:0-9084 GCA_038231615.1 Polyangia bacterium | reverse complement strand
GATCGCGAAGCGCGAAGCGCCGCGGTGATTGATCGCGAAGCGCGAAGCGCCGCGGTGATTGATCGCGAAGCGCGAAGCGCCGCGGTGATTGATCGCGAAGCGCGAAGCGCCGCGGTGATCGAGCCATCATCGCCCCAGGGAAGGCGGCGTGGACAGACCCGCCTTGGACGAGGGCGACGAGGTGAACATCCCCCGGGCCTTCACCAACTGGACGATCTGGTTCTTCGTCAGCCCCAACTCGACGAGCCGCCCCTCGATGTGGGCCACGACCTCGTCCAGCGTGCCATGCACCGAGATCCGCCCGCGCTGGCCGGTCAGCATCAGCACGTTCGTGACCACGCTGCGCATGATGCTGCTTTTAAAGCCAGTCCCCTCGATGACGTAGTGCAGGGACTCGCTGGCGTCGAGCGCCGCCCGCATGTTCTGTCCGATGAGCTTGCGCATTTCCCCGTCGGGGGGCGAGAGGTCCGGCGGCATCAGCGCGATCCCGACGATCGGCCCGTGCTGCTTGCAGAGCTTGACCATCTCCGCCACGATCGGCTCGATGTCCGACGCCAGGACGCTCCTCCCCCAACGCAAGATGTAGACCCGTTCGAGGCTCGCAGATTGATAGGGCATGACATGTGGCTTAATCCAACCATCGCCGGTGCGCCAGCAAAATATCGTCCCGGGAAACACGGAAGGGGGGGCCTTGGTTCCGGCGTGCAAGAAAGACACACCCGGCGCCCCGGCGATCTCAACCCGTTCCTCTCAGGCCGCGAACCCGGGATCGGTCTCCTTGTGTTTCGGCGCCACGAAGCGATACACCACCGCGGCCCGGGTCAGCCCCGCCCCGGGGGAGTAGAGCAGCGCCAGGTCGCCATCCTTTATGCGCCCCTGCAGAAACGCCCGATGCAGGTTGTAGGGGATGGCCGCGGCCCCGATGTTGCCGATCTCGGCGAAGGTGTCGATGGCCAGTTCCGCCGGCAGGCCCAGGCTCCGCCGGCAGGCGTCCACCAGCCAGCCGATGCTCTGGTTGGCGACGAAGAGCTTCACCTGCCCCAGATCCACCCCCGCCGAGGCCAGCGCCCCCTGGCAGGCGTCCTTGCAGAACCACGTCGAGAGCATCCCTGCCCGCTTGCCGCTCTCCGGGTGCACCGCGCAGAAGCGCACCGGCCCCTCGTGCTCGTACCAGCGTGGCTCCGGCTTCCCCTTGACGATCGGGCAGTAGTTGACCCCCTCCCGCAGGGACCCATCTGTGCGGGCGTAGTGCCCCAGCATCCCGTGGCCCGCCGGCACCTCCCCCACCACCACTGCCACAGCCCCGTCACCAAAGGCGGTCGAGGTCAGGGTGGAATAGTCCAGAACGCGCGAGACGGCGCACGAATAGACCAAAAGGATGCGCTGGTACATCCCGGCGCGGATGAGCGCCGTGGCGGCGACCAGGTGGGGCTGGAAGCTGGCGCAGCCCAGCTCGAAGCCCCACGCCGAGGCGTTTGAAAGGCCGCACTTGTCCTGCACCGCCGGCCCGTTCGACGGGTGCAGTCGATCCGGCACCAGCGACGCCACCATCACCACGTCGATGTCCTTTGGAGAGACCCCGGCGTTGTGCATCGCCCGGCGGCATGCCTCGGCCTCCATGTCCGAGGGCTCCATGACGGGGTCGATCACCCGCCGCCGCCGCGCCCCGCGGAAGGGATCGTCCTTCAGCGGGGCCATCGCCGCGGCGATCTCCGAGGGCAGTTCCGTGGCCAGCCCGGAGGTGGTGCGATCGATGGACAGGATGTCCCGGGCGCGCTGCGCGGATGCGTGGGTACGCAGGGCCTCGGCGAAGAAGTCGTTCTCGCGAATCTGCGCGGGCAGGTGGAACCCAAACCCCAGGATGCCCACCCCTTTCACCGGCGCCGCCTCCACGTCCGGCGCCGGCCGGCCCGCCCGGATCGATTCATCAGCCGCCTGCATGGGGCGCTTCCTGCATCGACATGTGGCGGATCGCCTCGATGCGGCCGTCGCCCTTGATGCGGATGTCGGGGTTTTGCCGGATGTCCAGTACCACCGGCCCGCCGTCGGCCAGAAGGGCGTTTAACAAAAACCGGTTGATCTCCCCCGGGCGCTCGATGCGGTGCCCCTTGGCCCCCAGCGCCCGCGCCCACAGGGCGAAGTCGATGTGCGGCGTGTCGAAGCCGGCCTCGTGGCCGCAGATCTGCCGGTAGCCGTGGTACACCATGTTGTAGCGCGCGTCGTTGAAGATGGCATAGACGATGGGCAGCTTGTGCTTGATGGCCACCAGGATCTCCATCCCCGCCATCTGCATTCCGCCGTCGCCGCACACGCAGATCACCCGGCGTGAGGGGTCTCCCAGCGCCAGCCCCACCGCCGAGGAGATCCCCGAACCCATGCTGCCCAGGCCCAAGTGCACCACGAAGCGCCGCTCCGCCGTGGTGTTCAGATAGTGCAGGCAGAAGAGCATGTGCTCCCCGATATCGCTGACGAAGGTGGCGCTGGGCCCGGCGGCGCGCTCCAAGTCGGCGATGACCCGGTGCGGGGCGATGGGCACCTGCGCATCGGTGTCATAGTCCGGGGCATCGTAGACCGACCCCTCCTTGGCCTCGCTGACGAGCTGCAGGCCGTCCTTGCGCAGCACCTTCCTGCCCACCACGTCGAGCATCGCGTCGCAAAAGGAGCCGATGTCGTGCATCGCCCCGATGGCGGTGGGGAAGTTGCGCGTGAAGACTGACCCGTCGGTGTCCACGTGGATCAGCACGCCGTCCTTGCCGATCGGCGGGGTGCCGGCGGTGGACAGGTCGTCCAGGTCCGAGCCCAGCACCAGCGCCACATCGGGCCCGGCCTTGGTGTAGCGCCGCGCCCCCCACGCGGCACCGAAGCCGCAGGTGCGCAGCGAAAGGGGGTGGTCCTCCGGGACGATGCCCTTGGCCTGCGGGGTGGTGACGAACGGGGCGCCCAGGGCGTCGACCAGCTCGCGCACCTTGACCGCGTCGCGGCGACAGCCGGCGCCGATCCACACAAGGGGCCGTTGCGCCCCGCGCAGGCGCCGCATCGTGCTACCGATGAGCGATGGGTCGGGGGGGGCATGACCGCCCATCGGCCCGGCGCCGGCCTGTGGGGCGTAGAGTCGTGGCGGCACGACGGTGGCGCTGGCGTGATCGATGGACAGGACCACCGCCGCGGGGCCTGGGTTGTGGGGGTCCATGGCCGCCTGGACCGCCGCGCGCACCTGGCTGGAGGCGCTGTCGCTATGGGGAATGCGCACGATGACGCGGGTGATGCCGGTCAACATGCGCTCGATACCCACGCCCTCGGCGCCGGTGTTCTGGAACATGCGGTGGCCGGTGGAGGACCAGGGCACGTCGCCGATGACCACCAGCATCGGCACCCGTTCCAGGTGCGCGTTGACGATGCCGGTGATGGCGTTGGTGGCGCCGGGCCCCGAGGTGATGACCACCACCGGGACCTTGCCGCTGGCGCGGTAGAACCCCATCGCCTCGAATGTGCCGTAGGCCTCGTGGCGGGGCTCGACCAGGGTGGCCTTCTTGTGCTGCAGGATGGCGTCGAAGAAGGTGACGATGGGGCCGCCGGGCAGCCCGAAGAAGGTGTCGAGGCCCATGTTGACCAGCAGGTCAACCACCGACTCTGCGGCGGTCCCCACGACGGGGAAGGCGGCCGACTCGGGCAGGATCGGCAGGTACGCGCTGGAGGCGATGTTCATCAGACTGGAAACGGACGCTTTCATGGATCTCTCCTCACAAAATTCGCGGAAAAGCGGCGCGCGGCGAAGCCAGGGCCGGTCATCGGTAGCGCCAAGCGCCGGTCTCGGATAGCACGCAGCGCCGTCCATCGACCCGATGCACCGTGCAATCGTCGTGTAACAATGACCCGTCACGATCCTATAAGGATTTCACCGGCGCGCAATAACAAGTTCATCAATAGAGGTCGCCGCCCAGGGCCGCCCAGGCGCCCGCATCCGGTACATCGGGTGCCTCCACCGACAGTCCTCTCACAACCGCCCCGTGCGCCGTGCTATGATGCTCGGTGAACGGCGCTCGACTTCGCCGCGCGCCATCGAGGGTCAGAGCCCTGGGAGTCCGCATGCGCACCCCGTCTGCCCGGTACCTTCTCCTGGCGATGAGCGTCTCTATCATCGCCTGCTACAACCCCGACTACCAGGGCGCCCATTTCCCCTGCGCCACGGACAGCGACTGCCCCACGGACTTCATCTGCTCCGCCAAGAGCTGCCGCGCATCGGCCCAGACGGTGGCCCCCGCCCCATCCGACCCCGCCTGCAAAAACGGCGGCGTTCAGGTCGGCACCGGGGTCCACGCCTGCCACGGCGACTTCGGCACTCTTTCCGGCATGAATCTCGGCGACTTCGCCGCCCTCTGCGCCGACGGGTTCCAGCCCTGTGACGATCCCAACAAGGACCTGCTCGGCGGCATCAACGCCCAGACCTGCGCCGCCGTCGGCGGTTTCTATGTCGCGCACCTGGCCGCCAGCCTGCACATGGGCAACGGCGCCCTTCAATGCGGCCAGGGCTTCACCAAGATCCTGGTCGGCTGCGGCAGCGGCGACGGCACGCAATCCTTCAGCGGCGACTGCGATCATTTGACCGTCGGCCTCCGCTGCGACGGCGCCAAGGCCCCCTGGCAATGCCAGACCGTCTTCGGGCAAATCCTCGACAGCACCTCCCACCACGCCACCGATGGCTCGGGCGGCCTGCTCTGCTGCCAGAAGTAGCCCCTTCCTCGACCGAGCCCCTCCCCATCACCCGTGCGGCTCGATCGGAGCCAGCCAGCGGCAACCCGTCTGGCGCGGCTCCCATCCCGTCTCTCGCGGCACAAACCGCATGCGGGCTCCTGCACCTGGCAGCCATCCAGCGTCAAGCCCCTCAGAACTGGAAGCTCAGGTCCACCCCGCCGCCGCTCCTCCCGATGACCGGCGAGATCGCCCGCAGCTTCGGCGTGTAGAGCCACGACGACCGCTGCTCCTTGCGCCCGCTGTAGGCATCGTCCGGGTGCGTCTTCTCCCCGCCGTGGCTTTTTCGCTCGCCGATGATGTACGACACCACCCCCAGAAGTGCCAGGCTCCCCATCGTCGCCACCAGCCCTGTCGTCGCCCCGGCGTACGTGTTCCCGTGCTGGCACCGATCCAGGTACTCCTGGTACGCCATCGTCCCCTCGGTCGTCCGCTGCGCCGCCGCCCCCAGCTCATGCGGCGGGTTGCAGCTGGACAGCCGATCCGGGCTGCGCAGGAACGCGTTCACGTCTGCCGAGGCCCCAGGCAAGTTCATCTGCAACACGTCCAGCGCCGACCGTGCCGCCGTCTCGTCCCCGCTGTACGTCCGCCACGTGTAGATCGCCACCCCCCCCGCGATCGCCGCCGCCCCCACCAGGAAGTACGACGCCAGCTTGAAGGGCCGCCCCAAATCGTTGTGCTCATTGTGCCCGCTGTCGGCGTTGTGCGGCACCGGCACCAGCGACACATCATGCTGCCAGCGGTGCCCCAGCGTCACCGTCATCTCATGAAGCAGGCCGCCTTTCACCTCGAAGGTCCGCACCGCCTGCGCGTAGCCCGGGTAACTGATCGACGACATATGGCTGCCGGTGGGCACGTTCTTCAGTTCGATCGGCGTCTTCCCGATCGGCGTCCCGTCCAGCACCACCTCGGCCCCGTCGGGCTCCGACGTGATGCGCAGCCCCCCGTGCAGTTCCGAGAGGAGCAGCACGTCCAGCCAGCGCCGGACCAGCCCCGAAAGTTCGATCCCCTTGCCTTCCAGCGCGCTCACGGGCATCACATCGCTGATAAAGCGATCCACCTGGCCCTTCCGAACGTCAAGCTGCTTGAGCACCACGGTGTACCCCGGCCCGCCAGGGGCTCGGCGCACGCTGCCGTAGAGCAGGCGATCCGCCCCCAGGCTCTTGCCGGCCACCGCCAGGCAGGCGGGGTTCTCGTCCATGCAGCCGAAAATGAGCTTTAGCTCGACCAGCTCCTTGCTGCCCGGCATGATCCGGATGCCGGGCATCCGGGCAGCCCGTTGACGCAGCACGTCGGTCACCGCCTGTGCCGTCGCCTCGGGGACCTCCACCGCGTCCAGCCCCAGGATGCCGACCGACAGTTCCGGCGCCGGATCGCGAAGGGCAAAGGGCCGCCCCTGCGGCGGATCCGCCAGGGCCCGTCCCGAAGTCAGGCCCAAAAGGGCCCAGAGCACGAGCAGAAGGGGCCCCATGGAGAACGCGGAGAGAAGAAGGTGCAGGCGGGGGCGCATGAGGTCGATTTTCCTTTGGTCTCGATCGCGCGGGGCGGCGGGGTGCATCGGCTTGCGCCGCGGTCCATGGGCGGGTAAAGCGCCGCAGGGGTCCATTGATTCGTAAAACGCCGCAGGTCCATTGACGATCGGGAGATTATAGCCTGAGCCAGTTGCTTCTACCCGGAGTATCCTAGTCAAACTCCAGGCTCGCTTCCAGGCTGTTGTTGTGGCGTTGCGTGTGGCGTTGCGTTTGACGTTACGATTATCCATCAGCACGAAGATCTTCCTCGGGTTCGTCGTGGTCCTTTTGGCCTTCGGCGGCGCGACGGTGTACGGCGCCTGGGCGCTGCATACGATGGGCGAGCAGCTGCGCCTCGTGGCGCTGGGGTACTCAAACCTGCGGATCGACCTGCAGGACCAGCTGACTCTTCAAGCCAACCTGCAGCGGCGGTTTCTGGAGCCCTCCACCGCGCCGCGCTCGCGCAAGGAGATCACCGCGGACTGGACGCGGCGGCTTTTGCGCCTGCAGCAGGCACAGGGCCGGGTCGCGGAGCTGCGACGCACCCTGTCCAAGGCCGACGCCCGCTACCTCCTGGGCCTGGCGGCGCGGCTGGATCGGGTGGAGCATCTGTATGAGGAGGGCGAGCCCTTCTTCCAGCAGATCTATGGCGGCACGGGCCCCGGGGAGGCCGCCCCGAAAGGCCGGGAGGCCGTCGACTCCGGCGTCGCCGCCACGGAGCTTTCGGCCCGCGAGGAGCAAGCGGCGCAGATCGTGCAAAGTCTGTCCAGCGAGCTGACCAACAAGGTGATCGACGTGGTCCACGAGGGTGGGCGCTACGAGACGCGGGCCCTGTGGATGACGCTTCTGCTCTCGATCGGGGCCACCGGGTTCGGGGTGCTGGTGATGCTGCTGGTGCAGGCCACCCTGCGCCCGCTGCGCCGCCTGTCGGACAGCGCCAAGGAGGTGGCCCGGGGCAACTACCGGCAGCGGGTCTTCGCCGACAGCCCGGACGAGGTCGGTGCGCTGGGCCGAGAGTTCAACGCCATGGCGGCGGCCCTGCAAGAGCGCGAGCAACGCCTGCGGCGATCGGAGCAGTTGGCGGCGGTGGGCAAGATGGCGGCGCAGATCACCCACGAAGTGCGCAATCCCCTGTCCTCGATCGGGCTGAACGCGGAGCTTTTGGCGGATGAGGTGGCCGGCGACAACGCCGAGGCGCGGACGCTGGCGCAGGCCATCGTGCGGGAGGTGGACCGCCTGGCGGACATCACCGAGCAGTATCTGCGCTTCGCCCGGCTGCCGGACCCTCGCTTCGAGCGCGAGGAGATCAGCGCGGTGGTCAAGGGGTTGCTCTCGTTCCTGGCCGAGGAGTTCGCCGCGGCGGGGGTGTCCGTGCAGGCCGAGCTATCCGCCGGGCTGCCTGCGGTGCAGCTCGACGAAAACCAACTGCGGCCAGCGCTCCTGAACCTGTTGCGCAACGCCAAGGAGGCGATGGCCGATCTGCCCCGGGAGCAGCGGCTCCTTTTGGTGCGCACCCGTGGGTTTGATAGCGCACAGCGAAGACCGTTCATCGAGCGCGCACAGCGAAGCGGAGCGCCGTTCATCGAGCGATCGGAGGGGGCGGGCGGGACGCATCTGATCGTGGCCATCGACGTGATCGACCGCGGCCCGGGGATCAAGCAGGAACACCGGGGGCGCATCTTCGAGCCCTTCTTCACCACGAAAAAGGGCGGCACCGGGCTGGGCCTGGCACTGGCTCACGAGGTAGTGGTGCGCCACGGGGGCGCGCTGCTGGTGGAGAGCCCGGAAGGGGGCGGCACCCGCTTCACCATCGAGCTGCCAGCCTCACCTTAAACAGAGGCCCCGCTACCGCTGCGGCGCCGCCGCCCCCCTCAGCACGTGGCGCATCCCCTGGCGCCACTCCGGGTGCAGGTCCAGGAGCCGCAAGAGCGTCGAGAGGGCTCGCGGCTCCGCCTGGCGATCGAGCAGCGCCGTCACCTTCCCCAATACCCGCTGCCCGTCCGCATCGCCGTACAGACGGAAGGAGGCATAGTAGCGCCCGGATCGCTCCAGCGCCGGACCCAGTTCCCCCGGGGACAGCTCGTGTACCCGGTGGCGCGTCGGCGGACGGAAGATGAGGTGGGTCACCCGCTCACGATCCTCGCGCCGATCGCACGCGCCGTCCAGGTCATAGAGCAGCCTGGCGTAGGTCGCCTCCACGTCGAGCCCCGCGGGAAGCACCCCCGAGCCCAGGTCCGTCGAGACGTAGTCATGGCCGCCGTCGATCAGCACCTCCACCGCGGCGTCCACCACCTCGGGGCACAAGAGCGGACAATCAGCGGTCACCCGTACCACCACCTGCTCCGGCCCGGCGGCCAGGTCGCGCAGGCCCCCGACGATCTGGGTCAGCGCGTCCCCGGCCTCGCAGAACAGGCGCACATCCCGATCGGCGCACGCGGCACGCACCACCGCCTCGGCCTCGGCGTCGCCCCCCGGCCCCATCACCACCCCCACCTGCCGCACCCGCACCGCCGCGGTCAGCGTCTCCAGCACCCGGAACAGCGCGGTCGGCCCGCGCAATGGCAGCGGCGAGAGCAGCGGCCCTGGCCTGCCGCCCTCCAATGGGTGCAGGTCCGCCGGCCGCACCTGGAGGATCACCAACGCCACCGGCCGGGCACGATCGCCGCCGGCATTCGGGTCCCGGCTGGTCTCCTGGCCGGCCTTCTGGCCTTCGCCGGCCTTCTGGCCCTCGCCGGCCTTCTGGCCCTTCTGGCCTTCGCCGGCCTTCTGGCCTTCGCCGGCCTTCTGGCCCTTCTGGGCCTTCTGGCCTTCGCCGGCCCTGGCT
>JBBRLA010000334.1:0-9110 GCA_038231615.1 Polyangia bacterium | reverse complement strand
TGGTGCCGGCAGAGAGCCCGGCCCGCTGGGCGAGCTGCTCCCGGGACAAGTGAGCCGCCTGCCGGGCCGCGCGCAGGGTCCGGCCCCAGTCTTTTTGGGGCATGGGGTCCTCCTGGTTGGGGTAGGGATATCGTCTGGTCAAGGAAATGAAGTTACTAAATAGCACCTATTATACGAAAGGTGCCAAATATAAATCTAATCACGAACAGATGCCGCGGGCCATTAGCCTGCCCATCAGTGACCCTGCGCCACCAATCGTCCGTCGCCGGCTTCCCTGCCCGGCTCAAGAAAGCCCGCCTCGCCGCGGGGCTGACGCAGGCCGAACTCGGGCAGCGGATCGGGATCAAGGTCAAGCAGGTGATGACCAAGCTGGAACGAGGGCAGACCGGACCCACAGCCGAGCGGGTTGCCGAACTCGCCGCGGCGCTCAGTGTGGCGCCAGCCTGGCTTGCCTTCGGGCACCAGTGCGATAAGGTAATGGCTTCGCCAGAAGGATGGCAGGCCCGCCTGCGAGAAGGCCGGACGCGAGCGCCACTCCAGCAGAGCGAACTGGCCCAACTCCTGGGTTACCGGCGGGCGGCGGCGATCGCGCTTCTTGAGGGGGGATGGGTCAAGTACCTCGACCTGGCTCTGGCGGAGAAGGTAGCGGTGATCCTGGGAACCAGCCCCGAATGGCTGGCGTTCGGGCACCTGTGTAAGTAACCAATTCCTCGGCAAGCTAAGTCAGGCTGCCGCGATAGTTGTCTCTGTGAGAAAATACAAACATGTCTAAGAGAACGAAGAAACCTCTCCAAACACCGAGCATGGGGACTTCGGTTACCAGCGAGATTGTTATCATCCATCTATCGGATCTTCACATCGGAGACACGCATCGCTTCCCTGTGGAGAATGCACGTCAGTGTAAAACGCTCGGGGTTCAGTTTGGCCGTGCGATAAGGGAGGAAGCTCGGCGATTAGGCGTGGGCGTGGAGCGAGCGATTGTGGCGGTTACTGGAGATCTGACAAACACAGGGCAGCCCGATGAGTTCGACCGAGTAGTTGAGATCCTACAGGGACTAGGAGGCGAACTCGGCGTCGGCAATAATCGATTTGTCATTTGTCCGGGCAACCATGACATAGATTGGTATGAGTGCGAAATTGCTGAACTCCAAGGGAAGCAACGCAAGCTTTCTCCTGCGGACTCTCGCAGGGAAGTCGACCGGCGCAAGTTCGACAATTACCGCAGTTTCCAAAAAAGGTTCTACGGAGACTCAGTTGATTCGATAGCTCGCCCTATTGAACTTGAGGCACGACGTCAAGATTTTGAGGATTTGCGAGTCAGTGTCATTGCAATAAATACCTGTGAACGAGAGTCGCATAGAAGGGAAGACCATCTGGGTGCTGTCACGCAAGATCAGGCGCAGGCGATCTGCGACGCTTGGATTTCTGGCGGACAGGATGATTGGGTTCGAATAATGTGCGTTCATCATAATCCAGATCGTACTGCGCCAGATAATCTTACAGAAATCCAAGGGTGGCTCGAAGCACAAGATACCTTGGACGCAAGCTCGCGAGAGCGAATCGTAGCAGATATTGCCGGGTTTGAGGGTAGCGAGTTTGTACGTCGGGCCGCACAAGACGCGCGAGTGAGCGTACTCCTGCATGGCCATCAACACGAGCCAGATATCCGGAGTTGGAAATGGCCAAGGGGAGGTGAGACGCTCATCATTGCCGCTGGCTCAGCTGGCGTAGATACGTCTCACCTACCAGGCGAACAACCAAATCAGATACGGGTTATTGTTATTAGTCCTAACACTGGGAAAATTCGCGTCCGCACCCTCGTATTGAATCCGCGCGCACGTCATGACGGCAGCGTGGAAACGGGAGCTTTCGTGTCTGGCACAGGAGAGCGTGACGAGCACGATGGCCAAGTATACCTTCCGGCAAGCTACATGGCGGCGCCCGCCATAGTACAAGCCTCGCCTAGGCCGATCCTTGATAGCCAACTGCTTGGGTTTCTGGAGACTTATCGGCAGCGGTTGAGCCACACTTGGGCCGACTGGGACCTGAAGGGTATGGCCGCCGTTGGGGCGGTGGGGCGACCTGTAACCGCTGGACTCGATGAGATGTACCAGCCACTACGCCTTGGAACTGCGGGCAAGGAAGAGGCCGGAATGCTCCTGGAGGCAAGCGATCTTATTAAAGGGAGCAGAGATCGGAACACAAAGAAAAACAAGCCACGTCGTGCTCTACTCATTCGTGGTCCGGCAGGCGCAGGAAAGACCACTTGGATGCGATTCACCTTTCGACGCTTGCTTGAAAACCCGATGGCAGTGCCGTTCATGTTAGTGCTTCGCGATGTGGCCGCTCGATGGTCTCAGCCAGATTGCGCGGGCCAAAAACGCAGCCTTGACTCATGCATTCGGGACAGCGTGGCGGAGCGCATGGGGGAAGGCTGGAATGCCGATGTCTTCTTGAGAGTATTGACCGCACCAGATGGACCTCGACCTGTGTTGATGGTTGACGGCTGGGATGAACTTGGTGATCACGGAAAAAAGCTCCGCGAAATGCTCCTAGGCTTCATGCAACAGCATCGTCGCGTCTTGGTCGTAGTTTCAACCCGTCCATGGGGAGACGGTGTTCCAGATGGGGCTCATGGATTTGAAGTGCTAGAGGTTCAGCCTCTGTCGGACCCAGAAGTGAAGTCCTTTGCCCGTCGCTTCTTCAAAGTTTGTTATAGCCTCGATGACAGCGCCGTAGATTTAGAACTGCCGCGCTTCCTCGAGAGGCTTGAAGTCTCAGCAGAGGCCAAAGTGCTTGCGCGCACAGCACTGTTCTTGACCATGATGCTTGTCGTAAGTCGTCACAAGCCTCTACCGGAAAAGCGACATCAACTATATCGAGAGTGCTTGTCTACACTGTTGAAAGATCGCCCAGATACCTGGGCCCGAGAAGGAGTGCAACGGAACCGCGATTGGTGGCGTCCAGAAGACGCGGAGCAACGATGGAAGGCAGTAGCTCGGCTTGCGGCAGAACTGCAGGCGAAGGGGTACGAAGGCGAGCGCAAAGCGGTAGTTGCCCATGAATCAGATATTGTAGCGGCGCTACCGGCAACATGGGCACCAAATGATCGAAGGGGCTTCTTGTGGTGGCTTATCGGTGAGGCTGGCCTCATTACGGACCGAGCAGATGGGACCTACACCTTTGCCCATTTGAGTTTCCAAGAGTACCTGACGGCTTGGCATCTTCACGCAAGCGTATCCGATGGAATATGGGCCGGCCCCGTCTTAGAACATGCCCGAAGCGAGTCCTGGTGGGAAACACTCCTGCTATATGCAGCGGAGGTGGGTAGTACGAGCGATGAGCGGGCAGATGCCATCATTGATACACTCATTTCACGTGGCAATGACGGATTGTCCATTGCGGGTATGGTTCTCGCGGACGGAGGAGGAAATGACGCAAAGGTCAAGCGGTGGGCAGATGCTTGGGTCGCGGCGTTTGCTTGGCCCCACAAACTGCGAGGCTGGCGTCGTTGTTCAATCGCTTGGGCGGGAAGCCAGCAGACCAGACGTCGAGAGATATTAGGAACGTCAATCCACTCGGCAGCGGCGTTGGCAAATTGGTGGCAATGGCAGCGTCTCTTCGAGCTCTCCCATTCTTTACGACTCCAACCCTTTCTTCCTGAACAACCAATGATCTCGCAAGTTCTCCAATTAACCCAACCTCTCAGTAGCTGCACAACGCCAGAATCTGTAGGGATAAGTCGTATCCTTCTTGGCCATGCCGAAATTGATCTGTCTCAACCGCAATGGTTACTGACGCTCTGGCCATCTCGACGCCGTCGACTATCAGCCAGGTTGCAATCCGCCATCCTCGCCGGAGCTTCGCAGTCTGAAGTTATAACACTCGCTCGGCGATCTGCTTATAGTAATCGTACTAATATAGTACAATATAAACTGATACAAAATCTACTTAATATGAATCAAAAACCGTCTTTAACAAGAGAGGTTTATGAAAGAGAGATTTATAAAAATTCTCACATACTATTAGCAGAAATCATGACTGCTCATGGCATCAAAGCAGAATCATTGTCGCTAATTAATTTTTTTAGTAATCTTTCGGACTTTATGCTTAACCCATGGCAAGGTAATATAGATAGAGGAAATAATGGTAAACATGGTATTACTTGGCATATGTTAAATAGAGAAGGATTTAGCGAGCACTTCGCCTCAATGGCTGCTAGAGAATCTGAATTTGATGGACCGTGGCTAATGGATCACCTACGTGTAGAATTTATGGCGGTTGATCGCTGGGCTCTGCCCTGGTTCTTGGCCGACGGTGTAAGATCGACATCGGAGGCTTCGCTCATGAACTGGACCTATAAGAATTCCTTCGGTAAGCTGGAACGCTTTCCCAGTAAATTGGCTTCTGAGGTTCACCCAATCTGGCCTGCGCTGGCTAAATATGTCACGAGCCAAGCCACGGAACAAGACAAGGATTTTCTCGTCGATCTTGCATCCCATCCAGAGAAAACGGAACCGCCATTGTCCTGGGCCCTCCAGTATGTAATCCGTGGTGACCTTGTTCTCAGGGACGGAAGCACAGTCACGCTTGACGACTATTTACGCGAAAGCGACCTGCCATCCCTCCCCTTGATAGAAGAAGCAGAACCAAATGAAGACGTATTTTTATCGCATCCACGACCTTATAGATGAGAACCGTTATCCCAGGCTGCGTGCGGCAATCTTGCGACGAGAGCCCGAGATAGATGTGGTCCGCGTCCGTCGGGGACTCGGTGACGGGGACTCGGTGAGGACTCGGTGACGGTAATAAAAAAGTAAGCAGGGCCAGTCGCCTGGCCCGCACTACATGGGGCCGGTGGCTTCGCGAGCACAGCTCCTCCACCGTCACTCCGGTCCTGTCGGCTACGCAGCGCAGCAACAGGGAGGCCGGTGGCTGCCCGGCTTCGGAGCCGAGTCTGCGCCAGGTGCGTGCCACTCATCTCCGGGTCGCGCCCATCACCTCGTCCCTCTCGGTCATTGGAAGACCGACCCCGACCCCTCTCTCATCTCATCATTGCGCACTGACTTGATGTACAGTATCTTGGCCCTATGTCTGCCAAGCAACAACTCGCAGAAGCTGCCGCAGGAGCATAGCAGCGCCGCCGACAATGGCGCACTTTCTCGGCAACCCGGCCAGGAAGTGGGGAGGCGGGGAGAAATCCGCTACCATCGGAGGGCGTCGGCGACTTCGCGCCAGCGGCCCCGCATTCATGGAACAATGGATATCCGGCCCGACCTGTGCTAGTCGTTAGATCAGCATCAGCAAGCTGCCAGGAGCCACATGTCCGCGAAGCAGGATCTGACCGTGAGCCTCGATGAGGAGACCATCCGCAGGGCCAAGACGCTGGCCGCCCAGCGTGGCGCCACGATCAGCCAGCTACTCGCCATTTACATTGCGGATATGGCCGAACAATCCAGTACGTATGAGGTCGCGCAAAGCCGGGCGCTCAGCTTTCTAGAGAGAGGATTCCATCTGGGCGGGCAGGCCCCCGTGAGCCGCGATGAGTGGCATGAGCGCTAGGATCTTCGTCGACACGAACGTCTTGATCTATGCCCACGATCTGGACGCCGGCCGGAAGCGCGACGTCGCCAAGCTGGTTCATCTCATCCAGCCAGTCGGCCAGGAATTGCTCCTGGGTACGCTCCGCCACGCCGCCGCTCCGGGCCACCTTTGCAGCCAATCGGGGGCGAAATATCCTGCTGGCTGAGAATACGCTCACCCTTGACAAGCTAGCGCGATGCTGGCAGGAAGACAAGAAAGTAAGAGAGAGACGGGGGCGGTAGTGGGTCTATGAGCGGATGCCTGGACCGCCAAAGCCTGGACCTGCTCCAGGAGGCGTCGTCCTGCCACGCGGCCCTCAGTTGCCCGCACTGGCCCCCCGGCGCCGCCGCCAAGCAGCCCAGTACGGCCGACGAGATAGGACGAGGTTCTGGCAACCGATATGCGACCCGCCGCCCTGAGGCTTGTCCTTTGTGGACTCCACCAACCACATCGGCTGCGCCGCCGCCGCAGGAGGCCGCCCGCGGTCGTCGGCCCCGCTACTCGTCGCCGCGCCGCTTCTTTGCCTGGCCCTGCTCCGACGCCGGCTTCAAGTCGCCGGGCAACCGGCGGCGTGGCCCAAGATGCGGGGCCCATCGACTGTATCGGTGGGGGTGGGTGCCCAGCCGCCTGCCAGGCGCACAGAGAGCAGTTCATCCGCGTCGGGCCGATGGGTAAAGACGGCGACCGCCGTCAGGGCGCCCAGTCAGGTGGTGTCGAAGACCAGGTAAACATCATCCCGATAGCGCAGCACGATGTCGTGCGTGTACTCGTCCTGGGTGATGGCGTCGATGAAGGTCGCGGGCGGACGCTGGACGCGCGCCCAGGCGAGCACGTCCTCAAGGGTGCGCATTCCTTTGAGCATCCCCTGGAGCCGGGCCCCGGCATCCCCAGGAAGCAGGTCGAGGTCGCGGACTTCGAGCGTCATGGCCCTTCATGGTACGCTGCGGCGCGGGGGAATCTCCCGCCGAACATCGCCCGGTCCAAGAAGGCGTAGTAGCCTACCCGGCCATGGACATCGCATCGCGGCGGTCGTGGCGCTTCCTGCTGCTCGGGGTGCTCCTGTGCAGCCTGGGCGGATGCAATGTGATCAACCTCAACCGCCGCCTCATCCAGGGGAGCTACGCCCGGATGAGCATCGTGGCGCAGGAGCGCGATCTGACCGCCGGCCGCATGCGCTACTACGCCGGGGGCCAGGGCTTCCCGGTCCTGCTCATCCACGGCTTCGGCTTCAGCGCCCTGGAGAACTGGGAATATCAGGTCAGGGCCCTGGTCCGCCCCTTCCGCGTGCTGGCCCCGGATCTGTACTGGTTCGGCGACAGCCTCCCTCGACCGGGGCAGGCGGTAGACACGGCCGCGGCGCAGGCAGACGCGATCAACGAACTGCTCGATCGGCTCGGCGTCTGCAAGGCCCATGTGGTTGGGGTGTCGTTCGGGGGCTTCGTGGCCCTGGAACTGGCGCGGAGGCATCCGGACAAGCTCGGCAAGCTGGTGCTGGTCGATGCAGCAGGGTTGGAACTTACTCAGGCAGAGCGCGACCAGGTCTCCGCTCGCTTTGGCGGCGCCCGGGACATCGTCGAGGTGCTGATCCCGCAGGACGTCTCGGCGCTGCGCAGCTTTCTGCACACGGTTTTCTACCATCGGCGGTGGATTCCGGACTTCGTGCTGCGACAGATTCTGCACGAATTCTGGAAGAACCGGCAGGCCAGGCGCCGGATCCTGCGGGGCATGCAAAATGGCGGCCTGCTCCTGCCCGGGGACCTGCTGCACATCGGGGCGGAGACGCTGGTCCTGTGGGGGCGCCACGATGCGCTCATCCCGCCGAGCGTGGGCGAACGCATGGCCCGCGCCATCCCGGGGGCCCATCTGCGCTACCTGGAGGAATCGGCCCACTCGCCGATGCTGGAGGAACCGCAGCACTTCAACCGCCTGGTCCTGGACTTCCTGACCACCCCACGCTCAGTGGCATCAACGCCGGAGGGCGGATAAGATCCATCCATGAAGGCCAAGACCCTTGTAAAGACAGTAGGCGCTGGCATTTGCGTATCCGCCATTACCCTTTTGCTCCTCTTCGGTTGTGTGGTCTCCGTCGTAGAGATATTCAATGCATACCGTGCCGATGCCTGGCCTGGCGTCGAGGCGAAGGTCTTGTCGTCAAGGGCGGTCCGCGGCTGTGGCAAGGGCAACTCTTACTCTCCCGAAGTGCGCTACACTCCGCCGCGACAGATCCCCGCCGCGATGGCTTCCGCTACGGGGCGCGCGGTGAGGACCACCGACGGGCTGGGCGACGGGCCGGGCGACGGGAAGGTACACTAATGCGAAAGGCCCAGCGCATTGTGCTGGGATCTGCCATGGCGGCTCTCAGTGCGGTCCTCTTGACCCTCTCCGCGCCGCCTTACGACGTGTGGTGGCTCGTCTGGATCGGCTTTGTCCCCATGGCGGTGGCACAGCGGAGAATCCTTCCGTTGGCGTGGTCGCGGGTCGCCCCGGTGATCGGCGTCGGCGGCTTTGTAGCGGGATGCTTCGGCGGCGTGTTTCCGGAGTCGGCAGCGTGGTACATGAGGTTTCTGCCGCTCCTCATCGCAGCAACAATCCTCATTAGTGGACGTGCCCCAAGCCGCGAAGCAGGCCCCAGTGACTCGCTCTCGCCACTCCGGATCGCCGTCGGCTGGGTGGGCTTCGAGCTCCTCCGTTCATTGATCCCCGTCCTCGGGACCTGGGGATTTGTCGGCTACGCCATGTACCGGCAACCGTGGTTCAACCAACCTGTGTCGGTCTTCGGCATGTACGGACTCGACCTGCTGATCCTGCTCGTGAACTACTCCCTCGCCCTGCTTGTGATCGCCGCGCTCGATCGCCGTTACCCATCAGGCGACCTCGCGACCCTCCCTGTGCGCCTCGCCCTTCGGTGGTGCGCCGCCGCCATCGTCGCTGTCGCACTCTGGTCCTCGGCAAGCCTGATGATGCGACCCCACGGCGGCACTAAAGTTCGAATCGCCGCGCTCGCCCCCGGCCGACGTCCCTTCGAGCTAGGCGCGACCCCCGAGGCCCGCGATCGCGCCATGCTCGGAATCCTCACTGAGCAGACGCGCCAGGCCGCCTTGCAAGGGGCCAAAGTGATCGTGTGGCCTGAAGGCGCGCTCAAGGTAGATCCGCAGTTGGTTTATCCAAGCGAGCTGTCGAGCCTCGCGAGAGAGGCCGGTGCCTACCTATTTGTTGGCTATGGCGTTGTCACCGACAGGGGACGACGAAACGAGGTCCTCACCGTAGCTCCCGACGGCGCGTTCCTTGGCTCCTACGGCAAGAACCACCCCGTAACGTTTCTTGGTGAGACCAGCATTTCACGTGGCACCTACCCCACCTATCAGACCCCCATTGGCGTCCTCGCCGCGATGATTTGCTATGACATGGACTTCACCGACACCGCCCGTGAGCTAGACCATCGCCGAAAAGCGGTAGCGGAGACGCGCCAGGATGCGGCGAGCATGCGCGTTGTGCTCCGCGGAGTCTCAAGGGTGAGGCGAAGGGGG
>JBBRLA010000333.1:0-9135 GCA_038231615.1 Polyangia bacterium | reverse complement strand
GGCCCCGGGGCAGGGGGGAAAAGCCTCTTGCTGAAGATCCTCTGCGGCCTGGTGCGCCCGGAATCCGGCACGGTAGAGGTTGCTGGCACCGATATGACCGCGGGCGGCCCCGACGTGATCCGGCGGGCTCAGGCGCAGATTGGCATGCTCTTCCAGAACAACGCCCTCTTCGATTCCTTGAGCGTCACGGAGAACGTGGCTTTTCCCCTGCGGCAGCAGGCGGCGCAGGCCGGGCAGCCGCTTGACGAGGCCGCCCTGCAAGACAACGTCATGTCCCGGCTGCGCGCGGTGGGCCTGGCCGGGCACGGCGACAAGGCCCCCTCGCAGCTTTCCGGGGGGCAGCGCAAGCGGGCGGCGCTGGCCCGCGCGGTGATCTCCCGCCCCCGCCTCATCATCTATGACGAGCCCACCGCGGGCCTGGACCCGGTGACCACCTCCAAGATCTACGACCTTCTGCGCAGCGAGCGGGACGCCACCGGGGCCACGGTGATTGTCGTATCCAGCGACGTGGATGCCCTGCGCACCTTCGCTCCCCGGATGGCCCTGCTCTACCGCGGTCGCCTGCGCTACGACGGCCAAAGCGCGGCCATCGCCGAGTCCGACGACGAAGTGGTGCGGCAGTTTGTCCGGGGCGAACTCGTGGGGCCTTTGTGATGCGCTCTCGCCTGCTGCAATGGATCGGGGCCGGGGCGCTGTCCCTGTGCCGGGAGGCCGGGGGCATCGCTCTTCTGGCCGTGTACACCGCCCTGTCCCTTTTGCGCGGCAGGGTGGACCGGCGGGAGCTGTGGCGCAACCTTTACAAGATGGGGGTGGTCTCGGTGCCCATCGTCGCCCTGACCGCCTTCTTCACGGGCGGCATCATGGTGATCCAGTCGGGCATCTTCGTGCGCCGCTTCTCGGCTTACGGCCTGGTTGGCTGGGGCACCGGCTACGCCGTGTTCCGCGAAGTCGGGCCGATCCTCATCGGCCTGATGTTCTCCGGCCGGGTCGGCGCCAACAACGCCGCCGAACTGGGTACCATGACGGTGACTGAGCAGATTGACGGCCTGCGGGCGCTGGCCATCGACCCCATCCCCTACCTGATCGTGCCGCGGGTGCTGGCGATGATGATCTCGATGTTCTGCCTGCTGGTGCTGGGCGATGCGGTGGCCATTGGCGGGGGCCTGCTTCTGGGCAAGGCGCTGCTGAACGTGGAGTTTACCGCCTTCTTCGTCTCCTTCGTCGACAACGTGAAGCTCTGGGACCTGTCGGTGGGGCTGATCAAGGCGGCGTTCTTCGGCATGACCATTGCCCTGACCAGTTGCCACTTCGGCCTCAACGTCAAGGGCGGCGCAGTGGGCGTGGGGCGGGCGGTGAACGACGCGGTGGTGGCGGCGGCGCTGGCGATCATGATCTCGGATGACCTGTTGACCCTGGTGCTGCGATGAGCGAGGCGCGGGCGACGCTTCAGCGCTTCTTCCGGGTGTTCGCCCTGTGCCTTCTGGGTGCGCTGCGTTCTCGGCGGGCGCCGGGGGAACTGGGGCGGCAGCTTTATCAGGTGGGCAACCGTTCCCTGCTCTTCATCCTGGTGACGCTGGGCTTTATCGGCATGGTGCTCATCTTTCAGACCTGCCTGCAAATCAACCGGGTGACCGGCGATCTGTCCCAGGTGGGGGCGGAGTTCATCAAAATCCTGTGCCACGAGTTCGGCCCCATACTGACCGCGATGATGCTGGCGACCCGGGTGGGCGCCGGCATCGCCGCCGAGGTGGGATCGATGGTGGTGACCGAGCAGGTCGATGCCCTGCGCATGTGCGGGGTGGAGCCCGTCGAATACCTGGTCGCGCCGCGCTTCCTGGCCTCGCTGATCATGACCCCGATTCTCACGGTGGCCGGGGTTGCCTCGGCGATGATGATGGGGATGCTGACGGCGTACCACACTTTCCACGTCAGCCCGGCGGTGTTCCTGGACCTGTCGCGGATGCAGATGGGCGACGTGGCCACCGGGGCCATCAAGTGCCTGTGCTACGGGGCGGCCATCCCCATCGTGTCGGGCTTCTGCGGGATGGAGGCCAAGGGTGGCTCCGAGGGGGTCGGCTGGGCGACCACGCGGGCGGTGGTGACGTCCTCGTTCGTGGTGATCGTCATGGACTTCATCATTTCCGGCATCGCCCTGTTCACCTTGCAGGCGGGGTGAGCGTACCGATAAAGGAGCATGGGGACGGTCTTAACTAATTGTCGGCAACCCTAGTTCAACCGCTGTCTCTCTCCGAGCAACCCTTCGCACAATCTGCTCCGCGACGAACTCCCTCCAGATGCTCAAGCCGCTCGGTGCTTCAAGTATTCCAGATTTTCGGGCATATCCCGGAGCATCCGCAGAAGCACATCCATGGAGGCGGTCTGCACGACCCGGCCCGTCTCCCATCGCCAGATGGTATTGCGGCCCAGGCGCAAGAGACGACCCAGGGCCTGTTGCGTCAGTCCAAGCTCTTCTCGAAGGGCCTGGATTTCTTCGGGAGACAGGAGGTCATGCTTGGCCCGATAGGCCCGCATGGCGCTCTCCAGGACCCTGCCGCTCTCATCCCAGCCAAGGAGGATCTCCCCGCAGGCGAGGCAGGCACGATGGGGCACGGCCCGGACCTTCATCTTCTCCCCGTTGACGGTCTGTTCGATTGTGCCGCGGGTCTCTTTCATCTGGGCCCCGCACCGCGGGCAAGAGTCGCCTGGCAGAAGCGCTCGCGGCCCTTTCTTCTTGCTAGACTGCGTCGTCGTCTTCTTCATCATTGTCGTCCTCGTGGAAGGAGATCAGCACGCACCCGTTGCGCAAAGCCACCTTGCAATAGACCAGGGTGCCGACCAACGATGCTTTGAACTCGTAGAGCCATTCGTTGGACAGGCGGGAGCGGATCCGGCGGAAGAACTCCTCACTGGTCAAGTCCAGCAGCACATCGCGCACATCCTCCCGATTCACGCCCAGATCCCTCATCTCGTCGAGCGCCTTGGGCGTGAAGAGGATGCGGTACTGCTTGGCCCAGTCACGGATGGCGGCTACGACGCGGGCTGGCTGGAGGAGGCCCATGGAAATAGTGTGCATATGGTGTTGACCCGCGTCAAGTCCTCGACCGGGTTCAGGCACCGTCCAGCGACGACGGCAGCGGGTGGTGGCTCTCGCGCTGCTGAAGGCCGTTGGGTTCCCTGACCCCTACGTGCTCGACTTCCTTGGCGTCCGTGACCGCTCGCTTCGGCACGCGATCAACGGACGCCAGCAGTCTGCCGGGTTTGGACTACCCATCGGTATCCGCTGGCGCTTGGGCTGCCATAGCAGCTTGTAGGCATCAACATGCTCACGGGTGGCGCCGCGCAGGTGCATAATCCGCCGTCATGAATACGAATGTAGAAAAATATCCGCCGAACAAGGACTTGCTCGTCTCGCGAGGCTGGGTTCAGGCTGCCGCGCTGGTGGTCCTCTTCGGATTCTTCGTGTTGGGGCTGCTGGCCTACCGTACCTACGTCGCGGGACCGCCGATCCCCGCGCTCGTCGTCACACAGAACGAGACCTTGGTCTTCTCTGGCACAGACGTTCGAGACGGCCAGCGGATCTTTCTGCGCACCGGACTCATGGAGTACGGATCGATCTTCGGTCACGGGGCCTATCTGGGCCCCGACTTCACTGCCGACTATCTGCGGCGCGCAGCCCTGAGTGCAAAAGGCTTCTACGAGCGTGCGGGCGAGCGCAGTCCAGCGGAGCGCGTGGTCGCCGACTTCAAGACCAACCGCTACGATGCGGGGTCGGGTACGCTGCGCTTCACCCTGGCCCAGGAGCGCGCCTTCGCCGAGGTCCAGAGCCACTACGAGCAGTTCTTCGCGCTGCCGCCCGCCCAAACCGGAGTCAGCGTGAAGGGCTTGTCCGGCGCGACGGACATCCACGCCCTCACCAGCTTCTTCGCCTGGTCCGCATGGGTCGCCTCGGCACAGCGCCCCGGCAAGGACTACTCCTACACCAACAACTGGCCGCCCGAGGCGCTGGTGAAGAACCAGCCAACTGCCGCGGCGCTGGTTTTCAGCATGCTATCGCTGGCGGCGCTTTTAGGGGGCGCGGGTATCCTCTTCGCCGTCTTCGGCCGCTGGAACTTCCTCGGTTGGCACGGGCGCGAACAACACCAGCTCCTGTTCCGGCGACCGCGCGAGGTGCGGCTCTGGCCCGCGCAGCGGGCTTGCGCCTGGTTCTTCCTGGTCATGGTGCTGCTCTTCTTCGTGCAAGTCCTGGTTGGAGCCGCGGCGCAACACTACCGCGCCGACCTCTCCAGCTTCTTTGGCATCGATCTGGCCCGCTTCTTTCCTTATCAACTCGCTCGTACCTGGCATGTCCAGCTATCGATCTTGTGGGTCGCGACGTCATTCCTGGCCGCTGGCATCTTCCTCACTCCGCTTATCGCCGGGCACGAGCCGCGGAGTCAGCACCTTTTGGCCTACGGCCTGCTTGGCGCCCTGACCATCGTTGTCATCGGGAGCCTGGGCGGAGAGCTGGCCGGAATTCATGGCTGGACCACCAGCATCTGGTTCGGCAACCAGGGCTTTGAGTATCTGGATCTCGGCCGGTTCTGGCAAGTGCTCTTGTGTATCGGGCTCTTCGCCTGGGTGGCGATCCTGTACCGCGGGCTGAGTGCTCGCCTTCGCGGGGAACACAAGGGCAATATGCCATGGCTCTTTTTCTTCGGCGCTCTGGCGATCCCCGCCTTTTATGCCGTCGGGCTCCTTGCGCACCCAGACGACAAGTTCACGACGACCGACTTCTGGCGCTTCTGGGTCGTCCATCTGTGGGTCGAGGACTTCCTGGAGCTGTTCACGACCATCATGGTCGCCTATCTCTTCGTGCTTCTGGGCGTTGTCGAAGAGCGCGTGGCGCTGCGCCTCATCTATCTGGACATCATCCTCTACTCTGCCGGCGGCGTCATCGGATCGATGCACCACCTGTACTTCTCCGGCGAGCCGGTCGAGCACCTGGCGCTGGGAGCGGTCTTCTCGGCGGCAGAGGTGATCCCGTTGACCTTCCTGACGCTGGAGGCGTGGAGCTTCTTACGGCTCGGCAGCCGACAGTCGGAGAACACCAGACATCCGTTCCCGCATCGCTGGTCGATCCTGTTCCTGGTCGCCGTGGGCTTCTGGAATTTCGTCGGTGCAGGCATCCTCGGATTTCTGATCAACCTGCCCATCGTCTCGTATTACGAGATCGGCACTGCGCTGACGGCGAACCACGGCCATGCGTCCATGATGGGCGTCTATGGAATGCTGGCGGTCGCACTGGCACTCTTTGGCTTGCGCTACCTGATCCCGGAAGAGAAGTGGTCTGATCGGGCGGCCAAGATCAGCTTCTGGTCGCTGAACATCGGCCTGGCGTGGATGGTCTTCGTGACGCTTTTCCCCCTGGGTATCTTGCAGCTCTACGAGTCCGTTCAGCATGGCTACTACGAGGCCCGGCAAGCAAGCTATCTGACCAACCCGACCAACCGCTTCCTCGAATGGTTGAGGCTTCCCGGAGACGCGCTCTTCATTCTCGGGGGCGTGTTGCCTCTGCTCTGGCTGTGTTGGCTTGGGGTGCGCCATCGCGGACAGGGATCGACGGCGCAGGAGGGCACCCTTTTCACGGAAGAGGGTTAGCGCCTATCCCGGTAGGTCAGATCCAGCCGGTCCTTGCGCGGGACCGGCTCAGGTTCCCATTGGCGAAACTGGCCCTGACTGACAAAATCTGGTGGCGCCACAACTTGACGGGCCCGGGTCGTCGTGGCATCGTGCGTCGGGTGCGCGTTCTCGGCCTGGATGTAGGTAGCAAGACCATCGGCGTCGCCACCAGCGATGAGCTGCAGATGTGCGCCCACCCGGTGCGCACCCTCTCCCGCAAGGGCACCAAGGCCGACGTGCTACAGGTCATGGCCCTGTGCCGCGAGCTTTCCGCTGACCGCGCCGTCGTCGGCCTGCCGTATGACTGCGAGGGCAACGAGGGACACCGCGCCGTCCGCGTCCGCGTCTTTGGCGATGCCCTCCGCGCGGCCGGCTTGCCCATCGACTACATTGACGAAAGCTACTCCACCGTCGAGGCCACCGAGTACCTCATGGAGGCCGACCTGTCCCGCAAGCGGCGGAAGCAGGTCATCGATCGCCTGGCCGCGGCGGTGATCCTCCAGGGTTGGCTCGACTTGCAGAAACCGGCCGCGCCGCCGGAGTTCCCAAAGGACCCACGGTGAAGTCCTTCGGCCAGGGGACCTCGCAAAGAACGCCGCTGCCGACGACGCCCATGGGCAAGGCCGCTGCGGTGGTGTTGCTGACGGTAGGATCGTTCTTCGCCGTCATCGGCTACCTGGCCTGGCAGGCCATCCGCTACCCCGAGCACCCGGGTCCCGATCTCGGCCCCAGGGAGGTCAAGATCGTAGTGGGCAAGGGCATGACCCTCTCGGACATCGCCCGCATGCTCGGCGACAAGCAGGTGGTCACCCACCCACAGTGGTTTCGCTTCTATGCCAATGAGCGCGGCGCCGCGTCCAAGATCCGCGCTGGCGCCTACGCTCTGTCGGCGCGCATGACCCCGCATCAGGTGCTCGACAACCTGCTCAACGGGGCCCGCGAGCTGGAGGTACCGGTTACCCTGCCCGAGGGCAAGAACCTCCTGGAGGTGGCCCAGCTTCTCGACGACGCCGGCATCTGCAAGAAGGAGGAGGCCGACCGCCTGATGCGCGACCCGGCCTACGCCCTGTCCCTGGGGGTGACCGGCGGTTCGCTGGAAGGCTATCTGTACCCCGACACCTACAAGTTCCCGCCTGGGAGCAGTTGTGCCAAGGTGTTGCCGCAGCTCGTCAAGCGCAGCCAGCGCGTCATGGGCGAGCTGAAGGGGCAGTTCTTCGAGGGGCTGCGGGTGCTGAACCGGCAGTACAACTTCAACGACCGCGAGATCATCACCATGGCCAGCTTGGTCGAGAAAGAGACCGCCCGTTCCGAGGAGCGCCCGCGCATCGCCGGGGTGTTCCTGAACCGGCTGCGCCTGCCCAGCTTCCGGCCCCACCGCCTGGAGACCGACCCGACGATCGTGTACGGCTGCACCGTACCCCTGGAAAAGAGCGAGGCGTGCAAGAAGTTCGAGGGGCGCATCCGGCGCATCCACCTGGACGACAAGGACAACCTGTATAACACGTACACGCACGAGGGGCTGCCGCCGGGGCCGATCTGCAACCCCGGCAAGGCCGCCCTCAAGGCCGTGCTGAGCCCCGACAGCACGCCCTATCTCTACTTCGTCTCGCGCAACGACGGCACCCATCAGTTCTCCGCCACGCTGGAAGAGCACCAGGCCGCGGTGAACCGCTATCAGAAGCACAAGTAGCCGCGGCGCAAGACTATATTTATATTTCACTAAGAGATGGCGAAGTCGGGCAAGATGCTGCACGCGGGATCGTCTCCGGGACCGGGCGTGCGCCCTCGCCTGGCGCGCTATCTGCACATGCGGCACCAGCTTCGCCTGGGCCTGGCGTTTATCGCCATCGTCGTCGTCTTCGGCACCACCGGCTACATGCTCATCGAGAGGTGGGGCTTCCTCGACAGCCTCTTCATGACTACCATCACCCTTTCGTCGGTCGGCTATGGGGAGACGCACCCGCTTCATGATTCGGGCCGCGTCTTCACCATCGTGCTGATCATGGGCGGCGTGGCCGCCCTGGGCAACCTGATCAATCAGCTCGCCTGGGCGGTGTCCGAGGGGTACTTTCAGGAAGGCATCAACCTCAGGCGCAGGATCAAGATGATCAGCAACCTGGATCAGCACTACATCGTCTGCGGCTACGGGCGCATCGGCCAGCAGATCGCCAAGGACCTGGCCGCCGAGGGGGCCCCCTTCGTGGTCATCGAGAAAAACCCGGAGCAGGTGCGCCTGGTCGAGGAGCAGGGCTACCCGGCGCTGGTGGGGGACGCCAGCACCGACCAGATGCTCAACCAGGCTGGGATCGAGCGCGCCCGATGCGTGCTCTGCGCCCTGCCTTCGGATGCGGAGAACCTGTACATCGTGCTCTCCGCAAAGCTCTTGAACCCCAAGGTGGTGGTCATCAGCCGATCGGCCTCGGCGGAGGGCGCGGCCAAGCTGGCGAAGATCGGGGCGGACCGCATCGTCTCGCCGTACCTGACGGGGGCCAAACGCATGGCGACCCTGGCCTTGCGGCCCCAGGGAGTGGACCTCCTGGACACGCTCTTGGTGGTGCCGGCCAAGTCTACATCGAGGAGATCCTGCTCCCCGGCGAGTCGGAGTGCCCGTTCATCAACAAGACCCTCCGCGACGCCGCCCTGCGCGGCGAGTCCGGCGCGATCGTCCTGGGGATTCGCCGCAGCACCGGCGAGATCCTGGGAGGCCCATCGAGCAGCACGGTGCTGCATGAAGGCGACCTGTTGATCTGTCTGGGATCGGGCGAAGATCTTGGCGAACTCTTGCGCCGGCTGCTCCCCGGTCAGTCCAGGCGCCCGCGTCATTGATCGCGAAGCGCCGCAGCTCCCTCATTTCAATCAAACCACCACATAAAGCCGGAAGGCACTCTGATAGGAAGCGGCGAAAAATAGGCCAGCGATGCCGCAATTGCGGCTTCCGGTGGCGGAATATCGGCTGGCGGTGCCGCGGAAGGGGATTCCGGCGGCGGAATATGGGCTAGTGATGCCGCAATTGCGGCGTCCAGTGCCGCAGGGGCGGCGTCCAGTGCCGCAGGGGCGGCGTCCAGTGCCGCAGGGGCGGCGTCCAGTGGCGGAATATCGGCCGGCGATGCAGCGGAGGCGGCGTCCAGTGCCGCAGGGGCGGCGTCCAGTGGCGGAATATCGGCCGGCGATGCAGCGGAGGCGGATTCCGGCGACGGAATATGGGCCGGCGATGCCGCGCTGGGTTCGGCGGCAGGAGTGGGGATGAACTAGGTATTTTCTTACGTATTTACTTATGTAAGCAGGGCTGCTCGATGGGGGCTGCTTTGTCGTGATCTTCTTGGCTGGCCTTACTCGGGGGCCGGCGGCAGGAGCTTGAGCAGTTTCTCCAGGTCGATTTGGAGGGTAAAGGCCATCTGCCACAGCCAGCCGACGATCTCGATGTGGACGTCCCGGGGCTGGGACAAGAGATCCTGGTACGTCTGCTGGGCCAGGTTG
>JBBRLA010000332.1:0-9143 GCA_038231615.1 Polyangia bacterium | reverse complement strand
GAAGAGGCCCTGGCTGTCCTGGGCCGGGGCCTGGTGGTGGGTATCAAGGACGTCGCCTGAAAGAGTGGATGCTTCTCGAGCAGGGGCGGGCGATGAATTTCTACCCACCGACCTACAGGGTCCGCCAACAAGCCGAAATCAATGGCCGAATCTGGTCACCTCATGGCCAAAATTTGGCCCACCTCGGCCATTTTGGTTAGCTTGCCGATGCTGCGTTATCATTCTATGTTGCGCGACTGAGCGGCGAGCGGGCAGACGGCCTTGATGATGGAGAGATTGCGGTGAGCATGGACCTGGAAGAACTGCGGGCGTTCCTGGCGGTGGTGGAGACGGGCTCCTTCCTGACGGCCGCCAAGGTGCTCAAGCTCTCTCGTGGGACGCTGCGTCGGCGGGTCGACGAGCTGGAGATTCGGGCCGGCATCCCCCTTCTGGAGCGGACCCGGCTCGGGGCGGTCGCCACCGAGGCCGGGGCGGTGCTCGCCGCCCGGGGCCGCCTGCTGGTGCAGGAGGCCGGGGCCCTGCTGGAATCGGTGCGGGACATCGGGGCGGAGCCCTCCGGGGTGGTGCGGATCATGCTGCCGGTGGGCCTGCCGCCACAGATCCTGACCCCGATCGCCGTCACGCTGCGTGCCCGCTATCCGGCGCTGGCCTTCCGGGTGCGTTTCAGCGACCACCCGGTCGGCGAACTCCTCGATGACGTGGATTTGGCCATCCACTTTGGCACCCAGGGCCCGCAGGGCCCGTTCATCGTCCACGAGATCTTTCACCTGAAGGTCTGGCTGATCGCCAGCTCGGACTACCTGCGCCGCCGCGGGACCCCCCGGTCCATCGACGATCTGGCTCATCACGACCTGCTCTCGTGGGAGCTGCCCGGCGAGGATGGGCAGCTCTGGCCGACCCGAAGCGGTGGCGTGTTCAAGGTGGCCCCCAAGCTGATGTGCGCCGACATCCACCTGCTCCGACATTGCGCCATCGTGGGCCTGGGCATCGCCCTGGTGCCCGACGCCATGTTGCCCGACCCGGGGCTGCCGGAAGAGGCGCTCTGCCCGGTGCTCCCCGATCTGGTCGGCAAGGAGATCGCCGTGCGCCTGATGGTGCCGAAGGTGCTCTCCGAGAGCCCCAAGATCAAGGCGGTGCTCAACCTGATCCAGCCGTTTTTGGCCAGCATCTAGTAGGTCTTCAAAACACCTCATATCCAAACCAGCGCAGGAGCCGGCACAGCTTCATCAGGGCAAGCCGACGATCGCCGTGTCATCGGCGGTCTCCGGAGCGCGTCGATATCGGGCTTGTCCTTTTCGTAGGCGCGCTTCGCCTGGTCCACCAGGTAGGAGATATAGGCATCGGTGACGTCCTTGATGGCCTGCCCATAGTTCTTGATGGCCGGCCGGCGTCCTTCTTGATCGCCTTGATGATGTCCGCCGCGGCGACGCTTATCGAGTTGACGAAGACTGTGCCTCGGTTACTGCTGCGGCGCAGCGTAGATCTGACCTCGCACTTCACCGTAGAAGGTATTGGCCTTGGTGTGGAGGTTGAAGTAGAGCACCCCCTTGCGTGCCAGTGCCTCCATGGCGGAGATGGTCATGGACTGGGTCGGAAGACCGATGGCGATGGGGCAGCTCTCGGGCAGGGCGGGCTTGAGGCCTTTGGGCATGTCCTTGACGTAAGTGATGTTCTTGTTCGTCAGCTCCACCGACAGCTTGCCGTTGGCCAGGGTCTTGTTCAGGCTTCCGAACTCGCTGAAGTCCACAATGATCGGGCCGAGGACGCCAGGAGGGCCGCAGTGGACGTGGAACATGAGGATGTCGGCCGGGTTGACGCCGGTGATCTCCACATCGACATAGGCTCGCGTCATGTCGCGGGAGAAGCGGATCTGCCCATAGCCGCGGGACTTGCGCTGCTCGCGCGGGAGCGACGGTTGCGTCGACACCAGGCCGGTGGCCTTGGCCACCCCCTTGGGCGCGTCGGCCTCATCGCCGGGCTGCTGGGCGGGGCTCATGAAGGCATCGTAGACGGTGAAGGTCGTCGCCCCCAGGGCGGGGTCCTTGGCTTGGGCAGGTCCTGCGGACAGAGCAATAGCGAACGCGATGACGGCCGGTATACGCATGATGTGTGACTCCTTGGGGGGATGTGCCTTGCAGCGTAGCAGCCGCTGGCGAGCTTGAAAAGGCCTCGGGCGTGTTCAAGTATGGGCACTGCATGGCCAGTTTTGGACATTGACCTGCTCCCTGGCGTTCCCTAGCTATCGCTCCATGATTAGAAATGCGTTGTTCCACCAGGATGCGGTCCGCATACTCGACCGCCAGCAGCGGGACGCCTTGTACCCAACCGGGGCGGTCTGGCACATTGCCAGCCGCGATGTCCGGGGCGCGCAGGTTCTTCGGGGACGATGAAGAAGAGTAGGCTCAACACTCACTGGCGCGCCGTCACATCGGGCAGGGCCCGATCCATGATCGGGAGCCGCGCGGGATGCGAAAGCGGCGGTCACCGGACCTGCGCGTGCTGCGGGGTCAGCGGCCGACCGCGCCCATCATCGCCGCCGGGTAGCGCAGGCCCGCGGCGGCGCCCCTTTGGGCCACCTGGTCGATGCCGGCCAGGTCCTCGGCGGTCAGGGTGATGTCCAGCGCCACGACGTTCTCTTCCAGATAGGTGCGGCGCTTGGTACCGGGGATGGGGACAATGTCTTCTCCCTGTGCCAGCACCCAGGCCAGGGCAAGCTGGGACGAGGTGCAGCCCTTCTTGCCGGCCATCTGCTCGATGCGCGAGACCAGGTCCAAGTTGTGCTGGAAGTTCTCGCCCTGGAAGCGCGGCGAGTGGCGGCGGTAGTCGTCCGCGGCCAAATCCTCGAAGCGTCGGATCTGCCCGGTCAGGAAGCCCCTGCCCAGTGGGCTGTAGGCGACGAAGCCAATGCCCAGCTCGCGGCACGTCTTCAGCACTTCGTCCTCGGGGTCGCGGGTCCACAGGGAGTATTCGCTTTGCAGAGTGCTGATCGGGTGGATCTTGCAGGCGCGGCGCAAGGTCTCGGGCCCCGCCTCGGACAGGCCCAGGTAGCGCACCTTGCCCTCGCGGACCAGCTCGGCCATGGCGCCGACCGTGTCCTCGATGGGCGTGGCGGGGTCCACCCGGTGCTGGTAGTACAGGTCGATGACATCGACGCCCAAACGGCGCAGGCTGGCCTCGCAGGAGGAGCGGACGTACTCCGGCCGGCCGTTGACCGAACGCACCGCGGGATCGGCGGTGCGGACGATGCCGAACTTGGTGGCCAGCACGACCTGGTCGCGCTTCCCCTTTATGGCCTTGCCGACCAGCTCCTCATTCTTGTAGGGGCCGTACATGTCGGCGGTGTCGAGAAAGGTGACGCCCAGTTCCAGCGCCCGGTGGAGGGTCTTTTGCGACTCCTCGTCATCCCTACCGCTGTAGAACTCGGACATCCCCATGCAGCCCAGGCCCATGGCGGAGACCGCCAGACCCTGGGTACCCAGCTTGCGCGTTTTCATCTGTGCCATGGAAGGGGGCTACCACGCCAGCCGACCCGCTGCAAGCCGGACGTGGCGCCTCGACGCAGCTTCAATTGGAACGCGGCGGTAGCGGACCGGCCCGATTGCAGGATAGGCCCATGGGTGGGCCGGCTCAAAATTGATCAAGCTTGCTTCGGGTCCCGACCATCCTTAAGTTGTCGCTACTCCACCATCCCTCTTCGGATTGGTTGGTTGTTCTTCACACCCCTGACGGCAGATCGCGCCGCATGGTGCGGGACGGTCTACCGTCCACCGTTGCAAGGAAAAGTAAAATGAACACCAAGGACATCAACAGCAAGATCGATGGCGCCGCCGACAAGACCAAGGATCTGGTCACCAAGACCGGGGACAAGGCAGACACCGCCGCTACACAGGGCGGCCATCTGATCAAGGACATGACCGACAAGGTCGGCGAGACCGCCCAGAAAGCGGGACATGCCGTTCAGGAAACCGCGGAAAAGGTCGGGCACGGCGTCAAGGAGATGGCCACCAAGGCGGCGCATATGGCGAAAGAGGCCGCGTCGAAGGTGGAGCATGGCGCCAAGGAGATGGCCACCAAGGCCGAGAACATGGTCCACAAGACCGGCGACAAGAAGTAGTCCGTCCGGTTTCGCCCCACCGCGCCCGTTGCGCTCTCTGCGTACGCTTTTCCCCTGCGGCCCCGATGCCTGGATCACGCGACAGCGAGGGTCTGCGTCAGTATCCCTATGATCTTCCCCAGTTGACTGATGGAGTACTCATCCGAGTCCACCACTACGGTCGTCCCATCGAGCCGCATAAATCGCCACTCGCTTCCGGAAGTTACTGCGCCATAGACGACCTCTTCCAGACGTCCGGCGGCGCGGTTGAAGATCTGGGCTGCCAGCATCCCCGCCAGGCACTGGGCAATGCCGCCGATGATGTCCTCGCGCTTGGCCTCGACGATGGCCGCGACCGGGTCCTCGACGAGGAGTTGGCTGGCGCCCTTCCTTGACATCGCGGAAGAGGCTTTGCTGGTCCGTGATGGTCACGCCGAAGTCGGATTTGATCTTGGCGAGAGAAAAACTGCTGTACGGCATGGCTATGACATGCTCCCGCCCTGTCAAGGGGCATCTGGACAACGCTGGACTGCCGCTGGCTACCAGCGCATGCTGCGCGGCGGGATGGGGGACGATACCGGCAAGAGGTAGGTCCGGCCGTCGAGAAAAAGTTCCTCGGGGGCGGCGGAGGCGGCGCGCTTCAGCCAGCGGGCGAGCAGGTCCATGTCGTCACACTCGCGCACATGCTCTTCCTGGATCACGCTCAGCGTCAGCCCGCGCAGGCGCAGGAGGGTCAAAAGTCCATCGACCATGGGTCCCCGCAGGGCATCCAGTTGATCCCGCACCGCCGCCGCCTCGCGCTGTGCCGCCGCCGCGTCTTGGTGGGCCTCCGCCGCCTGTTCCTGCTCCTTCAGGACCTGCTCGCCCAGGCGCTCGACCTCCTCGGCGGGGGTGGGGAGCGTGGCGGTGCCCGAATAAAAGCGCAGCTGCCCCCCAAAGAGGGCCAGGTCCAGCCCCAGGCCCGCCGAGCGCAGGCGCCCCTCGGCGCCGGGCAGGGGGCTGTAGACGCGCGCCTCTTTCGTCAAGAGGTGGTAGCCCAGGATGCGTCGGCGCCACAGGTCGGCCACGAAATATTCGGGGATGCCCAGGCGGGCGTAGCGGCTGACGTTGTCCGAAAGGTCTCGCTTGCGGTCGCCGTGGTGGAGCACCTCGATGACCACGTCCAGGCCCCGGCACTCCCGGGCCACCAGGTAGCTGTCTCTTGGGCGGGAGGGCACGTCGCGCACCGCCAGGATGTCGGGGGTAAAGTGCGGCTCGCCGGGGTAGTGCACCGAAAGGCCGCAGGCAATGTAGAACGAGCCTCCGGTCCGTCGGTAAAAGGCGCGCAGCGCGTCGCGGGCACCGATGGCCGAATCCAGGTGCTGCTCGGTCTCGATGGGGTCCGTCAGGTCCTCGGGGCAGGACCCCGGCTGGGAGGCCCGTACGGGCTCGTGCGGGCCGCTTTCGAAGGGGACGGTAAGGGGCTTGTCGCTTCCAGCCCCCGCCGACATGCGTGCCCACTCCTCCGCCAGCGGGGTGCGCCCATGACCCTGGCCAAGGCCACCCACACCGTCGGGGCCACCCGGGTCAATTGATGTGTCCGGTGCAGAGGAGGGGGGGCGGCTGTGTTCGGAAGGGGGCGACATAGGCGGAACTATAAGGATATATGCCTCTGTCGGCAACCGCGCCTTCGGATGATCGTAGGCCGGGTGTCCAGGGACCGTGGCACAGACGGACCCTTGTCGCCGGGCGCGCGCATTCTACCTGCCTGCCTCTTCGAAGCCGGTCACACGATCGGGCCTGTAGCGCCCAGGTCGGGGACTGTTATTCAAACCAGCTAAAAATCGGGTGTGATTCAGCATGGTGACAAGTCGTAGAGAATTTCTGCTCCGCGTAAAATTATTGGCCATGACTACAAGTTGCCGCCCGTGCTAGCTTTAAAGAGCTGATATGAGCTCTGAACGCAAGGTAGACGTCCTCTTGGTGGACGACAACCAGAACAATCTGCTGGCCCTCGAGTCCGTGCTGGCCGATCTGTCGGTGAACCTGGTGAAGGCGAATTCTGGCGCAGCCGCCCTTCGCTGCCTGCTGCGGCAGGACTTCGCTCTGATCCTGCTCGACGTCCAGATGCCGATCATGGACGGGTTCGACACCGCCAACCTCATCCGCCAGCGCGAGCGGAGTCGCTACATCCCGATCATCTTTCTCACCGCGTTTCATCGCAGCGACACCCAGGTGTTCAAGGGCTACTCCGTCGGAGCGGTAGACTTCCTTTTCAAACCCATCGTGCCCGAGATGCTCAAGTCGAAGGTCTTGGTATTCGTCGATCTGTACCGCAAGACCGAAGAGGTAAAGCGTCAGGCCGAGATGCTTCGCGAGAGCAAGCAGCGCGAACACGAGCGCGAGCTCATCGAGGCCAAGCAGCACTGGGAAGCAGACCAGTTGCGGGCCGAGATGGAAAAGGAAAAGCGCATCGGTGAAACGATATCGCGCAAAGCCGATGAGTTGGCCCGCACCATCGCAGAGCGGGAGCGAGCACAGGAGGAGCTAAGGGAGAGCAATGATCGCCTCAAGCTGCTCTCGGAGACGGCCAACCGCCTGTTGACGGACATCCGGCCCGAGGAGTCCCTGAGCTCGCTCCTGGAGCAGATCTCCGCCCACCTGGGGCTGGAGATCTATCTCAGCTACCAGGTCCATGAGAATGGCCGGTCCCTGCGCCTCGGCCTCCACGGCGGCATTCCCAGCGAGATCGTCCACATGAACGAGCCGATTGCCTTTGGTCAGGGCCTGTGGGGCGAGGTCGCGCGCAGCCGTCGGGACGCGGTGCTCGAGGACATCCAGCACTCGACGAACCCCCAGGTCCAGGGCGCGCGGGCCCTGGGGGCCTCGGCCCTGGCCTGCTTCCCGCTCCTGGCGCAGGACCGCCTCATGGGCGTGCTCTCCTTCGGCACCTCCCACCGCGCGCGCTTCCAGGCCGACGAGCTGGCGACCCTGCGCATCGTTTGCAATCAGGTCGCGATGACGATGGAGCGGGCCCGCCTGATCTCGGAGCTGCACCACCGCGCCGCGGAACTGGCCGAGGCCGACCGGCGCAAAGACGAATTTCTGGCCATGCTGGCGCACGAACTGCGCAACCCGCTGGCCCCGATCCGCAACGCCGTGGAACTGCTCCGCGTCCCCGAGGATGGCGATCCGGTGCACCAGCGGGCATGGGGCGCGATGGACCGGCAGGTGCGCCACCTGGTGCGGCTGGTCGATGATCTACTGGACGTATCGCGGATCAACAGCGGCAACATCGAGCTGTGCCGGGTACCGGTGGACCTGGCGACCCTGGTCGAGCACGCGGTCGAGCTCAGCCTGCCGCTGATCGAGGCGCGGAAGCACCACATCACGGTAAAGCTCCCGCCGGAGCCGGTGCGGCTTCATGGCGACCCGATCCGCCTGGCGCAGGTGATGGCCAACCTGCTGAACAACGCCGCCAAGTACATGGAACCCGGGGGACACATCTGGGTCACCGCCGCGCAGGATGGGGCCGAGGCGCTGCTTACCGTGCGGGACACTGGAATCGGCATCCGGGAGGACCTGCTGCCGCGGATCTTCGACCTCTTTGTCCAGGCCGACCGCTCCGCGGACCGGGCCCTGGGGGGCCTGGGAATCGGGCTGACGCTGGTGCGGCGCCTGGTGCAACTGCATGAGGGCACGATCGAGGCCCGTAGCGAAGGACTGGGAAAGGGCAGCGAGTTCATTGTGCGCCTGCCGCTTTTGCGGGCGCTATCCCTCGAACCCCAGGAAGGACCAGAAATCCGGGACGGGGAGCCCGGCCAGCGGGCCCTACGTATCGTCATCGTCGATGACAATGACGACATCCGGCAGACGTTGAGGGACCTGCTGGAGGCGCAAGGGCACACGGTCAGCGAGGCCCAAGACGGCCATGCCGGAATCAAGCTGGTGCTGGAGATCGGGCCCGAAGTGGCCCTGGTCGACATCGGGCTGCCCGGCCTCGATGGATATGAGGTTGTGCGGCGCCTGCGGGCGAAGATGCCGCCCGGCGAAAAGCGGACCCGGTTGATCGCGCTTACCGGCTACGGACAAGCCGACGACCGGCGCCGCGCCCTGGAGGCGGGCTTCGATGCCCACCTGGTCAAGCCGGTCGATCTCCAGGAACTTTTCCGCACCCTGACGACGACCTGAGCCGAAGACTCCGAAACGAAGCACGAAGTAAACTCTCATGGGGAAGCATCGGAGATAGAAATGCCGACGAAGCAGTCGAGTACGGACGCCGCCGCAGAGCTGGACTTGAACCAACTCCTGACTACCTTGATGGCCGTCAAGAAGGGGGACTTCTCGGTACGCATGCCCGTGGCCAAGACCGGCATGGCCGGGAAGATCGCCGACACGCTCAACGAGATCATCGAACTCAACGCACGCATGGCGGACGAACTCGAACGCATCAGCACCGCGGTTGGAAAGGAAGGCAAGATCATCCAGCGTGCCTCCATGGGCGGCGTCGGCGGCGGGTGGGGACAGTGCGTGGAATCGGTGAACAACCTGATCGGGGACCTGGTACAGCCCACGGTGGAGGTGACCCGGGTGATCGGCGCGGTGGCGCAGGGCAACCTCTCGGAGACGATGGCGCTGGAGATCGAGGGGCGGCCCCTCAAGGGCGAATTTCTGCGCATGGGCAAGCTGGTCAATACCATGGTGGACCAGCTCGGTTCATTTGCCTCGGAGGTGACGCGGGTGGCCCGGGAGGTCGGCACCGAAGGCAAGCTCGGCGGGCAGGCGGTGGTCAAGGGAGTGTCGGGGACGTGGAAGGACTTGACCGACAATGTGAACCTGATGGCCAACAACTTGACCGGTCAGGTGCGCAACATCGCCGAGGTCACCAAGGCCGTCGCCAAGGGGGACCTGTCCAAGAAGATCACGGTGGATGTGAAGGGCGAAATCCTGGAACTGAAGAACACCATCAACACCATGGTGGACCAGCTCAGTTCCTTCGCCTCGGAAGTGACCCGGGTGGCCCGGGAGGTCGGCACCGAAGGCAAGCTCGGCGGGCAGGCCGACGTCAAGG
>JBBRLA010000331.1:0-9168 GCA_038231615.1 Polyangia bacterium | reverse complement strand
GGCCCTCCACCCAGGACGACGACATCTTCTAACTCAGCCTCTCCTCCACCGCGCCTTTCTCTGCTCTTCTTCCCCCTCTTTTTCCTCGCTCGTCAGCCCCTCAAAAATCTCGCTCACTCTCAGGCCGCTTTGACCTGAAGCTGGCGCATGTGGCCCTCCATGTTGAGGGCGCCCTAGAACTCCTCCTCAAGCAAGGCCATGTCAAGTGCAAGGTCGGCACCTTCGGCCTGAACTACTACTGCGTCAAGCAGTGAGCGATGCCTTACGATTTCGGAGAAGTGGTCTGGTTTGGCGGGGCCAGTGGTCTATTTAGACCAGCACCTCTTCGCCACCGCAGGCAGGCGTCCTCCCGACCCTTGCGCAGGGTCCCGGGGGGTCAGGGCGGGGGTGCTTCAGAAAGGGCGGCTGCAGGAGCAAGATGGCGGTGCGCTGAACAGGCTCTCAGTCGTCGGGATAGGCCAACTGCATGGCGAGATCGCCTTGACTGCCCCTGGCAATGGGTCAAGCTTTTCTGCATGAGTTGGATGGTGACTGAAGAGGGTCGTCTGCTGGGGCGTCGCAAGCGCCCTACTGTCCCGGGCCCATTTCGACTATCGAATGAAGAAAAAGCGATCCTGGAGCGGCAGGTGGCGGAGATCCTCGACCGCATCGACAGGCGGCCGCGGGACCTTCTGGAGTTCTATGAACTCGGGCATCTGTGCGGGGTCGTGGAGGACGGCAAGCTCTGGCTCCGCGGTGCCCCGTGCATGAACCCCGGGGGCAGATGCTCGGAGCGTTTTTCGGAGTACCTGGCGGGTCGGTGCCCGTACTCGCGGCAGAAGATCGGTCGAATCCTGCGGGTGGCGCGGATTTTCTCCTCCGAGACCCTCGGGGCCTGCCATGCAGCGGGCGTGGGGATGCGGATCATGGCCGAGCTGGCCGGGGCCGACGTCCACTACCGACGCATCCTGGTGGGGCTGGCGATGGAGCGGGTGCCCCTTTCCTCCTTGAGGCGGCTGCGCCGGGGGGCCGACAAATGCCTGCGGGGCCTTCCGGCGGGGCTCAAGATGGAGCAGATCCGCCGAAAACTGGCCGCCGCCATCCACACCGGCGTGGAAGAATTGCGCACGCCCCGGACCGATCCCGGCGGCTGGCGATGCCGCAGTTTGGATCACGATCGGGTTGCCTGAAGGACCGGTGCCTACGCGCTCTGGCGAGCGGTCGCGGCGGGCTTCTTCGGCTTGACCACAGGCCCTTTGTAGACGCGTGTCCCGGTCCTGGGCGAGTTGACCAGGCGCATCCTGCGCCCTGACAGGCGGAAGCCGGTGCAATCGTACTTGCCCCGGTCAATGACGCGGACTAGCATGTACTCATGTTGGCGAGCGAGCAACTTCCAGCACAGACGGTGCCGTCGGACAATTTCTTGTACCCGGAAAGTGACCACATGGGGGAAAGCGGCCTGCAAAAGTGGGTCTGCGACCTGCTCATAGGGCTCTTGCGCAGCTTCTTTGATGAGAAGATGGATCGGCCCATGCTGGTCGGGGGCAACCAGTTCTTCTATATGAAAGAGGGGAGTCCCGAGCAGTGCATCGCCCCGGATGTGTATGTCATCGAGGATGAGCTGACCCAGCTTCCGGACGTCAAAAGCTGGCGGCTGTGGGAGCACGAGGGCAAGGGGCCGGCGCTGGCGATCGAGGTGGTGTCGGACGAATACGAGAAGGACTACGACCCCAGGATGCTGGTCCGCTATCAGGACCTGGGGACGCGCGAAGTGGTGCGCTACGATCCGGAGTTCTCGCTGCATCCACGGACGTTGAAGTTTGGGCCGCGCCGGCTTTTGACTCACTGGGTCAGGAACGATGCCGGCCTGTTGGTCGATAACGCGCAGCGAAGCGGAGCGCCGTTGATCGAGCAGCCCCTGTCCAGCCCGCGGTCAGCTCGAAGCCGCCTCTATGATTTCTGGTTCGTCCATCAGCCCCAGCGCAATCTGCGCCTGGGGGTCGGCCCGCAGGGACGCAGGCTGTGGCCTACTGCCACCGAGCGGGCCAATCGCGCCGAGGCCGAGTTGGAGGGCCTGCGCGCCGAACTGGAGCTTCTGCGCAAGACCTGACTCCGCCTCTCTCCCATCATGACGCCGGCTGACGGACCAGGGCCACCGCCACGAGCAGTCCGATCGCCATACAGCCCGCCCCGGTGAAAAGCGGCACCGACGGCCCTAGCGCGAAGGTATAGGTCCCCACCACCGGCCCGAGGATGCGCCCCACCGCGCCCAACGACTGCGATACCCCCAGCACGCTGCCCTGCTGCTGCCCCGCCGCACGGGAGATCAGCGACGAGATCGACGGGGAATGCAGCCCGCTCCCGGTGGCCATCACCACCAGCCCGACGATCAGCCAGGGCACCGAATGCGCCATCGCCAGAACCAGCAAACCCAGCACCATCAGTCCGGCCCCCACGATCACCAGCACCCGCTCGCCGAGCCGCGGTACCAGCCGCCGGATCATCCCTCCCTGCACCACCACGATCACCACCCCGATCAGCGCGAAGAGCCGCCCCACGTCGTGCTTGTTGAAGCCGAAGCGCACGTTGCAGAAGATGGCGAACACCCCCTCCATGTTGGCGAAGCCGAAGGTGGCGATCAGGAAAAGCGAGAGCAGCGCCAGCAGGTCCGGCCGCGACACCACTTTCGCCAGCCCCTCCCAGGTGAGCACCGTGGCGTGCGCCCGCAGGTGCGCCGGGCGGGGTTCCTTCAGCAGGAAGTACGCCAGCACCCAGTTCAGAGCCGAGAGCGCCGATGCCACGAAGAAGGGCACCCGCGCCCCATACTGTCCCAGCTCGCCACCCAGGAAGGGCCCGAAGACGAAGCCCAGGCCGAAGGCCGCCCCGATCAAGCCCATCGCCCCCGCCCGGGACTTGTCGTCGGTGATGTCGGCGATGTAGGCCTGCGCCGCGCCGATGTTAGCGCCGCAGACCCCGGCCAGGGCGCGGCTGGCCAAAAGGAACCCGAAGGTCGGTGACAGGGCATAGCCGAGCTGCGACGCACAGGAGCCAAAGGTCGAGATCAGCAGCACCGGCCGCCGCCCCACCCGATCCGAGAGCCGCCCCCACACCGGCGCGAAGAGGAGCTGCATCATCGAATAGCTAGCCATCAGCCAGCCGGTCTGCGGCACCGTGGCGTGCAGCTCCTGCGCGTACAGCTGCAAGATCGGGATGATGATCCCGAAGCCCAGAAGGTCCAGGAACACGGTGAGGAAGATGACCCCGAGGGCGTACCGTCGCGAGGGCGGGTCCGCGGGGCTTTGGGGCGCTTGAGCAGGGGAATCCAACATCGGCTCTCACCGTATCACGGGGGGGATGGCTTTCCGACTTTCGGCCCCTTGAAAGCCCATCCCCGCTATCATGATGCTTATGCAATCCGTTCATGATGCAGGCGTGGCAGGCGCCGGAGGAGGGGGCGTAGGGTTCACTGCCGTAGACCTTGGCGTGATGCAAAAGGATAGAGTACGGCCATGAACTACATCGCGATGGCGGTCCCGTTCTTCTTCGTGCTCATCGCAGTGGAACTGCTGGCCGCGCGCATCCTGCGGCGCCCTCTGTACCGGACCAGCGACACCCTGGCGGATCTGGGTTGCGGCGTGGCCAGTCAGGTGCTGGGGGTCTTCACCGCGGGCCTTCTGGCGGCGGCCTACGTGTACCTGTATCGCCACCGCGTCATCGGGGGCTTTTCGGCGGGTTCCCCTCTGTGCTGGGTGGCGATCTTCTTCGGGGTGGATTTTTGCTACTACTGGTTCCACCGGGCCAGCCACGAAGTGAACTTCCTGTGGGCGATCCACGTCGTGCATCACCAGAGCGAGGAGTACAACCTGGCCGTGGCGCTGCGACAGGCGGCCTTCCAGCCGCTGGCCTCGTGGGTCTTCTACCTGCCCCTGGCCCTGGTTGGTTTTCCGCCGGTGATGTACTTCACCATGCAGGCCTTCAATACCCTGTACCAGTTTTGGATCCACACCCGCCTGATCGGGCGTCTCGGGCCGCTGGAATGGGTCCTCAATACCCCCTCGCATCACCGGGTACACCATGGGCAGAACGGCCTGTACATCGACCGCAACCACGGCGGCTCCCTGATCGTGTGGGACATGCTCTTCGGCACCTACCAGCGCGAGCGGGAAGAGGTACTCTACGGGGTGACTCGGCCGCTGCGCAGCTTCAATCCGCTCTGGGCGAACTTTCATGCATTCCAGGATCAGTACCGCGAGGCCGGGCATTTTCCCAAATGGCAGGATCGGGTAAAGGTGTGGTTCATGCCGCCGGGATGGACCCCGGCAAAGGGGTCTGTGCATGGGCCTGGAATGGGGAACAAGCCGGTGGCCGTCAAGTACGACGTGCCGCTGCCGCTTTTGACGAAGGTGTATGCGTTCGCTCATTTCGTCACGGCGCTCGTGGCCGGCGTCCTTTTGCTCGACGTGGGGCCGCCGCTCCTTCGCCCCTACCCCATCGCCCTTTCGATCTTCGCCCTGCTGACCCTCTTCAGCGTCGGCGCACTCTGTGACGGCAGGCGCTGGGCCCGACCGCTGGAGATCGCCCGCCTGGGCCTTGTACCCATCGCCTGCCTCCTGTGGTTCGCCCTGCACTAAACAGAAGCACATGGCCGGGCAGATTTTGGCGTACCGCCTCACTCCCTTCGGTCACGTACAGTAGTACGCTCCCTCGGTCGCTGCGGGGGTGCGCCAAAATCTGCTCCGGCCATGTGCTTCTTCCTGAAAGGACTCTTCATCAGCGTGACTCGCATTAAACTCGAACTCGTTTCAAAACCCGAGACTGGCGAAGGGAACTTTTGATTTGAAAGGGGGCTGGGTTTGGCATCTCAGGCCTTGCCGCCGCCGCGGCTCAGGAGGTCCGCCAACAACCCCTTGGCCAGGCGCAGGCGGCCTTTTTTCTCTTCTTCCCCCTGCCACCCCCGCATCAGGCGCATGTCCGGGGTCAGGCGCCACGGGGACTTGGGCTGGTTCACCAGCTTCATCACGTCCGCCGGTTGCAGCGGCGTGTCCTCCGCCAGGGCCAGCGCCAGTCGGGCGTCGGACAGCTCGATGGCGGTGGCCCCCAGGCGCCGCCCCAGACTCTTCACCGCCATGATGTCCCCGAGAAGCTCGACTTCCTCCGGCGGCTGCCCGTAGCGGTCGTGCAGTTCCACCAAAATGGCCCCGACCTCCTCTTCATTCTGCGCCGCCGAAAGCCGCTTGTAGAAGTCCAGCCGCTGCCCGGTGTCCGGCAAGTAATCGTCGGGGATAAACCCCGGCAGGTCGCAGGTCAGCTCCGGGTCCCGGTCCTGCACCAGCGGCTCCCCCCGCAGCTCGGCCACCGCCTCCGACAAGAGCTGCGTGTACATCTCAAAACCCACCGCGGCAATGGTCCCCGACTGCTTGGCCCCCAGCAGATCCCCGGCCCCGCGGATCTCCAGGTCATGGCTGGCGATGTTGAAGCCCGCGCCCAACTCGGTGAATCGTTGCAGCACCGCCAGGCGCTGCTTGGCCTCGCTGGACATGGACTCCTGCGGCGGCACCAGCAGGTAGCAGTAGGCGCGCTCCTTGCTGCGCCCGATGCGCCCGCGAAGCTGATAAAGCTGGCTCAATCCGAACGTATCCGCCCGGTCCACGAACATCGTGTTGGCCCGCGGGATGTCCAGCCCGCTCTCGATGATCGTAGTGCACAGCAGCACCTCGGCCTTGCCGTCCACGAAGTCGAGCATCACCTGCTCCAATTCCTCCGCCCCCATCTGCCCGTGGCCCACCAGCACCCGCACGTCGGGCAGAAGTTCGTGCAGCCGCCGCGCCCACTTGCCGATGCTTTCCACGCGGTTGTGTACGAAGAACACCTGCCCGCCCCGCGCCAGTTCCTTCTTGACTCCATCGCGGATCAGGTCGTCGTTCTCCCGCGCCACCACCGTGCGGATGGCCAGCCGATCCGCCGGCGGCGTGGTGATGATCGAGATCTCCCGCAGCCCGGACATGGCCATGTGCAGCGTCCGCGGGATCGGCGTCGCCGTCAGGGTCAGCGTATCCAGCTGCGTGCGCAGCTTCTTCAGGCGCTCCTTGTGGGCCACGCCGAAACGCTGCTCCTCGTCGATGATCACCAGACCCAGGTCCTTGAAGCGCACATCGCTGGAAAGCATCCGATGGGTGCCGATCACCACATCGATGCCGCCCAGAGCCACCCCCTTGATGGTCTCGACCTGCTCGGCCCGCGAACGGAAACGCGAGAGGGACGCCAGGCGCACCGGCAGGTCCTTGAAGCGTTCGGTGAAGGTCGCGGCGTGCTGCTCCACCAGCACCGTGGTCGGCGCCAGCACCGCCACCTGCTTGCCCGAGAGCGCCGCCTTCATCGCCGCCCGCATGGCCACCTCGGTCTTGCCATAGCCCACGTCGCCGCAGACCAGGCGGTCCATCGGCCGCTCCTGGTCCATGTCCGCCAGCACGTCGTCGATGGCCCGCTGCTGATCCGGGGTCTCCTCGAAGGGGAACGTCGCCTCGAACTCCTGGAAAAGCTGCTCGGCGCTCTCGTCCAGGCGGAACGAATGGCCGGGCAGGGCCTCGCGCTGCGCATAGATTTGCAGCAGCTCCTCGGCCATCTGCCGGACCTCCTTGGAGACCTTGGATTTTGTCTTCAGCCAGGTCTCCCCGCCCAGCCGGTCGACCTTGGGCGTCAGCCCCTCTGCCCCGACGTAACGCTGCACCTCGTTCAGGCGCCACACCGGCAGGTAGAGCGACCCGCCCTCATACCCCAGGTGCATGAAGTCCACCTGCACCTTGCCCCCCTTCAGGGGCAGCTTGGTCAGGCCTTTGTAAATGCCCACCCCGTGCAGCTTGTGGATCAGGTAGGCGCCGACCTCCAGGTCCTTGAACTCGCCCATCGAGGGCTTTTTGGGCGCCTTGGCAGAGCGGCGGGCGGCCTTCTCGCCAAAAATCTCCGACTCGCAGTAAAGCGCCACGCCGTCCAGGGGCAGGTCGAAGCCGCGGTGTAGAGGGCCGCTTCTGATCTCCAGCCGCCCCGCGCCTTTTTTTGCCTTGGCCGACGATTCGAAGCCGTGGGCCCACGTCCGTTCGTCCAGGATGTCGAAGATGTGTACCCCGCCGTGGGCCTGCTCGGCCATCAGCCCCGCCACCCCGGGGCGGTGCAGGTGCGGGAACAGTCCATACCCCTTCAGCATCTGCTCCAGCCGCTCGCCGTGCTGGAGGTTGGGCGAAATGAGGAGCGTATGGGTACCGTTGTCGCGGTGCTCGCGCAGGCGCCGCACCAGGGGCTGCAACAGGTGGTCGTGCTTCTCCGCCCGGCCGCGGTGCAGCTCGGCCTGGAGGTCGCGGTGGTCCCGGGCCAGGAAGCGCAGCTCGGGGACCTCGGCAAGGGGTGTGGCGGCGGCGGGCTCGCTTTCGTATTCCAGGATGGTCAGCCCCTGGGCTTCGATCCGGTAGGGGCGATAGGCCGGGTCGGCCCGGTCGGGTAGTTCGCCGCCCGATGGATCGGCGCAGAGCCCGGCGAATTCGTCGGGGTTCAGGTAAAAATCGGCGGGCGGGAAGGCCAGGCGCCGTTCTTCCAGGCGGCGGCGGTAGGCCTCGTCCGAGGCGATCAGCTCGTCCATCAGCGCGTCGGCGAGCTGGTGGGGTTCGGACAGGAAGAACGTTGGGTGCGCCGGCAGGTACTCGGCGATGGAGGCCATGCGCTGGTGGAACGCCGGGGTCAGCGCCTCGATGCCGAAGAAGTCCTCGCCGCTCTCGATCTGCTCCAGGATTTGCCGCGTGCGTGACGACGGATGGCTGGCTGCGTCGCCGGCCTCCAGCAGGCGCTCGCGCAGGCGGTTGCCCTTTGTCAAAAGGGTCTCGCGCACCGGGTGGATGAAGAGTTCGTCCAGGGACCGCAGGGTGCGCTGGGTCGCCGGGTCGTAGAAGCGCATCGACTCGACCAGGTCGCCGTACAATTCGATGCGCACCGGAAAGCGATACAGCGGCACGAAAAGGTCGATCACCCCCCCGCGCACGGCGAAAGTGCCCGGGTCCTCGCATACCGGCATGCGGGTGTAGCCGGCGCGCTGGAGCAGGGCCAGGGTGGCGTCGCGGTCGATCTCCTGCTCCGCCTGCAGGATGTCCACCAGATCGGCGAAGGCCGCCCGCGGCACCACCCGCCGGCACAGGGCCAGTACCGATGCCACCACCACTTGCCCGGCCAGCCCCGGCCCCTGGGACAGGCGGAACAGGGTGCCCAGGCGCTGAAGGATCGCCCGGCGATCCGGCGAGGCGTCCACCCAGGGGCCGATCTCGATGCCCGGCAGGGTCAGCACGTCCCTTCGAGCCGGGCCGGCGGCGTCGTCTCCGCTCTGGGAGCCGAGGAAGAATTGCAGGTCCCGGGCCAGTGCCTGTGCCTGCGCCTCGTCCTTGACCACGGCGATGACCGGCAGCGCCTCCCGGGGCAGTTCCTGCGCCAAGCGGGCCAGAGTCAGCGCCTGGAACGCCCCCTCGCAGCCCTGCACCCGGACCAGCGGCTGCCCCTGCTTGCGCAGCGTGACCAGGCGGCCCAGCCCCTCCCTGGCGGAGACCACGTTCACCGCCGCGTCCAGGGAGGCCTCCAGCAGGTCGGCGGGGCCCACGTCAGAGCCGGCGCCGGATGCAGGGGATGCGCCGCCAGCGGGCAGTTCTTGGTCAGAAGGCGAAGTCATGGGGCGGGGACTTATGTATGGCACGAGGTGGCAATCCGCAAGGGCCCCAAGGCCCGCGACGGAATCGAAGCCGGAACACGCCGGTCGGGGACGTGGCGCCACGGATCCGCCCCACGGCCCACACCCGGCAGACGGAGCCGAAGTCCCACCCGGCAGACCAAGCCGAAGCCGGAAAACGCCGGTCGGGGACGTGGCGCCACGGATCCGCCCCCCTGCCCACCCGGGCAGACGGAGCCGAAGTCCCACCCGGCAGACCAAGCCGAAGCCGGAACACGCCGGTCGGGGACGTGGTGCCACGGATCCGCCCCACTGCCCCACCCGGGCAGACGGAGCCGAAGCCGGAAAACGCCGGTCGGGGACGTGGTTGCCTTTCCCGGACGCCCCATCTGGCTTCCCGTCGCGGCCTGAGCGACAATGCGCTCATGCCGCCCGCGTCCCCCCGGTTCCCCGATGCGGTCTTGCGCATGGCCGAGGACCTGAATACCCAT
>JBBRLA010000330.1:0-9177 GCA_038231615.1 Polyangia bacterium | reverse complement strand
GGACCCGGCGGTGCTGCGCAAGCTGAAGGAGGAGACCGGGATGAGGGGGGTGAGCCAAAAGGAGGTGGATGATCTGCCCCCCGGCTGGGCCTACTGGTACGGGCAGGAGAGCAACGACCCCGAGGCAGCCCGGGGGACCCTGATTCACACCCGGCCGACCCTGATGAGGGCCGGAGGAGAGACCCTGACAGCGCGCTGACCGAAACGGATGGTGGACCGGCATGGGTATAGGAGATCACGAGCGCAGGGAACTGCACCCGCCTACAGGGGCCCGGAGCCATTCCCTGCGGGATCAGAGCTTGGCCACGTAGGCCACCATCTTCTGCTTCCGCTCGAAGTCGCCCTTGGCGCTGAGGGCCGTGTCGCGGCTGACGAAGTCGCCCAGGCGCACCCGGTACATCAGGCCCTTGCCTGGGATCAGGCTCTCGGTGATGAAGGGCTTGTAGCCTGCGTCCCGCAGGCGCCGCATGAAGTCGCTGGCCTCGCCCTTGGTGGCAAAGGCCGAGAGTTGCAGGGTGAAGTGACTTTTACCCTTCGGGTCCTGCTTGGCGTCCTTGGTCTCTTTGCCCTCCTTGCCCTCCTTGGCGGGAGGCAAGGGCGCGGCGGCCAGCTTGGCCTTGTCCTTCGGCAGCACCACTGCGGGCTTTTTGTCCCCTTTGGGCCCCTCCTCCTGTACCACCAGGGGCACGGGCTGCGCCTCGACCTTGGCCGGGTCGTTGGCCTCCGGGCCCACGGCGGCCAGCGACGCCGCGGCCTTCACCTTGCGCCCCTCGCGTTTCTCCGACAGGGCGCTGTGGAAGGTCAGGCCTTCCTCCGCGCTGCCCAGTTCGTCCAGGGCCGCCAGCGGGTCGTCCGCCGGGGCCTGCGCCTGCATCAGCGCCCGCGCCTCCACCCGCTTACCCACCATCACTCCCAGCACGAAGATCAGGCAGGCGCAGATCGCACTGCCAAAGAACAGGAAAAAGATCTGCCTTCCGTCGAGCTGGAGTTCAACCTTATCCTTCCAACGATCGAGGTCGCGCATTACTTCTGAACTAACACATCGCCCTCGCTGGGGCAAATTTTTCGCTCGGCACCGGGCCGGGAAAAAGGCCCGGGAAGGGGTCAGCGGACGACGAAGGAACCGTCAATGTGCTCGCGGAACAGGCGCATGAGCTGCCCGCGCAGGCCGGTGGCCGAACTGGTGCGACCCTCGTCCACGATGAACACCGATCCATCCGGGGCCGCCGTCGCCGAGCGCAGCCCCTGGGCCTGCTGGTTCACCGCCGGCACCAGCGCCGGCACGGCGTAGGGCAAGTACCCTCCCGAGACGACGAAGGTGATGGCGTAGCCCTCTGGCGGCGCCAGCCATTCTCCCCCCACGAAGGAGGTCGCCGACTGACCCGCCAGGGTGGCCCCGTGGGAGTTTAGCGCCTTGTAGTAAACCGGGACGCTTTGGCTTTTCCCCATATCATCCACAAAGGTCGTGGTCGCGGGCAGAGGCAGAGGCAGGGTGTTGCGCGGGATCTGCAGGACCAGGTTAAATGCCGGGTTCTCGAAGTGGATGCGCCGCGCGCAGGGCGGCGGGCTCCCGTCGGGGCAGGCGGGGCACTGCGTGGGGTCGTTGGCGCAGGTCGCTTGACCCGGATAGGTCAGCGTCTCGGCTGCGGGGGTGAGCACGCACGAATTGGTCTGGTCAAGGGGCAGCATCCCGAACAGGTCGCTTTCCCTTTTCAAGGGGTCGTTCGGGTCCTTCTTGGCGGAGTCGATGGCCGTGGACGCCTGCACCACCCGGAGCTGGCTCATGTTGGTGTCGGGGAGGGTGACGATGCTCGCTGCCGGGTTACAACTCGGCACACTGGGGATCGGGACCGCGGGGTCCTCGGTGACATGATGGCTGATCCAGGCACCGGTGCAGACGGGCAGCTCGGCGTCCTTGGTATAGGTCTTTGGCCCCAGGCGCAGGCGCGGCTGGTACAGGCGGGCGTATTGGAAGATGTCCCCATCGGCAATCGTAGGGCGCTGGCACTGCCCCGGCACTACGCCCTGGGCCTGCACCAGCGCCACTTTCTCCGGCGATGGCGCGCCAGAAAGGTCGCCGTGAACCAGGAACGAGTCTCCGGCACGCACCACGTAGCTCAACGGAGAGGGGAAGCAGGCGTCGATGATGTGCTGCGCGTCCGGTTCGTTCATCGGGACCCACGTCGGGACGTATTTCTTCTGGGCGACGTTGTAGATGTTCTTGACGATGGGTGTCCCGGCAGCGATCAGCGGGGCCCGCAGGCAGCGGGGACGGGGTTCCGGGTCGGGATCGTCCGGGTTTTGCGGTTTGAGCGGCAGTTCGAACTTTTCGTACGCGGAGTGGGCGCAGACGAAGCCGAAGCCGCAATCAGCGGTGTTCTTGCACTCGACCAGGCACCTTCGGATGGTCAGGCCCTTGCCGTCCAGGTCGGCCCGGCAGAAGGTCGGCTTGGGCAGGAAGCTGCCGTCGGGCTGCTGCACATGGATCAGGGCCGGCGCCGGGTCGGTCACCGGAAGCACATGGCCCTTGCCGTCGTTGAAGACGCGCGCCGGCGGGACTTCCTTGGGCAGCATGCAGGGATCGCCGATGTTCAGGTCGTCGCAGCGCTGCTGCTCGATCTGAAATTCCGGCTCGGCCAGCTCCGCCAGGGTCAGTCGATCCAGCGAGTCGGCCACCGCGCCAGACCCGCCTTGCGGCCGGTCGAGCGGGTTGGCGCCCAACTGCTGCTGCTCCGCCCGGATGATCCGATACCGCTGGGTCCACGCCGCCGCCCACACGGTCTGGTCGTTTCCCACCATGTGGTCCACCGTGAGGGGCAGCGTGGCGTTCTGGCAGATCGTCTTCTGGCCCTCGCCGGAAAGGCAAATGCCGGGCAGGCTGCCCCGGGTCGGCTCGCGTTCGCACTGCCCGGAGTCGCAGTCCGTGTCGACATTGCAGCCGTTGAGCCAGAGCTTGTCCCCGTCCTCCACGCCGCGCCGGCAATACAGGCCCCCCTGATCGATGAGGGTCCCATGGGGCGGCGGGGCCGGCTGGTTCGGGTCCGGCGGCGGCAAACCCGGGGCCGTCTGCCCGCCGGTAACCAGGCGCCCGTTGGTGCGGGAAAGGCCCAACAAGGCCCCCTCCCAGTCCAGGGTCCAGTTCTCGTTGTTGCGCACCGCGTAGGGGTCGGGGAACGAGGCGATGGTCTGGGGGCGGCGGGCCGCCGCAAGATACGTCGAGGGATGGTCCGGGTCGGCCAGGGTCAGGTTGCAGATCGGGTCCACCGGCAGGTAGGTGAATGAGGCCAGTGCCGGCAGCACCAGGCGGTTGCGCGTCTGGTTTGGGGGGTCGCTCGGGTCCTGCACCGGGCCGATGACCACCGAGCTGCCGGTGAGGGTGCGCACAGTGAAGGGCTGGCCCTGGGTGTCGGCCACCACCCGCGGCCCCGGGTTCAGATCGTCGAAGCGCGACGAGAGCACCCGGCGCACATTGCCCAAACGGTCCTGGGGGATGACCTGCACTGCCTGGGGCAGCGCCGGGGCGGTGTTGGCGTCCTGGGTCTGCCCCGGCTGGAGGGTACGCAAAAGGGCCACCCGCCGTGCCGTGCCCTGGTCGGGGTAGCAGGCGCGGTAGCTGGGCATGGGGCATTCGTCGGCGATCTGCACCGCCTGCACGCTGCCGCTGGATGCGAGAATCCACGCGAAGTCCCCGATCCAGTTGGTCGGCGCCGCCGGGGTCACGCCGTTGTTCACCGTGTCATACTGGTTCGAGTAGGGGCAGTTCGGATCGCCGGGATCGCAGCCGATGTCCAGGTGTACGAAGGCCACGTCTCGGGGCAGGGCGCCGCCGGAAAGGGGAATCCCCGGGGAAAGGGCCAGCGGGCTGCGCGGCGTGCCAATGGGGAAGCACGAGAGCCGCTTCAGGTTGCTCGAAATTTCCTCGTCGGGGTGCACTCGGGCCGGGCCGAGGATCGCCTGCTCTTGCAGCCAGCGCGGGTCGGGGTTGGTCTCGCACTCGCGCAGTTGGTCCAGGTTGAAGACCCGCACGGTGGCGTCGCGGGCCACCAGGTAGGCGAACTTGCCGGCGGCGGTGCGCGGGGACACCCGGACCACGTCCGCGCCGAAAAGCTGGCCGCGGGGGTTTTCGGGAAAACTGGTGTACGAAAGGGGGTACTGCCGGGGCGGGAAGAACCGCGGCTCTTTTCCCAGGCCGGGATCGTAATCGAGGATCGTCAGCCGCCCGACCTGGCTGTCCGCCACCAGGATGCGGTGGTTCTCCTCATCCACGGCGATCGAGGACGGGGTGCTGGCGCGGGCCCTCCCCCCGTCGGCGTCCCCCATGAGGTCGCCGCCGCCGCCGCCGCCGCAGTCTGCGGGGCAGCTCAACGTGGACAGATCGGTCACCACGGAGGCGCCCTTGTCGTCGAACACGAGGGCTTCTTTGATCTGTCCGGTGGACAGGTCGATATCCGCCACCAGGCCGCAGGTGGGAAACGCCACCAGCGCCCGCTTGTCCGGAGCGGTGCCGGTGCAGTTTGCCGGCAGGTCCAGCGGCAAGGGCTCGACCCACGCAGGCCGCGAAAGGAGCGGCTTTTTGGGGTCCGTCGCATAGGGGGTGACGCGAACGGGGCAGGAGGCACGGCCCGCCAGCACGCCGCTTTGCGGGGTGGGGCCGCAGTCCATGGGATCGGGGATCAAGTTTACCACCTGGTTCAGATCTAGGAGCGAAAGATCGCACGATCCGGCGTTGGTGGTGACGGCCCAGGAGAAGGGCGCCTCCTGCCGCGGCGCCGTCTGCCCCGGCGGGACGTGGGGCCTGGGGCAAAGGGCCAGGCCGGGGTCCTTGGTCCCTGCCGGGACCGTCGGGATGGCCGGGGTATAGCTGCGGATGCGCTGGGGCAGCGAGCCCACCGGCAGGAAGCCGAAGCCCGGCCGGTTGCTCTGGAGGTTCTCGATGCTGCCGATGGTGGACAGGCCGGTCACCACGGTCTCGGTGTTGACCAGGGCCACCTCGTCGCGGGCGCTGTTGGTGACCAGGGCCTCCAGGGTGCGCCGCACGCAGGCCGGGGGCTCGATGCCGCAGCCGACGTTGTCCGCCGGGCAGCAGGGATGGTCGGGATCGAGCCCCTGGCGGATGGCGGCGTCGCGCAGCGGCTTGATCAGGTTCAGCCGGTGGGGGCCGTCGCACTCCTGCGAGGCCAGGATGGTGACCTTGGGGGTCCGCGTGTTGTCCAGCGGGGCGTTGCAGTAGGAGTCGAGATAGTTCTGATCGACAGTCGGATCGTAGGCCCCGTTCACCGCCACGGGCGGCGACAGCATCGCTGCCGAGAGCGGGCAGGTCTCATCTGGGTAGAACTCGTAGTCCAGGCAAAAGAGCGCCACGTCGCTCGGGCGGTCGAGCACCCGGGTCGGCGTGGGCACCTGGGTGGTGGTGCAGCCGAGGAGGCCCAGAAGGATCGCCAGGGTCCCAGGGCGGAAGCCCGAAACAAGAGGGTTCCTCATCGCGTTCACTGCACCAGCTTGGGCAAGGGGAGACCGATGCGCGACACCAGCCGCTGGAAGGTCGGGCTGCGCGGGTCCAGGTCGATCACGGCCACGGCATTGTCCAGGTACGAGGTGACGTACATTCGCGGCGACAGATCGGTGGCCCCCAGGCGCACCCGCAGCCCGTTCGCCGCCGGGCAGGTCACCCCCCGCAGGCCGGCCTCCTGGGTTCCGACGAAGGGATCGGCGCAGGGATCGATCACACCCCCATCCGGCTCGCCGCCGTAGTTTAGCACCTGGGTGGTGGGGCCGCGGCCGAGTTGGATCGTGCCCACCAGATCCCCGGTGTCCGGGTCCACCACGCCGATCTGGGACGCGTCGTAGCAGGCGATGTACAGGCGGCTGGTCTTCACCAGGGCGCCGTTCTGTTCTGCCTTGCCCCGGGACAGCAGCATCCGCGAGCTGCCGGGGCAGATGTCGATCACGTTGGTCACCAGATTGGCCGGCGTCGAACCCAGGTCCAGCCGGGTGTCCACCACTGCCACCGAGGGCGGGTTGTTGACCGCCAGGAAGGCCCGGGCGCCCCCGGGCTCGAAGAGGACCTGACGCACGTCCCCGCCGGTGCCGGCGTAGGCCGCCGACAGGTTGAAGCTCAGGCCGGGCACGACCAGCGGCCCGTTCATGCTGCCCGCGGGAGAGACCCGGAACGTGGCGATCAACCCCGAAAGTCGCGAGGTCCCGTACCACGCCTGGGTCAGGTCACCGGGGACGCGGGGGGCCAGGTCGTAGGTGCCGTGCAGCCCGTTGGAGGAACCCGGGAAAAGCCCCACCTGCGGCGTGTTCGGCTCCGGCAAGAGGGTGCGCAGCACCGGCTGCCCGGTGGTCGGATCGGGAATGGTGAAGCCCGAGATCTCGCCCCCGGCCAGGTGCGTGACCAGCAAGTAGCCATAATTCCCCTCGGGGGCATCCACCGTCCCGGTTTTATTCGGGTCCGGGTTTGGCTTCTGGCACAGCTTGCCCCGCACCGGGAGGCGGCCGGGGGTGAGAAGCTGGATGTAGCCCGGCTTGCAGCCGCGGTCCAGGGTGACCTGGAAGGGCGCGGGAGGCAGCGCGAAGCGCAGAAGGCTCCTGGGGTTGGAGTCGGTGGGGTTGGGGATCGCCGGCAGGTCCTGGTGCTGCACCCGGTGCGCGTCGTCGCAATCGGTCACCTTGGCGCCCGCCGGGCGATCGACGCCGCAGCGCAAGCGCACTGCCGGCGCGGTGGTGGCGACCCTCGGGGCGGCGGTCGCAAGGTCCCCCGGCTTGCGCGTCACATCGATATAGGTCAGCGACGGATCGCCCCGGACCGGCACGTAGAGGGTACGATGCAGCTCCGTCGACGACGTCACCAGGTTCCAGTCGCCGGGATCGCTGGCCAGAAGGCGCACCGGACCGGAGAAGTTGCCCACCCGCACCGTCTGGTCCCGCAGGATGAAGCGGTGGGACTCGCAGTTCACCACGTTGGGGTCGGTCAGGTCGGTCTCGCAGAAGCAGGGGTCGTAGTTCGGGTCGGTGGGTGGGGCCACGCTATCGACGGTCTCGATGGGGTCGCTCGGTTGCAGGGCCGGACAGGTCTTCACCTGAGAGCAGTCGACGGAGATCGCCTCCCCTCGGGCCTTGCGGGTGCAGGCCACGGCGCGCTCGTAACGCAGCACGTCCACCGCCACCACGGTCCCGCCGCCAAAGCTCAGGTCCCCGTTGGTGTTGCCGACGTAGAGCACGTCTCCCAGCGGGTCCATGGCCATGCCCGAGGGGAAGAAGAAGCAGTGATTCGGCGGGGTGGTGGTATCGCCTACCGCGCCGCTGCGGTCGAAGGTGCGGCACCCCGGGGCCAGCGGCGTTTGCTGGGTGCACGAAGCAGCCAGGCCCACGAGAAGGACCAGGCCGAGGCTCCGAATCGGTATCAACATGTCTCTTGTAGAAGACTCCTTCAAGCGGCGAAGGTTGCCGCAGCGCCCCGCCAGAGTCAACGCCGCGGGTCAAGATGGGGGTTTGGCGACCCCGGCGCGATCCGCACGATGCACCCGAGCAGGAGCAGGCGGAAGCCCAGGGACCAGAACAGGACCCCCCAGTGAACCTGGGTGCAGGGGGCAGGCCCAAGGTGACCCACCACGTGGCCGATGAGCAGGTGCAGGGCCGAAACCAGCGCAGTGGCCAGAAGCAGCCAGAAAAGCCCCCGGGCCAAGAGGCGGCGGGGGCGTCCCCGGTCCCAGAGGACGAGAATGAAGAGGGGGACAAGGCCCAGGTCCAGGGGGCTGAGCAGGAAGTGGTTCTGGTTGTGCTGGAAGCATGGGTGGGGCGTCGCCTCAAGGAGGCACACCAGGGTCCCCAGCACGCCCGCGACCAGCGCCAGGGCGGCCCCGGTCAGCCCCACCGCACGACGTCCTCTGGTACCGGTGGTACCGGTGGTACCGGTGGTACCGGTGGTACCGGCCAGCAGGCCATAGACCAGGAGCGCAGCGGCCAGGATCGCCGGGAGCAGCGGGTCCGGCAGGTAGGCGAGCGGGCCGAAGTCCTCGCCGCGCCAGCGCCGCTCCGAGCGGACCAGCCGGACCTTCGGGCCGTCAGAAAGCTCCGCCACCGCGTCGTGCAGCGCCTCCGGCAGCGCCAGCGAGTCCCAGCGGCTGCGTTGCTGATCGGTATAGGGACCATAGATCACCATGGCCGTCGCCGCCCACAGGGGTGCCGGCGCCAGCGTCCGCAGCACTTCGGCGCGGAAGGTGCGTGGCGCGGGGCCCGCGGTGTGCTGCCGCAGCCACCCGCCGGACGCGGTGTCGATGAGGTCCCGCACCCGGGTCACGCAGTTGTCGGCGAACAGATCGTAAGGGAAGACGCGGTTTTGCCGGAGCGCCCGCTCTTGCAAGAGCGCAAGAAGGGCCCCGGCGCGCTCATCGGAAAGGGCGAGTTGCTGGACGCGGATCTCGCGATCGGCATAACGCATCGCCGTCTCGCCGGGGTTCATCGTGCTGACCCAGTAGGGCAGGCGCTTCCCCATCGCCTTGCGCCACAGGTCGGGCTCGTGAATGTCGAAGGTGCCGTAGTTGTAGGCCACCTCGGTGCCGTCCCGCCGGTCCTCGATGGCCAGGGCGGTGTGGCCGAAGCGGGCGAAAAGGTCCGAGCCGGGGGACATGGTGAGCAGCGAGACCTGATACCGCTCCGCCGCCAGCGCCGGGGCGCACAACAGGAGCCCCAGGCACAACAGGAGCGCACGGAACATCGGCCTGCCTGCCAACGCGGGCCGCGACCCTCGCGGATGAAACATGGCGCATCCTAACACTGCCGGGCCAGCAGTCTCGCGGCTTCCGGTTTCCCAAATCCGACTTCGATTCGTAGGCGGAAAAACTCCGCTTTTGAAACGTGTTTGAGTATATCGTGAGGCGTGGCCTCGGTATCGTCTCCACATGGCAATGGCGATGACCCAAGCTGCGGATCGCGCGAAAGTCTTTTTCAAATGGTCCTTTTGCTGTGTGTCGCCGCCAGCGCACTGACCGTCATCACCGAGCCGGACACCGGCTGGTACCTGCGCTCCGGCGCGTACCTGCTGAAGACCCACTCGTTCCCCCTTCACGATCCCTTCTCCTACACCTCGAAAGAGCCGTGGATCAACCAGCACTGGCTGACGGAGATCCTGTTTTACGGCACCGTGCGGGCCGGAGGCTACGTGGGGCTCGGGCT
>JBBRLA010000329.1:0-9191 GCA_038231615.1 Polyangia bacterium | reverse complement strand
CCGCTGACCAGGCCGCCGCCGACCAAGCCGCCGCTGACCAAGCCGCCGCCGACCAAGCCGCCGCCGACCAAGCCGCCGCCGACCAAGCCGCCGCCGACCAAGCCGCCGCTGACCAAGCCGCCGCCGCCATCCCGGCCCCCGCCCCGCGGCCCGATCGCATGTCCCCTTATCAGCGCGACGTCCCCGTCTCCTACCCCGCCGAGGACTACGACGTCACTCCTTCCGAATCCCTCGTCTGCTGCCTGATCGTCGCCATGACCCTGGTCATCCGCGAGTGCACCTCACTCTACGACAAATGGTGCACCCGTCGGCACATGCTGACCCACCGCCTGTGCTACCGCCTCATGGCCCCCATGGCCGCCTTCTTCGGCGAACATGACGAGATCCGCCCCCGCTTCGAAAAAGGCGCCGCCGCCGGCCTGGCCGTCCTGCAAGCCGAGGCCGACCTCGCCCTGCCTCTGTCCACCGACCCCGCCGACGGCGCCCGCCTCCCCATGGCCTGGATCACCTACGAGGTCGTCGACCCCCTGCACGACCCCGAGCCCACCCCTCTTGACCGCCACCTCATCCACCTCCTGGGCCTCCTTTCCTATCTGAGCCGCACCGTCTTCGCCTGGTATGTCGAGACCCTCCAGGGCCACCTGTGCTCCGTGACCTTGCAACACCAGCTTTACCAGATCTGGCACAATTGCTACGGCAGCATCAGCCAGGCGCTGGGCATCATTCAGCAACATGCCCAGCTCGGCGCCGTCGAAGAAGAGGAGTTTGCCGCCCTGCGCACCCTGCGCCGCGAGCAACTCCTGCTCCTGCGCCACTGCATCCTGGTGGCCGGCGAGTCCTCCCTGCCCGATCAGTTCACCATCATCGGCATTACCGCCGACGGTCGCTTCATCGCCATCAGCCAGAACACCCCTCAGTTCCTCATCATCCTGGGGCGCACCGGCAGCGGCAAGACCCACATCGCCATGCTGCTCATGGAAGGCTGCGTCGCCCCCTGCGAGGGTTTGGGCGAGATGATCAAGCCCCCCCGCATCGTGCGCTTCACCTCCGATTGCCACCAGGGCGTCACCGGCGACGAACTGCGCGCCGGCTTCTACCCCAACACCGACCCCGCGCAGTGGGAGTATCTGCAAGAGGTCTACGGCGTAGAACGCTGGAACCTGACCATGAACGGCGCCTATCTGATCGGTCTGGAAGAGAGCATGCCGGCCTTTCGGCTAAAATACCCCGACCTCGTCGATCGCGGCCTGCTCATCGAGCCGCTGACGCTGGACCCCAGCGAGGTCGGCCTCTTCGGCTACACCACCTACCTGAACGGCGGCGCCGAGGCCACCAAGCGCGGCGGCCAGGCCATGTACCAGAAGATCATCGCCGGCATCATCGGCTGGAAGGGCGAGGATGCCTTGCCCGAGGTGATCCGCACCGAACTGCTCAAACACAAGATCGACAGCCGGGTCACCGGGGCGCTGATGATGCAGCTCGATCAGCTGAGCAAGATCATCAAGCCCGGCCAGCACCTGATCCGCAAACTGGAGCGCGGCTGGCCGGTGCTGCTGCACCTGGAAGGCCGCTACGTGGGCGTCGAGCAGGTCAATCCCCTGCAGGTCATCGCCAGCAACGCCTTGTCTCGTCCGCTTCTCAATGGCGAAGACCCGCTGCGCTGGCACATCCACGACGAGGCCCATGGGGACATGGCGACCCCGGCCGGCAAGCGCCACCTGCAACTCGGGGGCGAGCAGCGGCGCCACCGCACCACCTCCCACGTGCTGGCGGCGCAGCGGGCCACCGACATCCCCAAGGGCGTGGCGCCCCAGGCCACCGTGGTGATCCACATGAGCACCGACAGCGAGGACGAATTCCGCGCGGCCAAGCGGCGCTTCGGGGTGCTGCACGACATCAGCTACCACGACGAGGTGCGCACGTTGAAGGATGGGCAGGGGCTGATCGGGGCCTCGCGGGCCAACCACCCGGCGCTGACACAGCGGGCGGTGGTGACGAATTTCCGCCCCAGCATCCTCGACGTCCGCGGCGAGACCTTCCGCTACGTCGGCGGCGAGGACAATGACGGAGAACCGGAGGATGACGACGAGTAGTTAGTTAGGAGCCGCCACCGAATAACTTTCCCTTGGATTTGGGAAGGCTCCTCGGAGCTGGTCATGGAAAGTGAAAAGTTATTTTGTGGTGGCTCCTATTAGTTCAAACTGCAGGTGGCGGGTTTGAGCGCCACGATTCCCTCTGGGCGTCGGCTGCTTGATCTGCGCCCGGGGTAAGTCGGGGTAGATGGGTTCGTTGACCGTGTAGCGGCACGCTCTATACTTGCAGGTGAGGAATCAATGTCGGCGACAGAGATCATCACCGCGGCCATGGCCCTTTCCAGCGAGCAACGGGCGGACATGAAGGCTAGACCCTGCCCCCTTGAGATGCAAGCGAACGACGCGTTTACACACCCAGGCACAGGGGGCTGTTCTCGGGAGAGCACCAGCCCATTGTGCGGAGGGGGCCGGGGCCCGAGCAGCACAGGTAGCCGGCGCGGCACACGTTGGTGCCCAACATCACCTCGCACTTGGAGACGCAGATGGCCACGGTCTTGCCATCGATCTGGCCCTGGCCCTTGCACTCCGAACCGGCGGGGCAGGTGATGCCGGTCTGGTCGCAGCCCTTCACCGTGCAGGCGCCCCCGACGTAGCGCGTGTCCTGGGCCTCGGTCAGGCACTGGCGGCTCTGGCAGTCACCGTCGGTCACGCACGAGGCGCCGACCAGACCGCCGGTCTGTCGCGGGCCGCAGGTGCCGGCGTTGCAGGCCGGCGGTGCCGACGCGATTGCCGGGCAGGCGCAGTGCGGGTCAGCGCAGGCGTCGCCCACCCACTGATTGATGAGCTGGATCAGCTCCGGCGTCTGCCAGTCCTTGTTGGCATAACCCAGGCCGCACGCCTCGGGCAAGCCGCAGGTGGTTTTAGGGTGCACGCAGTCCGCGTCGACCTTGCAGCTCTGGCTTCGGGCCAGGCTGGCGGTGACCTGCGCCAGGATCGGTCCGCACAACGGCCCGGCATCGGGGAGCATGCTGGCGGAGCCGCCATCGCTGCTGCACGCGGACAGGGGGACAACAAGGAGCAAGGCCAGAAGAAGCCGTGTCATGGTCCTCAGATCATGGTCCCACTGAACCCAGGATTCAAGCAGAAGGGACAGTGCGGCCGGCCCAGCATACGGAGAAGGCCAGGCCGGCTCAGGAGGACGCGAGATGCTTTAGCAGTTCCCGGGCCAGGGGTGACATGGGGCCGGCGGCCTGCCGGCTCACCGCCAGAAAGACCAGGAGGTCCCGTACTTTGCGGCACGGCACCGCAGTCCAGGGGCACCCAGCCTCCCGCACCACCACGCTCGCGCCCTCCAGGGTGACCCGGTCCACCTTGGCCCAGGCGATCTTGTGCCGCCCCTTGCGCAGATGGGTGAAGTCCAGGGAGAACGTCCCGAAGCGGAGCACCTGCCCGGCGTCAAATGCCATCATGTGAAGCGGCACTCGGCGCTCCAGCAGCCGTTCTTCCAGCGTTCGACACAGCGCAGCAAAATTCTCCAGCGCCGAGGTGAAGATCCACGGCTCGCCATCCGCCAACAGGGCATGATAGCGTTGCACCCAGCGTCGACGCCACGGCGGCCCGCGCCTTCGGACCTGGACATCGATGGACAGGATATCGTCCCAGCAAAGCTCCCGCGTCCGTCGGCCCCGGTGGCAGCACAGGCCACAGTCGAACACCTCGACCTGCTCCGCGCCATTCTCGATTAAAGGGAAGAATTTCGCCCACAACCGGGTCACCCCGCCGACAGGGGCCGAGGTGCGGTGCCGCGCCTGCAGGAGCCCCATGCTCCGCGTCTCAGCCTGTCGATAGGGCCCGATGGTCCCTCGTGCGTCCGCCCACATCACATGAAAAGCTTCGCAAGAGGACCGCCCCGAGTCAAGCTCGCTCCGGCGAACCAAGGCGCGGCGGGAGATTGCGTGACGTGGGGCCGACCCCGGGCGGATGTCATCCGGTCATTTCATGGCCTCGCCCAGTTCGCCGGCGAAGTAGCTGGCTGGGATCAGCGGCGAAGGCGGCCCCGGGGACAGGAGCCAGAGCTGGTGGGCGCAGCGGGTGGTGGCGATGTGCAGGAGGTGGCGCGGCTCCACGGCGTCGGGGTAGGCGGCGGCGGTGGCATCCAGGATCACCACGTAGTCAAACTCCAGGCCCTTCACCTGGCTCACATCGGTGACATCGATCCCGGGGGTGAACGGAAACTCGTGGCGGGAGACGCGGCGCAAGGCGGGTACGTCGGCCTTGCCCAGGCCCTGGTAAAACAGGTCGGCGGTGCCGGCATACCGGGAGATCAGGGCCACCGAGGCCGTCGGCTCTCTGGCCAAAAGGGAGCGCAGCGCCTCGGCCAGGAAGGCCACTGCCTCGCCGGTCTCGCCAAAGGGGAACCCCTGCACCGGGGCGCCGTGGCGGGTCGCCTGCTGCTGGCTTTCGTCCGTGGCCAGCTTTCCCAGGACGTCCCGGGAAAGCTGCATGACCTCCTGGGTAGACCGATAGAGCAGCTTCAGGTGACGGATGGCCACCGGCTTCTGTCTGGCCGCCGGCAGTTCATAAAGGAGTCCGACGGAGCGCAGGAGCCCCTCCCAAGTGGTAAAACCATTGTCGAAGATCAGCCGCTGGGCCACGTCCCCGGCGATGGTCACGGAGAGGCCGGCCATGCACGAGAGCAGCACCCGCACCTCCACCGCCGAGAGGTCCTGGGCCTCGTCGAGGACCAGGTGCTCGTAGCGCAGGCGGGTCGACTTGCCGGCGCCGCCCTTTAGCAGGTGCCCGTGCTTGCGCTGGTACAGGCGCAAAAGCAGCGGGTCGTCTTCCTCGTCCAGCCGCCCCGCCGGGCTGCCTTCATCCAGGGGCTTGCCGTCCACCGCCTGGTAGCGTTCGGGGTCGACATCCCTGGGCAAGGGCTCGATTTCCTCCTGCTGGGCCTTGCACCAGGCCAGAAGCTCGGCCAGGTCCTGCTCGCTGACCCGGTTGTCATCGTCTCCGTCGGCCCGGTTGGCGGTCGCCCCGCGCAGCCCATCCCGCAGCCTGTCGGCATCCGTCAAAAGCTCGGCCCAGTCGCGGACCACGTCGTGGGCCCGGTGGGACAGGCGTGAAAGGACCTCCTCCAGGCGCAGGATGGATTCGCTGCGCAGCCCCAGCCGGGGAAGCGCGTCGCGCAGCGCCCGGCAGCGGGCCCGCAAGGGCAGGTCGGCCCGCCGGTCCCATTCGGACAGCAAAAGCGGCGTGTCCTTTTGCCCGGCCCGGTCGGCCAGGGTCTTTTGAAGCGTCTGCCGCATGAACTCGGCCTGCTCCTCGACGTAGCGGTCGATGACGTGGAGCATTTTGGGGTGTTTCTTCAGGCGCGAGACCGCCGGGGGCACATCCTCGCTCTTCTCATCGGAAAGGCGGGGCAGGATGCGCTGGCGCTGGCCGCGCATCCAGGCGGCGCTGGTCAGGACCGGCACCCCGGACACCCCCAGCGATGGCAGGACGCCGCCGACGTAGCGGGCCAGGGCCTGGCTGGGCACGATGACCAGCATGCTTAGTGGGCGAAAGCGAGCCGGGTCTTGATACGCCAGGTAGGCCACCCGGTGCAGGGCCACGGTGGTCTTGCCGCTGCCGGCGCCGCCCTGGATCACCACCAGCTCGCTTTCCGGCTCGGTGATGAGGGCGAACTGGTCGGCGTCGATGAGGGCGGCGATCTCGGGCAGGTGCTTGTCGATCCGCTCGGCCAGCATCGGGCGGCCTTCGCCAAGCTGGGCCGCGGGGGCGTGGACCGGGGCGCGTCCGTGCCGAGAAGCCGGCTGGGCCGTCCGGCGAGGCGCCCGCGCCGCCAGCCCCTGTCCGCCGCGGAGGGTGGGCAGGCTCTGGTCCAGGGCCTGCCACCAAGGGGAATGAGGGTCGTCGTCAGGCTTGGCATCGGCGAAGAAGTTGCCCTGGGGGCAGCCGATGCGGCGCAGGCGCCCTCCCATCAGGGTGACGTTGCGCCGGGCGTCGATGATCCCCTGGAGCTTGCCGCCGGGGATGTGCTCCTCGTAGTCGTCGCCCTCGTCGTAACGGTAGTAGAGCTGCGACACCGGGGCGTCCCGCCAGTCGACGATCTGCACGCCGGCGGCGCGATCGATGAGACCCTGCTTGCCGATGAGGACATCGCGGGTCTTCAGGGACGCGGACTCGCCATTGGGACCGATCGGGCGCAGGCGCAGGTGGCCGAAGTAGGGGGCCTGGGCATCGATCGGGGCGGCGACCTTGCCGCGCCTGCCAACGGCGACGGCGCTGACGCGCATCATCTGCTCGACCAGGGAGGCCACGTCCTCGGGCTTGGCCTCGGCGATGGCATCCCGCAGCTCGATCAGCTCGGCGTCGTGGGAGGCGATGGAGGTGACGAAGGCCTCGCGCCCTGGCAAAAAGGCCGCGACCCGGGCCCACAGCGCCAGTTCCTCCGCGATGATCCTGGCGCCGGGTGAACCGGGCTCGACGAGCTTGCGCATGAGAAGAAAAGTATGAATCTCAATGGCCGCCCGCGCCAAGCGGAGGCTCGGGTATCGCGAAAGAGTACCCCAAAGAGGGAGCTTCCCAGGGAGCATGCTACACTGCCCGCTTTACAGAGAAGGATTGATGATCAAGCCGAATTTAGTCCACGACTTACCCCCCTTCGACGATCAGCACAATGTGCGGGTTGTTGTGGAGACCCCCCGGGGGGCGAACATCAAGCTCAAGTTCGACGACAAGCTCGGTTGTTTCAGCCTGACGCGCATCCTGCCCCTGGGGGTGACCTATCCCTACGACTTCGGCTTCGTGCCGCAGACCCTGGCGCAGGACGGCGACCCCCTGGACGTGATGGTCCTCATCGACGCGGTGACCTACCCGGGCGTGGTCATCTCCTGCCGCCTGCTGGGGGCCCTGCAAATCGAGGAGCGCGGCATGCGCGGCAGGCAGAACCACCGGGTGGTGGCCCTGCCGGTCAAGGCCGCCAGGGCCGAGGACGTGAAGGACTTCACCGGCCTGGGCGACCGCATGCAGAAAGAGCTGGAGCGCTTTTTCGTCATGACCACCGCCTTCACCACCAAGGACCCGCAGTTAAAGGGCTGGGTCGGGCCGGAGGCGGCGACGGAGATGGTGCAGAAGTCCATCCAGCGCTACCGGGAGCGCCACCACCGCGGGCCCTACCGCCCTCCGTCGAGCGTCAGCCAGAATGCCACACCGGCCGCTGCCCCGGATGTTGCGGCGGACGCGCAGGAGCCAGCCAAGGAGTGACCCGTGGCGAAAGCGACCCCCATCGAAGGACTCAGCGCGAACACGGACCTGGCGATCGGGCTCAAACGCATTCTTGGGGCCCGGATGGCGGATCTGCTGAAATTCTCCGGCCGGTTGAAGCAGTTGGGTCAGGACGCCGGGGCCGCCGATGAAGCGAGCAGCCAGGAAGACCTGGTCCACGACGCCAGGGTGGCGACGCGGCGCCTGCGGGCGGCGTTCGGGCTCTACCCCTTTGCCCCGGGCGATCGGCGCAGCGATGGGAAGGCGCGGCTGGCGGTTTTCGGCAAGACCCTGGGGGACGTGCGCGACCTGGATGTCAGCCTACAGTGGCTGCGGGAGCGCCTGGACCGGGTCGCGGACGAGGAGCGATCAGGGGTAGAGGCGCTGGTCCTGCAACGGCAGCAGCGACGAGAAGCAGCGACGGACCGCCTGCGCGGCCAGGTGGCGACCTTTTTTGGTAGTGCGCAGCGAAGCGCAGCGCCGTGCGGCGGTAGTGCGCCGCGAAGCACAGCGCCGTGCGGCGGTAGCGCGCAGCGAAGCACAGCGCCGTGCGGCGGTAGCGCGCAGCGAAGCGCAGCGCCGTTCATCGAAGAGATCGCCTCCGGGCTGGCCCTCCTGCGCGCCCCCTCTGGGCGTTTGGGGGGCGGCAAGGTCCAAAGGGGGCTGGCCCGGCGGGTCCGGCGGGCGGATCGGTGGCTGGAGCTGGCGGTGAACGGCAAGCCGGACTTCGTCCATCAACTGCGCATCCTGACCAAGAAGCTGCGCTATCACGGGGAGCTGCTGGTGGGCATCGTGCCCCAGGCGGAGGCCTTGGTAGACGCAGTCTCGCCGCTACAGGACGGGCTGGGGGACCTTCATGAATGCGACACCAGGATTCACTGGCTGACGGAGGCGCTGACCGCCGCCGCTGCCGCGGATCTGCCGGGGATGGTGCGCTTGGTGCGGGACGCAAAGGAAGACCGGCGCTCGCGCTGGGAGAAGATGCAGGGGGAACTCCAGCACTGGCAGGACAAGAAAAAGCTGTTGCGACTCGGCCGGAAGCTCTGAGAACGCAAGCGCGCCGGCCTACAGGGAGTGCAGATCTAGAGACTCGGGTCGTCGGAGGACGAATCAGACGGACAAGATCAGAAGAACGAGGTACCTCCAGCGAGTAACATGATGCTTGAGCCAGAACATACCATTGGACTTGAGGCGCTGGTTGATGATCTGGCGAACGAGCCTTAGGCGCTGGAACAAATTTATGTTCGCAAACGTACAAGTTTCGCACCGTCGAAGAACCGATTTGGAAGTTGGAAATGTTATTTTGTTCCAGCGTCTTATCATCGAGCGTAGGGGACGCGGGATTTCAATCTCGCAGCTGGTGGCGCCAGCGCAGTCCGGAGAAGCGGGCGAAGTCTCCGTCCGTGGTTACCCATTCGCTGCCGGATGCGACGGCCAGCGCGGCCAGGTAGGCATCCGGAATCAAGTTTCCCTTCGCCCCCGCGCCGCGGCACAGGCGGGTAAAGATGTCCCAGTGCCGCGGTCCCGGCGCTACCAAAGTGCAGTTCGGCTGGTTCCGCACCTGTTCGGCGAACACCATCGCGGGCTCGATGCCGGAGGGCTTCGGGAAGATCTTCGGGTGAGTGACGATCCGAAGGAATCCGCTAAGCACCAGTTCACTGACTCCATACGATTGCTCGGAGTTGATGACCGACTCCAGCCATCCGAAGTAGGCCGCATGGTCGGTGGCATCCTCGCGGTGCGCGTAGACCCAATGCCGCTCGGTTAAGGCTACTCCTCGTCGCTGAACGAGAGGTCTAACCTCTCCAATCCAGAGGTGCTGGGCAAAGTGACCTCGACGAGAGCCTTCTGTTGCCTCAACCTTCAATCAGGCCAGAAAGCCGACCATCT
>JBBRLA010000328.1:0-9196 GCA_038231615.1 Polyangia bacterium | reverse complement strand
CTCTCGACCTGGTGGCAGGCGGAAGGGGTCTTTCGCGCCCTCCGCGTCGTGCGCCATGTCCGCGCCGACCGCGCCCGGGTCTTCGGCCGCGGCAGCGACTACGAGGGCCGTCGCAAACGCGCCATGAGGCCCGCCGAGTTCGCGCTCTCAGAGCGCAGCGCCCGCGTCCGAGGCGGGGTGAAGAACAAATGACCGTCCGCTCTCCTCGTCAGGGAAGGGGCTCTAGATAGACGAAACCGGCGGGTGAGCCTTGTGGCGCCAGGCGCAGCCGGGCGACAATGGTGGAGGCGCCCGCCGGACGGAACTGCATGGCTTGAGAAGTACCCATCTCGACCAGCGTCCGCATCTCGGGGGGCGAGAGGCGCCGGCCCAGCACCTCAAAGGGGACCACCAGCGGGCAGCCGGCCTGCCAGCGTGAGCAGCCCCACCCGCGGCGCCCGACGAGCAGGTGGCCTTCCTTGCAGCGCGGGCAGGGCAGGGTAGGGGACACAGGCGTGCCCACGCTCCCAATCTCCGCGGCCAGCCCGGATCGCGATGGGTCGGGCGCTCTCTTCGTGAAAGAGGGGGACCCGGCTTCCGTAGATCGGAAGGGCCGCGTTGTCTCGGGCATGCCCTTCGCAAAATTGGCGCCCGTCTTCTGGATCTCAGCGGCGCGAAAGGACCGCGACGGGGTGCGGGTCTGGGCCGTCGGGGACTCCGCCTTCGGCGAGGGACTCTGGGCGCGGCGGCGTGGCGTCGTAGCCTCCGCAGGCAACGCGGCGTCAAGATTTCGCCCGGCCGCAGTGGCTGCCTTGGCCGGGGCCTTCCTTGTCGTGGCCTTCCGCACCCTGGGCCTCTTCGCCGCGCCGTCGGCCGCCGTTTTGGCGGGGACCTTGCGCCTGGCGGGTCGCCTGGACCCCGGCCTTGTGCCGTAGGCCGTTCGCGCCGGGGCCGCGCCCAGGGAGATTGCCGCTGGTGTCGGGGCGCGCTGGACGGTGTCGACGATCTCGCAGACGTAGCGTTCGATGTCGGCCATGAACGCCGCGCGGGTCTCCTCGCCGCGGGCGATGCGCGCCAGCCGCGCCTCCCATCTGCCGGTCAGCTCCGGCGAGGCCAGGCTCTGCACCGGCAGGTGCTCCACCAGGTCCATCCCCAGGGGCGTGGGATGGAGCTGCTTGCCGCGGCGCTCGATGTACGTTCGCAGGATCAGCGTCTCGATCATGGACGCCCGCGTGGCCGGGGTGCCCAGGCCGACGTCCTTCATCTGCTGCCTCAGCTCCTCGTCGGAGAGGTGCTGGCCGGCGTACTCCATGGCCGAGAGCAGGGTGGCTTCGGTGTAGCGCGGCGGCGGCTGGGTGCGTCGGCGCTCGGGATGAAAGCTGCCCGACAGGCGCTGCCCGGTGCGCAGGTCGGGGAGGCTCTGCTGCTCTTCGCGATCGTCTACCGCGGCGCTTCGCGCTTCGCAATCGTCTTCGCCGTCCTCCGCGCCTTTTGCATTGTATCCAGCTTTTTGCTGTGGCGTTTGGTCGCCGAAGCCCGCCACCTCCTGCCAGCCGGCACGCAGGCGCACCCGTCCCCGGGCCTCGTAGCGATCCGGGGGGGGCGGGGCAGCCTCCAGGATCTCGTCCTTCTGCATCCCGACCGGGCCGGGCCGGGGATCTGTGGCCTTGGCGCCGACACGCACCACGATGCGGGTCTGCTGGAACTCGGCATCGGGATAAAAGGCGCCCAGAAAACGCCGCACGATCAGATCCAGAAGCGCCCGCTCTTCCCGGTCGAGCCCGGCCATCTTCGCCGGCGTCAATCCCACCGGGGTCGGGATGAGGGCGTGGTGATCGCGGGCCCGGTCGTCCCGGAAGACCCGTCGGGGCGGGGGCGGCGGATTTGCGCAGAGCGGCGCGGCGAAGCGGGCATAGGCCGGATCCTTTGCGACGGCGCCGAAGAGCTTGGGCAGCTCCGGGAAAAGGTCCGAGGTCAGGTAGCGCGAGTCAGTACGCGGATAGCTGATGAGCTTGTGCTTTTCATAAAGCGCCTGGGCCACCTGGAGGGTGCGGTGGGCCGAGAGCCCCATGCGCCGGTTGGCGGTGCGTTGCAGGGAGGTCAGGTCGAAAAGCAGGGGCGGGGGTTCGCGGACGGTCTTTGCATCGACCGACTCGACCACGGCCTCTCCCCGAGTGGCGGCTCGGGTGCTGCGGGTGCTGACCTCGTCCGCCAGGGCCGCCTGTCCCAGGCGCCGGGTCTGGTTCGCCAAGGGCGGAGCACCGCGGTGGGCCTCGGCGAACCACACGGCACGGAAGACCGGGTCATCGCTCTTCTTGCCGGGGCCCTCGGCGGCAGCGGCAGCGGCAGCGACAGATAGATGAGCGTGGACCTCCCAGTAGTCCCGCGGGATGAAGGACAGGATCTGCCGCTCGCGGTGGACGATCAGGCCCAGGGTGGGGGTCTGGACTCGGCCGATGGAGCACAGAACGTCCTGCTGCTCGCGGCGCTTCAGGGTCACCGCCCGGGTGGCGTTCATGCCGACCAGCCAGTCCGCCTCGGATCGGCAGCGGGCAGCATCCGCCAGGGGATCGTAGTCGCGCCCCGGCCGGAGCTGTGCCAGCCCCTTGGTGATGGACTGATCGGTCAGGGAAGAGATCCACAGCCGCTCGATGGGCAGCTTGCAGCCGGACAGCTCGTGGCACAGGCGGAAGATCAGCTCCCCTTCGCGGCCGGCGTCGCAGGCGTTGATGACGGCGGCGAAGTCCCGGCGGCGCAGGAGATCGCACACCACGCGCCACTGCCTGAGGGAGGTCTTGACCGGGCGCAGGCGGAACGCGGCGGGCAGCATCGGCAGGCCGGAGAAGGACCAGCGCTTCCACGAGGCCTGGTAAGCGGCCGGCTCCTCCAGTTCGATGAGGTGGCCGATGCACCATGTCACGACGTAGTGGGGGTCCTGAAAGGAGCCGGTGCCGCCGCCGGTGGTGGGGAGGCCCAGCACCCGCGCGATGTCGCGGGCCACGGCGGGCTTTTCTGCCAAAATCAGTTTGCGCTGCATGGGTGTGCGGCGGCCGTCTGCCACCGGATGGTCGCAGAGTATAGTCGCGACCCCTGACGGTTGCGAGGGCGGGGAGATCCGGGCGGGATTCGTCGGGTGCTGGTTCCTCGGCTATCCCACCGCCTCGACCCGGGCATGCAGACGATCCCGCGGGCGCAGGGTGACGGAGGGTTGCAAGCGCAGCGGACCCTCCATCTTCACCCGCAGGCGGAAGCGCCGGGCGACGGTCGAGAGCAGCAGCGTCGCCTCCATCATGGCGAAGGCGTTGCCGATGCACACCCGCGGACCGCCGCCGAAGGGGAAGTAGGCGAAGCGGGGCAGGCGCTTTTGCAGGCCCCCCTCCCAGCGCTCCGGGCGAAAGGTCTCGGGATCGGGGAAGAAGCGCGGATCCCGGTGCATCACCCATTGGCTCATCACCACCTGATCGCCGCGGCGGATCGGCATGCCTCCCAGGTCCCCGTCTTGCAGCGCCTCCCGCCCGATGGCCCAGGCGGGCGGGTACAGGCGCATGCTTTCCAGCACCACCGCCTCGGTGTAGCGCAGCGCCGGCACGTCCGCTGCCGTCGGGGCGCGGCCGGACAGCACCGTGGACAGCTCGGCTTCCAGGCGCGCGGCGACCTCCGGGTGGCGCGACAGCAGCACGAAGGTGTAGGTCAGCACCAACGCGGTGGTTTCGTGCCCCGCGGCGAAGAGGGTGATGATCTCGTCGCGGAGCTGCTGATCGTCCATGCCACTGCCGTCCTCGTCCCGTGCCGAGAGCAGCATCGAGAGGAGATCGCCACCGGGCGGGCCCGCGCCGCCCTCTTCCTCTTCCATGCGTGCCCGTCGCTGGTGGATCACGCCGAAGATGACCTCGGAAAGGCGCGCAACGGCCTTGGCGAAGCGGCGGTTCATCGGCAGCGGCAGCTTCGCGGTCACGGGGAAGAGCTGGAGCAGGCTGGCGGCGTAGCGGTCCATGATGACCGTCATCGCATCGCCCACGTCTCGGGCCATCTCGCCCACGTCGGCGCTGAAGAGCGTCTGGGCAACGATCCGCAGAGTCAGGCCCATGAAGTCCTCGTGCAGGTCGCGCACCTGCCCGGGGCGCATCGTCTCGACCAGTTGCTCGGTGCAGGCCACCATCATGTCGGCGTAGGCGGCGATGCGGTCCCGGTGGAAGGCCGGCTGCGCCAGGCGCCGCTGCCGCCGCCAGAAGTCCCCCTCGCTGGTCAGCAGGCCCTGCCCGACGACCTCGTGACCCAGGCGCCGCAGGTACACGTCCTTGCGGTAGTTCTTCGAATCGGTAATCAGCACCTGCTCGATGAGCGCCGGATGGCTCACCAGGACGGGGTTGATGACGGTGAGGGGCAGGCGCACCAGCTCCCCGTGGCGTTGCCGCGCCCTTAGCAGATAGCTCATGGGGTCGCGCAGATAGAGCAGAGAGTCCCCGATGATCGGCAGCCCACGAGGGCTCTTCGGGCGCGGGGGTCCGCTTTCGGGAGCGTCAGACTGGGAGGGGGCCGATGCCGCCGCAGTGAGCATGGCAGAGGCTACCACGCCGCGGACTCAACCGGGCAGGTCATGACATCGCGCGATAAAAGGTCGTCACATAGAAGACCGCGACGCCACCCCGCTTCCGTCGGTCAGCGAGCCGTCAGATCAGGTCCCGCTTGAGGCATCCTTCGAGTGGCTCGTCGTCTCGTCCAGCAGCAGCAGGAGCTGCCGCACCACCACCGCCGTGGCCCCCCAGATGTGCCACTTCTCGTACTGATATTCGTGAAAAACGTAGCGGTGCCCCATGAACTCCCGCTCGGCACCCTGCCGATGCACTGTCGGCAGGTGCGGGAGCGGTACGAAGAACACCTCGGCCACCTCCCGCTCATTGGGCGAGAGCGCAAGCGGCGCCTGCATCGCCGCCACCACCGGCGTGATGACGAAGCCCGCCGGGGTCGGCACGTCGTCCAGCATCCCCAGCACCGTGATGTCCTGGTCCGCGTGAAGCCCCAGCTCCTCTGTCGCCTCGCGCAGCGCCGTGTCGTAGAGCGAGGCGTCGCCCGGGTCGCGTTTGCCCCCAGGAAATGAAATCTGCCCCGGATGAGTCGGCAGGTCCGCATGCCGCACAGTGAAGAGCAATGAGGTCGGCTGGCCGGGGGTGTAGATAAGAGGCACCAGCACCGCCGATTCGCGAAAGCCGGGGAACGAGAGCACCCGTCGCTCCCGCGAGCGCAGATGCACATTGAGCCGCTCGGCCTCGCCCTGAGCTTGGTGCTCGCTCTGACCTTCGTGCCCGGTCAGGCGATCGGGGCCGGTGTTCCCGGTATTCATGAATGAAAGGGGGCGAAGCGCTCCGGCCCGCTCAGACGCTGAAGGATGAACCGCAGCCGCAGGTCGACTTGACGTTGGGGTTCTGGAATTTGAAGCCGGCGCCCTGTAGACCCTCGACGTAGTCCACCTCGGTCCCGCGCAGGTATTGCAGGCTCATCTGATCGACGATCAGCTTGACCCCGTGGGAGTCGTAGGTCTTGTCCAACGCCCCCATCTGGTCAAAGTACAGGTCGTACGAAAACCCCGAGCAGCCGCCGCCCACCACACGCAGGCGCAGGCCGTAGCCCTCCTCGATGTTCTCCGCGTCGCGGATCTCGCACACCTTCTCCGCCGCGATGGCGGTCAGCCCCAGGGGCGGTGCATCGGGGGACAGTTCGCGGGGCGGACTGGCTGCCTGATCATGCCCATGAGCGTGGTTATGCCCAGGGTTGTGTTGGTGGTCGTGAGTGTGTTCGTGCGTTTCCTGGGACATGCTTCCTCCGCTGCGCTATCTCTTTGGCCGGTTATTCTTAGTATGCATTCATGGGCCGCGCCAGGCGAGGCCGCCGAACTTCAGGTTCGGGCTTGAACATAAGCTCACGTATCGTTAGATTACGGGCAAGTCGTTTTCCCTGTCAAGGAACCTGACAAAGGACCCTCATGGCGAACTTTCAAAGCCTTCTCCAGCACATCAAGTCGCAGATCGTCGAGACCTCCCCCGACGACGTCCGTCTGCACGTCCCACAGGCCCTGATCGACGTCAGGGAGGGGGACGAGTACCAGGAGGGGTACATCCCGGGGGCGCAGTGGATTCCCCGGGGTCGCCTGGAACTGCGCATCGAAGATGCGGTGCCCGACAAGGAGACCGACATCGTCCTGTACTGCGCAGGCGGCAACCGCAGCGCCCTGGCCACCCGGACCCTGCATGAACTCGGTTACTCCCGGGTGCGCTCGATGGCGGGGGGCTATGGAGCGTGGAAGCGGGCCGGCTACCCCATCGACAAGCCCTTCGTGTTCACCGACGCGCAGAAGGCGCGCTATGCGCGGCACCTGATGCTGCCCGAGGTGGGCGAGGCGGGGCAGGCCAAGATGCTCCGCGGCAAGGTGCTCTTGCTCGGAGCCGGCGGGCTGGGCTCGCCCGCGGCGCTGTACCTGGCGGCGGCGGGCATCGGCACCATCGGCCTGGTGGACGACGATGTGGTGGACGAGTCCAACCTCCAGCGACAGGTGCTGCACAACACCACCCGGGTGGGCATGCTCAAGGTGGACTCGGCGCAGAAGACCATCAACGAATTGAACCCCGACGTGAAGGTGGTCAAGCACCCGGTTCGCCTGCTAGCGGAGAACGTGCTGGACATCTTGAAGGACTACGACGTCGTGGTGGACGGGGCGGACAACTTCCAGACGCGTTACCTGCTGAACGACGCCGCGCTGATCCTGTGCAAGCCGGTGATCCACGCGTCGGTGTTCCGCTTCGAGGGACAGATCACCACCTTCTTGTCCTCCGATCGAGCGAAGCGCAGCGAAGCGCCGTTCCTGGACGGGCCGTGCTACCGCTGCCTGTATCCGGAGCCGCCGCCGCCGGGGATGGCGCCCTCGTGCAACGAGGCCGGGGTGCTCGGGGTGCTGCCCGGGGTGATGGGCCTGCTCCAAGCCAACGAGGCGATCAAGCTGGTGCTGGGCCCGGTGCCAAACGCTCAGTCGTTGAACGGGCGCCTGTTGATCTTCGACGCCCTGGCCACCAAATTCCGCGAACTAAAGCTGCGGCGTGACCCGAAGTGCGCGGTGTGCTCGGACCCGAACAAGAAAATCGAGTTGGAGTCGACTGATTACGAAGCGTTCTGCGCCCTGCAACGCTGAGCCCGCCCGCTCGCGGTTCGAGGTCCGTGGGAATTTCCCAGGGGTTTCGCAAGGAAGAACCTTGCCACCGACAAGTGGGAGTGCCATGCTTTCCAGCAAGGGATTGGTGCTATCATGCTGTGCCGGGTATATGAGGAGGTGGGATTCGGCCTGTGCCGTGCGGTGGAGGGAGAGCACATACCGACCCTGATGGAGCGCGAACGCTTTTGTCACAGCAGTGGGCAGGGGTGCCCGATCTTGGCGGCGTTCCGGACCCGGGGGGGACCGCTCGACATGCTCGATTATTTGAACACCTGGTCGCTGCCCCCGACTGATTCTCCCGCCAAGTCGAAGGCCGCGGCCTCGTAAGCGACCCTGACCGCCGAGGCCCCGCAGGCAGCCCGCCGCCCACCACCTCGGCCTCTCGCCATGATGAGGGGCGGAGTCGATTCGGCTCAGCTCGTGGGGTGCAGCACCTCTTCCTGCCGCTTGATCATGCCGCTCATCAGACGAGGCAGCTGCTTCTCGATGCGTGCCCATAGCCCCTTGGCCTCCGGGCTCCCTTGTCTCATGAGGAGCGTGCGCAGCTGCAGCAGGGCATGCCTCGTGAGGACGTAGTCACCAAAGCCGACACGCTCCCGTTGCTCCGCCAGCGCTCCCCCAAAGATCGGATCTGCGCCCTCGTGGTCGCACGACGCCAGGGTCGCGCGCATCTGATCCGTGGCCGGCATCTCCGCGATCTGCTTGGCGTTGCGCGGGCAGGACAGCTTGCACGTGGCAGCGAAACGCGCCGCCAGGACGGAGCGGGCCTTGGGGTCCACGACAGCGTAGCTTGGCAGTTCCTTGGCGCAGGCGGCGCTCACGCCGATGCCCAGTTCGCCCACGCTGGTCACGAGCGTTGGAGCCATGAGCTCTTGGTCATTGCCTTCCATCCCAACAACAAGATCGTTGATGCTTTTCAGGCCCTGCTTCGACAAGCAGCCACAGAGCAGTCCAGGCAAGAGCGCCATGAGAAGGAAGCAGACTCCACGCATCATGACTGGAACCCTAACATGGCTCATGGGGTCGTGTCCACGCCGGCATCGCTCCGTCGGGCCTTGCGTTGGCCCCAGTCGCCGTCCGGTGGTTACCACTTTATGAAGGAATGGAAATCCGCACAGGATTGACTTTGCGTTGGCCCTAGTCGCCGTCCGGTGGTTACCACGGGACGTCTTCAGTGCTCAACGCCCGAAGGCTGTGGTCGTCGTCCATGATCACTTTCACTTGGTTGCGCAGATGAACGAGGTGGTAGACGAGGTACGACGCGACGAGCAGAATCGGTTGGAGGGAGAGGGCAAAAAAGTCATCAAAGGTTCACGCTATTTATTGTTGGGTGCTCAAGAGCGCATTGAGCTAGAGCCTGAGAAGCAACAGCGCCTGACCGCCCTGTTGGAGGCCAACAGCCTGCTCAATACGGTCTACCTGCTCAAGGAAGACCTGCGCCTGCTGTGGCTTCAGCACAGCAAAGACGAGGCGCGCGGCTTTCTTGGAGACTGGCTCGCCAACGCCAGGAGTGTCGGCAACACGCACCTGACTCGTTTTGCCGACACCATGGACCGAGCCACCGAGGCAGTACGACTACCGTATCACCACTGGGCCTTTGGAGGGCCTGAACAACAAGATCAAGGTCCTCAAACGCGCCGCCTACGGCTTCCGCGATCAAGTCTTTTTTGGCCTCCGCTTGCTCTTCATTCACGAAACCAAGTTCCGTCTTTCTGGTGTGTAAGGATATGTGCGCATGGACAGGATACGGAAGAACCATATTTGACTGTTCTCCCACCTCGCGCGGAGCTTGGCCGTCGCCTGCACGCAGCAGTCTCGCACTCCCGAGCACGCCTCGCGGCGAGAGACGAGACAGCCTGACGATGACGGGTGCAGTTCCCTGCGCTCGGAGAGAATCCTATACCCATGCCGGTCCAGCATCCGTTTCGGTCAGCGCGCCGTCAGGGTTTCCCCTCCAGCCCTCATCAGGGTCGGCCGGGTGTGAATCAGGGTCCCCCGGGCTGCCTCGGGGTCGTT
>JBBRLA010000327.1:0-9196 GCA_038231615.1 Polyangia bacterium | reverse complement strand
GTCTCGATGCAGTAGCGGCGACCAAACTGCTCCTGGATGTAATGTTGCAGAGTTCGCAGAGTCCAGCGGGTCGGGTCGCCCTGACGGGGCGGGCGAGGCACCAGACTGAGCAAAAACAGGTTCAACAGCTCTGGCGACAACCCAGGTCGAAGCTGAGCCCAGATCCACAGCGAGAGCCAGACCAAAAAGGGCATCGTCACCGTGGGCGCCCCGGTCGCTGGCTTGGGGCGCACCTTGCGTGACGAAGATTTGTTATCAGTCGGGGGGACGCTACTTACTGAGGCCACCGGTTCGGGCGCTGCCTGCTGGCCTGACGCCGCCGCCTCTGCTGCCGGGGGTGAAGCAGGTGAAGGAGCCTGTGCAACACAACCCGGGGCTGGCGGTTGCCTGGGGGCTGGGGGCGCCCCCAGTTGTTGTTGGGCCTCAAATAGGCGATCCCCTACAGCAGCGGCGATGTCAGGACAAAAAGGGGGCGGCCTCCTGTACGTTGGAAGCTCAAGGCATTGGGGCCTTGGGTGTTGTACAGATGCACCCAGCCCTGCACCGTTTCGTTCTCTCGGCTGATGCGATGGGCCACCTCGGTGGCATTGAGCCCTTGGGTGATCTCATAAAGGGCCAAAAATCTCTCTCGGGTTCGCACGTGGGGTGCTTCCTGAGCCAGCAGGCGCAACATCCAAGGACTCTGATCCCACTGGTCGTAATTGACTCGCAGCATCCCCCCTTCTTACGCGCCCATCAGGCTCGCACCCAATTTCTTGTACTCACTTTGGAGCAGCCCAACAAACTTGACTTCTGGCCCCTGCTGCTCTGCCCCCTGATACTCCGCTTTCCGAACTTGTTTCAGTTTAGCGCGGCACCCTGAGCGGGATCGCGGCGGCGGTCTTCGCGGTTGCGTCCACGTGCGAAAAGATTCGCCACCGCGTGCATCCCCGGCACACCCCGGTAAAGCGCCACGTTGCCTGCCGAGCTTGCCGCGCGCCGACGGCAGCCCGCGTCAGAGCTTGCGCGAAAGCTGGATGCTCCGACGATCGCAAAGTCGGAAGGGGAGCATTGCATCTTCACCGGCGTAGTCCACGCCGATGCGCGGCCCGCGGACCACGTCGGCGGCATTCACCAGCGTGCCGCGGTCCTCGACGGTCAGCCAGCCCCGAAGGTCAGCGGCGCCGCCCATGGGCCCGGTCTGGACCCCGGGCTCGGGGGGCTGGCAAAGATCGGCGCCGTTGTGCCGGCGATCGATCCCCAGCGCCGCGCACAGCCTGGCCGGCCCTCGGCAGTTACGCCCGGCCAGCGCAAGGGAAGGTTCCAGCGCCCTGACAAGGACCGCGCCGACGGCCCCGACTTCATGGGCCACGGCGTTCACGCAGTGGTGCAGGCCGTAGATCAGGTACACGTAGGTCACGCCGGGCACCCCGAACATCAGCGCCGAGCGAGGTGTCGGTTCGCAGGTGCCCTTGCGCAGGCGCGCGTGGCTGGCCCGGTCCTCGGGCCCCCCGTAGGCCTCGACCTCGACGATCCTGCCGGAACGAGTGGTGCCGTCCGACAGGTGGTGACACAGGTGCATCCCCAGCAGGTCCCGGGCCACCAAGAGCGTCGGCCGCTGGTAGAAGCCCCGGGGCAGCGGCAAGGGGCAGACCGGCCGCGGATTCATGGGGAGATCCTGCCGGCCCGTCGGGCTTCTTTCGTCCGGCTGGTTGGGCTTGCTGGTCTCGATCGTTGGGTGATTGGCCGGTTTGCGAGGGCCTGTGAAAAAAGTTGAAAATTATTCCTTGACACCGCTCCCTCCGAGGAGAATAGATAGTTGTGTAAGGACGGAGTGAGGCCATTCACTCCAGGTTGCAGGCTCACGGTTCGCTGGCTGACAGCACCTGTCTGTCGCACGCAGCCCTGGTCACGGGAATCATAAATGACCCGCAATGACCGGATGTAGGGTCCCTGCACTGGCGGAGGCCTCGATCTTGCCTGTTGGTTGTTGGCATCGTCGGGAATCATCTCGGCGTTGTCTACGGACGACACTTGACCGGAGGTGGCACACCTGAAACCGCAAGAGATCTGGTTCGCGGGGAGACGGACGGCCATCAGTCAACTATGGCCTGACTTCGCCTAGCCTGGCAAAGCGGCACGAGAGAGGGCCTTTGAAGGCCCTGGACGGTTTGCTCTTTGTCTCCCCGTGACGCAACGTGGGTCCGTTCCATCCTGGGCGGATTCGATTTCGGTGAGACCTGATATCTCGGGTGGGCATTGGGCCTTTCTGGGCTGTCACCTGCATCGGGAGCGTTACACAAGGAAGAGAGCACCCGAGTCATCGGGACATAAAATCAACCAAGCTACGAACCCCTCCTCACGGAGGGAAAAGATCATTTGATCGAACAGGGTGCCCACGCGCAAGCAGGGGCACCCTTTTTCGTTTGGCTTCAACTTGGCTTTGCTTGGCCTCAGGCCTGCTTGGCCAGGTTGTTGAAGAAGCGCGCCGAGGCTTCCATGCCGCGCTCCATCTCCCCCGCAGCGAATTTTTCGATCTGCCCGCCCACGCCGAACATTTTGACCTCGATCTCCCAGTCGATGATGCGGCGGCAGGCGTTGTCGCCCTCGGGGATCACCTGGACCACGTAGCTCATCTTGGTGCGGTCGCGCATCGCCCCGGGGATGACCGTCGCCGAGGCCCGATCGCTGCCCTTCTCATGAGACAGTTGCTCCTCGTAGGTGAAGGTGGTGCCGATGAGCTTCTTCAGAAAGCCCGGCATATTGTCCTTGGGCGTCACCTTGCTGCGCAGCGTCCAGGCATCTCCCTCGACGTTTCGTTCCACCACCTCATAGCTCTCGGCGTTCATCGCCTCCACGTTCAGCCGCCGTGCTGTCTCCGCGTCGAACATCAGCTCGAAGTAGCGGGCTTGTGACAATTCAATCCGGTGCTCTTTTTGGACTCGCATGGGGGTTCTCCTTTACGCTAGGTGCAAGGTTGCCCTGTGTGCTAGTTTTGACGCGCCTTATCAACGTACGTGACCCTACACAGCCACCGCGCCGCCCGTTATAAGCCGTTACCCATCCGATGCGCATCAAGAAGCTGGAAATCGTCGGGTTCAAGTCGTTTGCCGACCGGACGGTCCTTCACTTCAACGAGCCGATCACCGGGGTCATCGGCCCCAACGGATGTGGCAAGTCCAACGTGGTCGACGCCATCCGCTGGTGCATGGGCGAGCAGTCCGCCAAGCACCTGCGGGGCAAGGCCATGGAGGACGTCATCTTCTCGGGCAGCGATCGACGCGGCCCCCTGGGTTACTGCGAGGTGGCGCTGACCTTCGAGAACGACGGCCGCGTCCCCATCGACTACCTGCAATACACCGAGATCACCGTGGGGCGCCGCCTCTTCCGCGACGGCACCAGCGAATACTATCTGAACAAGACCCCGTGCCGCCTGCGGGACGTCACCGAGTTCTTCCTGGGCACCGGCATCGGCACCCGGGCGTATTCGATCATCGAGCAGGGCCGGGTGGGGATGATCGTTTCGAGCAAACCCGAGGAGCGGCGCTTTCTCATCGAAGAGGCCGCCGGCATCACCAAGTACAAGATCAAGCGCAAGGCGGCTGAGAAGAAGATCGAGCTGACCCGGCAGAACCTGCTCCGGGTGAGCGATGTGGTGGCCGAGCAGGAGAAGCAGCTGGTCTCGCTGAAGCGCCAGGCGCAGAAGGCGGAGCGCTACAAGCAGTACCGCGCCGAGCTGCGCGATATCGAACTGTGGGGGCAAAGCCAGCGCTGGCTGGGCCTTTATGCCGAGCAGCAGGTCTTCGCGAACGCTCTTTCCGCGGCCAGCGAAAAGCGGGAGCGGGCCCAGGCGGACCTCAGCGCCACCGAGGCCAAGCTGGCGGCAGCCCGGCTGCTCCTTCTGGGAGAAGAAGGGGGGGTGCAGGCGCTGCAAGAGGAACTGTACGCGCTGGACAACGTGGTGAAGCTGGGAGAGGCCGAAAACGAACACGCCCGCAAAGAGGAAGCGCAGCTCCTGTCCCAGGCGCAGCGCATGCGAGGCGAGGTGGAGCTTCTGGAGGCCAAGGCCGCCGACGCGGCCTGCCTGCGGGAGCGCATGGCCGCGGACCTCTTGCAGGTCGAATCCGGCGGCGCCGGGCAGGCGGACGAGATCGCCAGCCGGGAGAACGAACTGAAGCAGGTCAAGGAGAACCTGGCCAAGGTGACCCGCCTGTGCGACGCGGCCAAGGCCGAGATCTCACGGCAGAACGCGGAGATCGCCCGCAGCGAGGCCGACGAGCGGGGCCTTTTGCGGCAGCGCGACGACGTGGCCCTGCGCCTGATGCGGGCGGAGGAAGAACGGGGGCGCCTCTCGTCGCGAAAGCAGGAGCTGGAGCAGATCACCGAAGACCAGGAGGAGAAGCTCTCGGGCCTGCAAGACGAGAAGGTCAGCCTGGTCAAGAACAGGGCCGAGGCGGAGGACCGGCTGAAGGAGCTGAAGATGCAGGTCACCCGCCTGGACAAGGAGGTGGACCAGCTAAAAGGCGAGCTGCACAAGAAGCGCGCCCGGCTGCATTCCCTGGGGGAGATCGCGGCCAAGTACGAGGGCTTCGCCACCGGCACCAAGGTGCTGCTGCAACGCTCGGAGCAGGCCAAAAAGGGCGTCGCCGACGGCCGCGACCCCGGGGGGCTTTTGGGGGTGGTGGCCGACATGATCATCGCCCCCGCCGAAGTGGAACTGGCGCTGGACGCGGTGCTGGGGGAGCGGCTGGGGGCCCTGGTAGTGGAATCTCACGACCACGCCGTCGCCGCCATCCACCACCTGCGCGACCGCGGCGAAGGGCGGGCCAGCTTCGTCCCCTTGGACGCGCGGCCCACCCGCCCCGGTGATCGTCCACAGCTCCCCGACGACGAAACCAGCGTCAGCGGGGTACGCGGGCGAATGCTGGACCTGATCAAGGCGCGGCCGGGGTACGAGGCGGTCCTGGATGCACTTTTGGGGAATGTGCTGGTGGTGGAGACGGTGGCGCAGGCGCTGGGCTACTACCGGGTGGCCAGCGAGGACGGCAGCCTGAGTCCCGGGGGGCTTTTGGTGACCCTGGACGGGGTGCTCTGCGACGGCCACGGCATCCTCAGCGGCGGGGCGCAGAAGGGACAGGGGGCCTCCGTGCTGGCGCAGAAGCGCGAGATTCGCGAGCTTTCCGCCCTGTGCGCCGACCTGGACCGGCGCTTCCGCGAAAAGGACGAGCAGCTTGCGGTCAGCAAGGCCGAGCAGCAGCACCTGTCCAAGCAGTTGGAAGACCTGTCCCGCGCCGGCCACCAGGGCGAGATGCAGATCCTCTCGCTGGACAAGGACCTGACCCGCAGCCGCGAGGAGCTGCACCGCACCGAGCACCGGCATGGGGTGCTGTCCCAGGAGATCGACGAGCTGAGCGAGCGCCGCGACGACAGCGACCGGGAGGCCGAGGAGACGCGCATGGCCATCCGCGATTCACGGGACCTGTTGCTGGGCTTCGAGAGCCAGCGCGACGAGCACAGCCGGGAACAACTGCGTCTGCTGGAGCGCAGCGATCACTTGTCGGCGGAACTAACCCATCTAAAGGTGCAGGTGGCGGCGCACAAGGAAAAGCTGCGGTCCTTGCAGGAAGGGCTTTTTCGCCTTCACACCGAGGAGGGCGAGCGCAGCGCCTACCGCGAGCGGCTGGAGAAAGAAATCCGCGAATGCTACCGCCGGTCCGCCGAGCTGGTGGAGGGGGTGACAAAGCGCAACCAGCGCCTGATCGAGGACGCCGGCAAGAGCCGCCGGCTGGCCGAGGAGCTGCAGATGAAGCGCAGCGCCTACGAGGAGCGGCGCGGGCAGCTCACCGAAGGGGAAGGTGTGCTGCGGGAGCAGCGCGGGCGCGAAGGATCGCTTTTAAAGGAGACCTCGCGCTTGCAGGTGCGCCTGGGGGAGGTGAAGACGGCCCGCGCCCACCTGGAGGAGGCGGTGCTGGAACGCCACCGGCTGCACGTCAGCGAGGTGGTCCACGACTATCACTTGCGCCCGCAGGCCGGCGAGAAGGAGGACAAGCGGGCCCGGGAGCTGCGGGAGCTGATCGACCGCATGGGGGAGATCAACCTGATGGCCATCGAGGAGTACAACGAACTGGACAAGCGCCATGGCTTCCTGGTGGCGCAGAAGACCGACCTGGAGACGGCGCTGAAGCAACTGGAGCAGGCGATTGCGCTGATCAACCGGACCAGCAAGCAGCGTTTTCGCGAGGTCTTCGACCTGGTGAACGCCAAGTTCCAGGAGATCTTCCCGCGCTGTTTCGTCGGGGGTCAGGCCCGGCTGGTGCTGACCAACGAGGACGATTTGCTGGAATCGGGCATCGAGATCGTGGCCCAGCCGCCGGGGAAAAGGAACCAGACGGTGGAGCTGCTTTCCGGTGGGGAGAAGGCGATGACCGCGGTGGCGCTGATCTTCGCCATCTTTTTGATCAAGCCCTCGCCCTTCTGCCTGCTGGACGAGGTGGACGCGCCGCTGGACGAGGCCAACGTCGGCCGCTTCAACGACCTGGTCCGCGAGATGACCGACCGCAGCCAGTTCATCATCATCACGCACAACAAGCGCACGATGCAGATCGCCGATACACTGTATGGGGTGACCATGGAAGAGCCGGGGGCCTCGAAGCTGGTGTCGGTGAACCTGGGTGACCTGGCCAAGCTGGACCTGAAGAAGTCCCGGGCGGCATAGGGGCTCCGCCCCGCGACAGAACAGGTATCATGCGAGGCCAGATGGTGGAACTGAGCAAATTGGAATCCTTGGGGTTCACCCCCTTCTTCGCGCAACAGATCGGCGACATCAAAGATCCGGGCCTGGTCCCGGCGCGTGTCGCCGCCGCGCAATGCGGTCGCTTCGCCCTCCTGGGCTGCCGCTCGTCCTTCGGCGCGCTGACTGGGCGACTGCGTCGGGGTGGCACGGATCCCTCCATGTTGCCCACGGTCGGGGACTGGGTGATCATCCGCGACGGTGACGGCGGCACCGCTTTGATCACCGTGCTGCTCAAACGGCGCACGGGTTTCGTCCGCCGGGCCCCTGGCTCGCTCACCGAGGTCCAGGTGATAGCGGCCAACATCGACACCGTCTTTATCGTCACGTCCGCCAACCGCGAATTCAACCCGCGTCGCATCGAGCGTTACCTGACGGCGGTGTGGAACAGCGGCGCCGTGCCGGTCGTAGTCGTCAACAAGATCGACGTGTGCCCGGACCTGCCCGGCCTGCTCTCGGCACTGGCCGCGGTCGCTCCAGATGTCCCGGTCATCGCCGCCAGCGCCCTGGTCGGCGAGGGTCTGGAGCAGCTCCGCGCCCACATCACCCCCGGCGCGACGGTCGCACTGGTGGGCTCCTCGGGCGTGGGCAAGTCGTCCCTGGTCAATCGCCTTTTGGGCACCGTGCGGCAAATCACGCACGAGAGCCGGTCCGAGGACGACAAGGGCCGGCATACGACGACCCACCGCGAGCTTTTCATGACCCCCTTGGGCGGGCTCTTGATTGACACGCCCGGACTGCGCGAGCTGGGCCTGTGGGACGATGGCGAAGGGCGGGACCGGGTTTTTCCCGACGTCGAGGCCGTGGCCGCCCGGTGCCGATTCAACGATTGTCGCCACGAAGACGAGCCGGGCTGCGCGGTGCGCCTGGCGATCAGCAGCGGCGAGCTTGCGGAGGAACGGCTGGTGAGTTACCTCAAGCTGGGACAGGAGCAGACGGGCATCGAGCGGCAGCGCGACGCCATGGTGGCGGCCAGCGCCAGGCGGCGCTGGAAGTCGGCGGCGCGGTCGTCACAAGAGTGGGATGACCGCGCAGGTTATGAACCAGACCCAGCAGAAGGGTCGCAGCGCCGGCCACCTCGCTGATCCAGCCCTCCAGAGCTGCCCTGGCCGCCTGCTCACCCTCCACTGAATGTGGCGCTTTTGCATTTCCGGTACGCACTTGTGGTGCACATTTGCTCGACGGACTCTGCTTTGGGAGTCAGAAAACCCAGGACTCAAGAGATAACTGCTTGAATTTTAACGATTGTATAGATGAGTCCGCCATCTTCTCCAGATGCTTAGATTTCGGCCTGAGATTTGCATCAGGCTTCATCGATCGAGCAATACCAACCCAGCTTGACCAAGGAGATCCCCATGAAGCGCATCCTTATCACCGCCCTGCTCCTTTGCCTGCCCGCCCTGTCCAACGCTGACGAGGGCAAGACCGGCAGCAGCACTGCGGAGAGCAAGACCGGCAGCGATGGCAGCAGCTCGTCGAAGACCAAGACCGACAAGACCAAGGCCAATGGCACCAAAGTCAAGAAGGAGACCATGCACGACCGCAAGGCGGACGGCACTGGCGAGACCAAGAGCGAGACCACGGTCAAGGACCCTGTCACCGGCGCCGAGAGCAAGACCACCAAAAAGACGAAGAAGAGCAAGAATGCGGACGGCAGCATGGGGACCAAGACCGAGTCCAAGACCGAGATCACCAAGTAGGCCCCAGCCCGCAGGCGCGCGCGGTCAGGCTGCGCGCGCCTGCCGATCCAGGCTCAGGAGCGCGGCTTGTAGTCGTAGCCGTAGCGGACGTGCTCCTTGACATCATTCCAGCCACGTCGGGTCGTGTCCTTGGCGCTCTCCCACTCCGAGCGAAGCTTGTTCTCGATGCCGGGGCCCCAGGTCGGGTGCTGCGCTTCATAGTGCATTCGCGCGGCATAGCCGTAACCCGCTGGCAGCTCCGCGTCGCTCCACTCACCAATGACGCGGGGCGGGTTCGGCTTGTCCGAAGGCGGCAGCGGCTCCTTGCCAGTGGCCTGCTTGAGGGTATCGCCGACGCCTTGGTTCATTTCATGGCCGCCCACATGCAGGTCCCTCTTGGTCTGATCCCAATCACGCCGCAACGCCTCCTTGACCCGATCCCACGCGCTGCCATGCTCATCCTTATACCAGTCCGGTCGCCACGTTGTCGTCGCCATGGTCCATCTCCTCCAAAAGAAGTGACTGCTTCAACCTAAGGACCTGAATGGCAGAGTCAAGCTCGTCAAAGAATACGGTGTCAATGAAGGTCGCCGTGGTAGGGTCCTGTAAGGCCGCAGGTACCAGAGCACCCGGACAGCAGGTGACACAACACAGGAGGAGAGGATGGCGCTACGCGGAGTGATTTTCGACATCGACGGCACTCTGGTCGACAGCAACGATCAGCACGCCAAGGCGTGGGTCGAGGCCT
>JBBRLA010000326.1:0-9208 GCA_038231615.1 Polyangia bacterium | reverse complement strand
GGGCTTTCCCGCATCGCCGCCGAGCTACGCCAGATCGTAGGATCGGTGGACTGACCAAAGACGCATCGCGCGATTGATTAAGGCGCTGGAACAAATTTATGTTCGCAAACGTACAAATTTCGCACCGTCGAAGAACCGCTTTGGAAGTTGGAAATGTTATTTTGTTCCAGCGTCTAATCGATCAATTGGTCGACCGACCGCACGCCAATTTGACACGAGGCCCTTTGGGCGGCATGGTTTCATCATGCCGATCTACGAGTATCGCTGCGAGTGCGGGGTGGTGCTGGAGGCCCTGGAGCGGATGGGCGCCGTACGCGAACGCTGCGGTGAACTCTGCGCGGCGGCGACCGAGCCTCCCGCGCGAGGGCTGGGCCGGGTCGAGCGCATCCTCTCGTCGTCCGGCATCCGCGGCGATGGTCACGAGGCCAAGGAGGCGGTCTTCAACCCGGTCGCGCGGGCCCGCCGCCCCGGCTGCGACGACTGTGGCGACGGCTGAGGGCCCACGGCAATTCGAGGCCGTCTTTTGACGTCGCGGCCAAGGCAAGGCATTCTTAGTGGACATGGCCGGTTCGGTGCCCTTGCTGCAAATCCGGGATCTTCGCACCAGCTTCTGCACAGGAGATGGGCGCTTTGTACACGCTGTGGATGGCGTGTCCCTGGACCTGCCCGCCGGGTCGACCCTGGGCGTCGTCGGGGAATCTGGCTGCGGCAAGTCGGCCACGGCGCTGTCCATCCTGCGCCTGATAAAGGACCCTCCGGGGCGGATCAGCGGGGGACAGGTCGTTTATTTCCCGACGGGGCAAAAGGAGGCCGACGCGGTGGACCTTTTGCAGATGCCGGAGAAGACGTTGCGATCCCTGCGGGGCAATCGCATCTCGATGATCTTCCAGGAGCCGATGACCTCGCTGAACCCGGTCTATCCCGTGGGAGACCAGGTCGGCGAGGCGCTGCGCGCCCACCGGGGCCTGTCGCGCAAGGAGTCCGTGCATGAGTCGGTGCGGCTGTTCCGGCTGGTCGGCATCGCCGACCCGGAACGCCGGGTGAACGAATACCCCCATCAACTTTCCGGCGGCATGCGCCAGCGGGTCATGATCGCGATGGCGCTGTGCTGCGGCCCCGATCTGCTCATCGCCGATGAACCCACCACTGCCCTGGATGTGACCATCCAGGCGCAGATCCTCGATCTTCTGGCCGAGCTTCAGCGCAAGATGGGGATGTCCATTCTCCTTATCACCCACGATCTGGGCGTGGTGGCCCAGATGTGTACCGAGGTCATCGTGATGTACGCGGGGCAGGTGGTGGAGCAGGCCAACCGTCAGGCGCTCTTTGCGGCGCCGCGACATCCGTACACCGCGGGCCTCATGCATTCGGTGCCGCGCCTGGCCCCGAGAGAAGCCGCCGACGGGGGAGGGAAGCCGGAGCGGGTGCGCCTGCGGGAAATCCCGGGTATGGTGCCGCGGCTCGACGAGTTCCCCGAGGGCTGCCGCTTCCAGGATCGCTGCCCCGGCGTCACGGATCGGTGCCGTCGGGAAGCCCCGCCCCTGTCCGCGCTGCCGGACGCCTTTGACGGACTTCGCCAGGTGCGCTGCCATCATCCCCTGCCCTCCCCGGTCGGCGGGGCCATCGCGTGATCGCGGCCAGGGCAGAGCCCGGATCGGGCCCGGCACAGATGGAAGCGGCCGGGCTGTGCAAGCACTTCATTTCTGGCGGCCTGTGGGGCGGGCGACGGGTGGTTCGCGCCGTGGAGGATGTCTCCCTGCGGGTGATGCCGGGCGAGACCCTGGGCCTGGTGGGGGAGTCGGGCTGCGGCAAATCGACGCTCGGGCGGGCGCTCCTGCGGCTCGTCGAACCCACCGCCGGCCGCGTCACCATCGACGGAATTCCCATAACCGACCTGCCACCCGGGGCGTTGCGGCGCTTCCGCCGCTCTGCGCAGATGATCTTCCAGGACCCCTACGGCTCCCTCAACCCGAGGATGACCGTGGCCGACATCCTGACCGAGCCTCTGCGCATCCACCGCCTGGCGCGCACCCGGGCCGAGGAGATGGATCGGGTCGCGGAGCTGATCTCGCTGGTGGGACTGCGGCCCGACGTCCTTCTGCGCTACCCCCACGAGTTTTCCGGCGGGCAGCGCCAGCGCCTGGGCATCGCCCGCGCGCTCTCGGTGCGACCGCGCTTCATCATCGCCGATGAGCCGGTCAGCGCCCTGGATGTGTCCATCCAGGCGCAGATCGTGAATTTGCTCTGCGACCTGCAAGAGCGGGAAGGCTTGACCTATCTGCTCATCTCTCACGATCTGAAGATCATCGAGCACATGTGTGACCGCGTCGCGGTCATGTATCTGGGGCGGATCATAGAGGAGGCCAGCGCCACGGACCTGTATCGCGCCCCGCGACACCCCTACACCGAGGCCCTCCTGTCGGCGGTGCCGATGCCCATGATGATGGGAGAAGAGCGCACGAAACAGGGGCTGGGCACGCGCCGCGCCCGCATCGTCCTGTCCGGCGATGTGCCGTCCCCAGCGGACCCGCCGTCGGGCTGCTCCTTCCATCCCCGCTGCCCGCGCTATCTGGCACAGGGCCAGCCGGAGATCTGCCGCGCCGAGCGTCCCCTGCTGGTGCAGCCCAAGCCCCCCTCGACCGGCGCCTCGCACCTTTCGGCTTGCCACTTCGGATGATTCGGTTTTCGTGGATGGGGGTCGTTTATGCATCGGTTTATGCATCGGTGACCGGTTCGCCATGGCAGCGGTAGCGGTATCCGCAGGACAGGGCGGCGCAGCGCTCCCTGGGGAGCGGCGGGGTGCAAAGGACGTCGCCGGGATCCAGGAGCGCCCCGGGCGCCGCGGCGGCGAGCACATGCAGGGCGGCGGCTTCCTCCGCGGGAAGCGAATCGCGCAGGCGGGGGGCGGGATCGGGCTCGCGCAGGTAGGCGAAGCCGACGCGGATCCGCGCCCCGGGCAGGAGGGCCCGGCCCACATGCCCCAGAAGCCCCCGGCGCAGCGTCTGCAAGGGGCCGTCCTCATCGGGCGGGGCGTAGCTGTAGTGGTAGTCGATCAAGGTCACCCCTTCGCTTACCTCATCACGATCAACCAGCCGCGGCGCCTGCGGCGCTTCGCGATCAACCAGCCGCGGCGCCTGCGGCGCTTCGCGATCAACCAGCCGCGGCGCCTGCGGCGCTTCGCGATCAATCAACAACAGATCGATCTGGCCGCGAAGGCGGACGCTGACGCCGCCCTCGGCATGGGGCAGCGGCAAGACGAAGGGCAGCGCCCGACGCACGGTTCCCCCGCTGGACATCACCGCGCTCACCTGCTGCGCCATCCGCCCTTGAAGCAGCCGCGCCACCCGGGTGCGTACCTCCGCCACCGCGGGATGGGCCGGGTCGTGCCCATCAGCCAGGAGCAGCCCCTCCAGATCGGACCCCCGGGCAAGCAGGTCGGCGCGGGCGAGCAGCCGGTGGGAAAGAAGCAGCCGCCCGTTGGGCCCGCCCCGCGACAACGACCCCTCCCCGGGGGCAGGGACGGCCAGGTTCTCATCGCTGGCCCTGGCGCGGGCCGGGGGCTCACCCGGGGCCAGGCGTTCCTCAAGGCGCAGGGCGTGAAGGTGATGGAAGCGAGCGCGGCACACCGCCAGGTCGCAGGCCGCTGACACCGATAGGCGCAACGGCCCGGAGGCGGGGGAAAGGGGATCATGGTAGGCCCGGGCCACGGCCTGCGCCGCCGAAAGGGCCAGAGCATGGGCGCTTTGGGGGTCGCTGGGCGGGGGGCTTTCGATCTCCTTTGCGGCGAAGTCCGGCCCCAGGCAAAGGTCGATGTCCACCGGCTTCAGCAGCCCCTCGGTGGACGAGAGCAGCGCCTCCAGGTGACCGCGCCAGGTGGCCCGGTAGCTGGCCCGACGGGCCTCGCCGGCAAAGACCACGCAGTCCCGGGCACGGGTGGCGGCGACATAGAACAGGCGGGCGGACTCGGCCTCGCCCCGCAGGCGCCGCAACCGGGCCACCGCCAGGGAGGGCAACGTATCATTCCGCTCGCCGCCCTTGAACAGGCAGAGCGAAAGGCCCACCTCGCGGTCGTAGCTGATGGCGGCATGGTCGCCGCGCTCGCGGGCGGCGCAGCCCGGAACCAGCACCACGGGGAACTCCAGGCCCTTGGACTGATGCACCGTCATCACCCGCACCACGTCGTCGCGCTCGTCGACGATCTGCGCCTGAGGCGCCAGGACGTCGCCGCCCAGGTTGGGGTCGCAGGACAGGCGCAGCCAGCGCACAAAGGCGCGCAGGCCGCCGCCGCCCTCCTCGAATCGCTGCGCCCGGGAAAGCAGCATCTCCAAGTTGGCCACCCGCTGCTCCCCCTCGGGGCCGGCGGCCAGCACCGCGGGCAAGTCGGTGCCGTCGCAAAGGGCGCGCAGGCAGGCGGCCGGACCCAGGCGGTCGCCGCGCAGAAGCAGGGCCGAAAGCAGCCGCAAGAGGTTTCGCAGGCGGTCCCCCTCGCCCTCGGGCAGGTCCGGCGGCAGCGCATAAAGCAGCCCCGGCAGCGACAAGTGCCCCGAAAGGTGCAGCCGCACCAGGGAGTCGTCGCAAAGGCCGCAGAGCGGGGCGCGCAGCACCGACACCAGTGCCATCAGGTCCTCGGGATCGTCGATGAGGGTCAGGGCGGCGCACAGGTCGCGGATCTCCTGGGCGTCGTAGAAGCCGCGGCCCTTGACCACGTAATGGGGGATGCCGGCACGGCGCAGGGAAAGGAGATACCGATCGAGATGGGTGAAGCGCCGCAGGAGCACGGCGACATCGCCGAAGCGGCGGCCGGCGCGGTGCAGCAAAAGGATGTGCCGGGCCACCAGCGAGGCCTCGGTACCGATGGGATCGCCGTCGACCGGGACCTCGTCCGGGTCGGCATCTTCGGGGACCGCCGGACGCAAAAGCTCGGCGCCCACGGTCGCCGGGGCCTGGGGGTCGTCCTGTCGCAGGGGCAGCAGGGGATCGCGGGCCGGGTCCCAGGTGACCCTCCAGTCGGGCCCGGGTGCTCCGTCGGGGTCGCCGGTCCGGCCTTTCGCGGGTTGCATCACCTGGGCGAAAAGCGCGTTGACCAGGGACAGCACCCCCGGCAGCGACCGCCGCGACACGGTCAGGGTCTCCTCATCGCCACCGGCGGCCACTATCTGGTCGCGCAGGGCGGTGAAGGTGGCCACGTCCGCGCCGCGGAACTCGTAGATCGACTGCTTGCGATCGCCCACGATGTAAAGCTTCCCCGGTCCGTCCCTTCGGGTGGCCGGCGCGCCGTCGACAAGAGCCAAAAGTTCCCCCTGCAAGGGGTTGGTGTCCTGGAATTCGTCCACCAGCACCGCGGTGAAGCGCGCCTGCACGGTCTCGCGCACCTGGGCGTGGTCGCGCAGAAGGTCCCGGGCGCGGTAGAGCAGGTCGGTGAAGTCGAGGCCGAAGGTGCGGCGTTTGGCCTCGTCATAGGCCGCCCAGCTTGCGTGGAGCAAACGCTCGAAGGCCCGGGCCAGGGGCGCGGCGGCGGCGGTGTACTGCACCGCCTGAAGCTGCACCAACGCCTCGCGCACATCGGCCTTGGCATCGGCCAGGGCGCCGCGACCGTCCTCGTCGCCGGCCTTGCCGCGCAGGCGCCCGAGACGCTCGCAGATCTGTTCGCAGCGGGGCAGCGACGCAGCCAGCCCGTCGAGCATGCGCAGGTCCGCGCAAAGGCCCACCGCCTCGCCACCCAGTTCCCGCGCCAGCTCGATGCTCTTGCCGCCCAAAAGCGGGGCCAGCGCGGAGAGCCGCCCCAGCGCCCCGACAAACGCCTCGCGAGCAGCGACAAATCCGGGTTCCATCTTCTCATCGTCATAAGCCGCGGCAAGCCCGGCGGGAGACAGGCCCTCCTCGGCCCGCCTGCGCCGTACCTCGCAGAGCGCCTCGACCACCCCGCGGCCCGCGCCGACCCCGCGGAAGCCGTATTCCGAAACCAGTCGCGCCGCCTCCTCGGCGGACACTGGGTGGGCCGCGCCAGATGCGACCGCTTCGCCCTCCGCTAAAAGAGGCAGGCTGCCCTCCGAAAGCCCGCCCTCCAGCGCCAGCAGGATCACCCGCTCGGTGGCATCCTGCTCCATGTCCCGGGCGGTCTCTTCGTCGAGGAGCACGAAGTCGGGATCGACCCCGGCAGCCGCGGCGTGGCGCCGCAGCAGGCCCCCGGCGAAGGAGTGGAAGGTGCCCACCGGCGCCCCGCCAAGCAGGACCAGGACCTTTTCGAAGAGGTCCGGGCCGGGCAGCGAGGTTCCCAGAAGCTGCGCGCTGCGCAAAAGGTCGGGCTCGGCGGCGGCGAGCGCCTGGTCCGCGTCGGGTATCCCGTCTTGCACGGCGCGACCCAGCCGCCCGAGCTGCGAGACCCGTTGCCGCAGGCGCTCCAGCATTTCGCCAGCGGCCTTCTCGGTGAAGGTCATGGCGACGATCTGCCGCGGCAAAAGGGCACGCCCGTGGGCCGAAAGCCCGGCGCACAGGTGAAGATACTGGGTGACCAGCGCGTGGGTCTTGCCCGTTCCAGCCCCGGCCTGGACCGCCCGGTCGCGGCGCAAAAGAAAGCGCGTCGGATTGCTGACGACCTCGCTCACGCGCTGCCCTCCGCCGCCTGGTCCATGACTCGGCTTTCGTCGCTGCTCCGCCCCGGGTCCCGGGCCCGGACCTCCTTGGGGCCCCGGTCCTCCTCGTCTTCCCCAGCCGGCGCGACCAGCGATACCCGGCACGCCGCTTCCAGGCCGCAGCCCTCGCAGCTCTTGGGGTCCACGCGGAAGTCGCCATCGCGCAGGCGCCGCCACAAACGGTAGGCCACCTCGGCGACGTTGGCCGCCGGGGCCCGCGCCTGCACCGCCGGGTCCATGGAGATCATCTGCTGATCGTCCAGCCGCCCCTGGGAGGGCCGCCCCTGTCGCAACGAATAGTAGCCCGCGGTGACATGGCCGATCTGCACGCCCACCTGAGAAAGCGCAGGCCCGCGATCCGCCAAAAGGGCCGCCGCATAGAGCGGCAACTGGAACGATGTGTCCAGCAGGTCGTGGCGCAGGATGGCCTCGTATCGGTCCAGACGCCCGGCCTTGTAGTCCAGCACCAGCGCCCGGCCGCCGCCGGGTCCATGGCTGGTGTCGATGTCCACCCGGTCGATGATGCCCTTGATCGACAAAGGCAGGCCGCCGTCCGGGTCGCTTTGCGAGGTGATCGACAGCGGCCCGAACTCATGTTCAAAGAGACGCGGTACGCAGCCCTCCTTCACCGGCTGCCGCGCCTCCCGCAGGACCAGGCGGCGCAGGTCTTCTCGCAGGCGGCGCACCCGTACCGCGAAGAGGTCGCGGTGGCCCTGGCGCTCCTTCTTTGGCCAGTCCGACAGGACCTGGTCGACGGCTTGGTCCAGGGCCAAAAGGTCCCCGTCATCCCCGCGCAGGGGCAGGCGCTCGGCGGCCAGACGTTCCTTGAAGAAGACATCCAGCACCGCGTGGTGCAGCCGCCCTCCCGCCAGCGGGTCCAGGTCGTCGCCGCCCTCCCGCACCGGCGCGGCCTTCAGCACCCGGCGCACGAAGAAGCGGAACGGGCATTTGGCGTAATCCTCCAGTGCCGAGGCGGAGAGCGGGTGCGCGGGGCTGCCGGGGAGTTTTTCCGCAAGCGCCTGGCGCAACGCCGGGTCGTTCATGAGCAGGCGGCCGGTGTAGGGGCCGGGGCCCGACGCCCTGGCGATGGCCGCGGGGTCTTCGAGCAGCCGGGCGGCGAACCATCGGGCCCGTTCACGCTCGATCTCGATGAGAGAAAAGAGGCGCGCCGCCCGAGGCGGGTCCTTCCGCGCCAGGGCATCCAGCAGCGCCCGCCCAAAGGCCCCCCGGTCCGCCCCCCCGTACGTTCGCGAGAGCACCAGCCGCTGCTCGGCGTAGCCGGAAAGGGCCGCCCGAGTCCACAGCTCCGTCGGGCAGCGCGCCTCGCTGGCCGGCGGCACCACCGCCTGTTCGTCGCAGGGGCGCGGCGGCTCGGGCAAAGCCGCCGCGCGGATCGCCTCGTCCACGTACGCCGAGCGCAAGAGCGATCGCCCGTCGTCATCCGAAAGGGGCCAGGAAAGGTGCGCCGCCCCGCTGCGCGCCAGCGCCAGGGTGAAGAGCAGCGGCGAAAGGGCCCCCTCGCCCTGGGCCAGGGGGAACACGTCCCTGCCGAGGATGCGGTTGAGGCCGCGGCGATCCTCATCGGGGAGCAGGGTATCCTCCTGAGGGTAGACGGGGAACTCCCCCTCGATCAGGCCCGCCAGGAACAGGTGCGCCGGGCGCCGCACGCACGCAGCCGCCAGATCGCAGAGCAGCACCGCCGCCCCCGGGGCCCCCCTTTGCGAGAGCGGCGTATTCAGCAACATCCCCGACAGGAGCCGGGCGAAGCGCTCCCGGGACATCGGGTCCTTCGTTGCCCCAAAGAGCCGGGCCTCCTGTCGGGGCAGCTCGGCCAGCACGTCCAGCAGCACGGCCACCGCCTCCTGGTCCCGGGACAGGGCGGCGTCCTCATCCAGGCAGGACGGCACCTCCCCCGATCGGGGACCTCCTGCGGGTTCGCGGGAAAGCTCGGCCAGGTGGAGCTGCTCGCAGAGGCGAGACAGGGCCTGGGCATGCACCGAAAGGGGTGCCGATTCGGGCAGCGCTGAAAGATGGTGCAGGGCAGTGTCCACCGCGGTCACTATCGCCGCGGCGCCGGTGCCTTCTGGCTGCTGGCGCAGCCACTCGCCCAGGCGGCGGCGGTAGTCGAGTTCTCCTTCCGGGGCGGCGATCGGACGCGGGGATCGTCGCCGGTGCCGGGCATCCTGCGGGCGCAGGTCACGGACGCCGGCCTCGCGCAGGGCCCGGGCCACCTTCCAGGGCGGGGCGCGATCGTGAAAGAAGCGGACGTATCGGGTGGACAGGATCTGGATGAGCGCCTCCCGCGGCACCCCCTGGTCGCGCAGACCGTAGAGCATGAGCAGCGCCTGCACCGGCGGGGCCTGACCCACCACGGCCAGGCCCGGGCCGGCGTACCCCGAAGACCCCCGGTCCACAGATGGGGCGACGCAGGCGACATGCACCGGCACTCCGTACCGCAGGAGCGCCGCGTGCAGCCGCGCCCGCCGCGACGGGTCCTGCGCCACCACCACCAGGGTCCCGGGCGCCGCCCCGGAATCCAGCCGGTCGCGCACCGCGCGGGCCACGCCACGGGCCTC
>JBBRLA010000325.1:0-9281 GCA_038231615.1 Polyangia bacterium | reverse complement strand
TAGCGCGCAGCGAAGCGAAGCGCCGTCCATCGATAGCGCGCAGCGAAGCGAAGCGCCGTCCATCGATAGCGCGCAGCGAAGCGAAGCGCCGTTCTCCGATAGCGCGCAGCGAAGCGAAGCGCCGTTCATCGACACGCTCGTAGCGCCCCTGCGCGGCCCCTTTCAGGCCGAGGCGGAAGCCATGCTGCAACGGCTGGTGGAGATCTCCAGCCACACCGCCGATCGCCCGGGCTGCCAGGCGATGGCCGACGCCCTCTGCGAGGTGTTTCGCCTCCCCGGCGTCCACGTGCAGCGGCGCCCCGACCCGGCGGGGACGCACGGCGATCATATCGTCTTCTACACCGACGCGGCCCCCCTTGACCCTACCGACGCGGCGCCACCCCCCTTCACCCTGCTCATCGGCCACCTTGACACCGTCTTCGCCGCCTCGGCCTTCCGCGGCTACCGCGTCTCCGAGGTCGACGGCGTCCGCCTGGGCCACGGCCCCGGGGTCCACGACATGAAAGGCGGCCTGGTGGCCATCGCCCTGTGCCTGCGCGTCCTCTCCGAGGCGGGCCTGCTTGGCACCCTGCCTCTGCGCGGCGTCGTGGTTTCCGATGAAGAGGTCGGCTCCCCCTCGGGCAAGCCGGTGCTGCTCTCGGTGGCCCCCGGCGCCGCCTGCGCCCTGGGCTTCGAGTCCGGCAGGGCCGGCGACGCCATCATCACCCGACGCAAGGGCATCGGCGCCCTCCAGGTCGTGGCCATCGGCAAGGCGGCCCACGCCGGCAACCTCCACCACGAGGGCCACAACGCCATCTGGTCGCTTTCTCGCTTCGTCGACGCCGCCCAGCGCCTGACCGACTACGATAGCGGCATTACCGTCAACGTCGGCAAGATCCAGGGTGGCCAGGGGCGCAACATCGTCCCCGACCACGCCGAGGCAGTGCTGGACTTCCGCTTCGTCGAGCGTTCCGATGCCGCAAAGGTCGAGGCGGCCCTCCACGCAGCGGCCCGGGAGGCGGCCCTGCCCGGCACCTCGGTGACCCTTACCGGCGGGGTCACCCGCCTGCCCCTGTGCCGCACCGAGGACTCCGCCCGCCTGCTTCTGGCCTACGCCGCGTGCCAGCGCGAGGCCGGCCTCTCCGCCAGCGAGGCCCCCCTGCTGGGCGGCGGCAGCGATGCCAGCACCGTGGCCCCGCTGAACATTCCCGCCATCGACGGCCTGGCCCCCAGGGGCAGCGGCTTCCACACCCTTTGCGAACAGGTCGAACTGGCGACCCTTTTGCCCAAGGCCGAGGCCCTGTGCCGCTTCCTCGTCTCCGGCTACTCCGCGGTCCAGGTCCGCAGCGGCCCGGTGTCCGCGTGAACGAACTGCGAGTGTGGATAATATCCCACCCCGCCCATCCGCTGCGATAGCACGAAGCGCCGCAAGTCCTTCAGTTCCACCCCCGCCAGGCGGAAGTCGATGGCGTGCCCGTAGGTGTGCTGGCTGTCCCGCGCCACCTGATGGCCCTTTTTGCGCAGCATCAAGTTGTATTTCGGCGCCCGAAAGCCCGAAACCACCTCGCCCATGTGGGAAGCGAAGCGCTGCGAGGCCGCCCGGATCAGCCCGATCAGCCGCCGATCCATCGCGGTGAACTGGTTGGTGTGATGACAGCGGAGGAACCGGTCCCAGGTCTCCTTCTGCGGCTCGACCCCCGGCGACAGCGGCAGCACCTCGAAGGTCCACAAGTTGTGCAGCGTCAGCACCGCTTGCGGTGGCTGCCCCCGCTTCGGCCGCGCCGTCGCCCGCTGACCCCGGCGCTCGTGTTTCTCTTTCAGCCACGCCGCCTTCTTGCCCTCCCCTTCGGGCTCGCCTTCCTCGCCCGCCCGGACCTCTGCTATGGGCTGGATGAGCAGCGGATTGGCCCACGCCCCTCCGTTCCAGGCCAGCCCCAGCAGCAGCACCAGGGGCGGCAGCCTCCCAGCCATCCACTTCATCCTCATCATCGTCATCGACAACAACATCATCATCTGTGCCTGACGAACGACCACCAATGAAAGCATAGGCGACCCGCCCCCCCCGGGCAATTTTCGCCCGCCGCGACCGCCGCTGCGGGCGAGTCAACCCGCCTGCGGTGAAAAGGCCTGGCGGAGAGGTCACCGCGGCCCCCGGTCCTCTTCCAGCTTGGCGTCGACGTCCTGGGTCTTGCCCGGCTCGGGGGTGACCTCCATCTCCCAGGGGAGATAGCCCTCCTTGCGCACCTCGATGCGCAGCCGCCCCGAGCCCAGCTCCGAGATGCGCCGCGGCGTGTTCCCCGCCGGGTGGCCATCCACCAGGATCTGCGCCCCCCTGGGCTGTGAGTCCACCATCAGTACCGAGTCCCGGGCCGCGCCGCGGGGCCGGGTGATCAGCGCCACCGACGTGCCCACGATGACCGAGAGCGCCACGAAGAGCAGAATGAAGAAGATCCGCCCCTTCCACGGCGACTCTCTGTAGGGCGCGGCAGGCTGGGGGGTGTTCCGCTGCTGCGGCGTCGAGCCGGTGGACGGAGGCAGGGCCCGCTGGCCGCTGGCGGCCAGGTTCCCTGGGTCCGTCACCCCCGAGAGCGACGGCATCCCCGAGAGGTTGCGAAACGAGGGGTTGCTCCCGGTCTGGACCGTCCGCCGGCCCATCCCGCCTGAGCTGGTGCCGGAGAACTCCCGCCTGCGGGACGGCTCCTCCGCGTCAGGCAGTACGTCGTCCTCGAACTTGCGCCACAGGTCGATCTGCTCCTGGAAAGCCAGCATGCGGTCGCGAAACGCCACCGTCAGGCTCCGGGCCAGCCCGGTGGCCACCGACCCGTCTGACGAGAGCGCCGTCACCGCGGAGGTCAGGGCCAGGCGCATGGCCTGCGCCGTGGGGAAGCGGTCGGCGGGCGCCTTGGCCATGGCCCGCATGACGATGGCGTCAAGCTGCGGGTTCACCTGCCGCACGGTCGAGGGGGCGGGTGGCGGGGCGCCGTCCTCCGAGGGGATCAAGGACTCCCCGGTCAGCATTTCCCACAAAAGCGCCCCGATGCTGTAGACATCCGTGCGCCGGTCCAGCACCGGGGCCGACCGCAGGGGCAGTTGCGCCCGCAGCTCGGGCGACAGAAACGCCGTGCGCCGCTGCAAGAGCGTCGGGATGGTGGCCGCCGCCGCGTCCCGCGTGCGCAAGAGGCCGAAATCCAGCACCTTGGCGTTGCCGTCGAAGCCGATCATCACCGCGTCGGGCGAAAGCTGCCCATGGATGATCTTCAGCGGTTTCCCGGTGACGTCCAGCCGCTCGTGGGCGTAGTGCAGGGCGTCACAGAGTTGCATCGCCACATGCACCGCCTGCGCCGGGGTCACGTGCGCCTGGATCGTGCGCTGCACCTCCCGCAGCGGCAGGCCGTGCACGTACTCCGAGGCCATGAAATAAGACCCGTCGGGGAGCAGTCCCACCTCCAGCAGGGACGCGATGCGCGGGTGCTGCAAGAGGGCCGCCGCGCGCTGCTCATCGAGAAGAATCCGCACCAGCTCGGGGCGTTGCGACAGGTGCTGTTGCAGGATGCGGATCGACAGGGGCTTGAATGCCGCCCGGGCCGGCCCCGCCGGACGGCCCAGGTACGAGGTCCCCATCGCGCCCGAGCCAAGCTCGGCAAACAGAACGTAGTTTCCAGCTCGGTAGGGGAAGTGAGGCATGCGAAACCGCGACCTATCTTGGCGGAGCGTCTCGGAAATGTCAACGCGCCGCCGCCGACAACCTACATCGGCGCCCGTGTAGCCGAAGCTTGAGGGGCAGAAAGATGCGCGGCCGAACGTGCCTGGGCCGCGTCATACCGCCGTGCAAATACGCGCCGTTGACGGAGGCGCCGTAAATTCCTACGTTGCGCTCTGAGCTTTCCGCGATTGCCGCATTCAGGCGAGAGCCGGCTTGCGGAAAGCGACCGGTCGCCCGTGACGAGGATCGTCGATGAACGGCGCTCCGCTCCGCTACGGGCTATCAACGATACTGACGACCACAGATCATGCATCACCCGATCCACCTTCCCCCTCCTCAGGCCTTGCCGCAGCAGACGGGCTGGCGAACGGAGGTGCCCCCTGTCCGTTGATCCGCGGCGCATCATCTCGGTGGTCCTGGTCGACGAATCGTCCCTCTTCCGCTGCATGATAGCGGGGGTGCTGGCCGTGGACCCCGGCGTGCGCCTGGTGGCCAGCGTGGACCGGGGCGCCCGCGCCCTGCAGATCCTCGGGCAGCAACCGGTGAATGTCATCCTCCTGGACGATCGCTCCGCGGCGCGCGACGGCCTGCTCCTGCTCTCGCGCATCAAGGCCGACTTCGCCGACATTCGCATCATCTTGCTGCGTTCCCCCTTCGACCAGTCCCTCGTCCATTCGTCCCTCCTCGGCGTCCCCTGCAACGACGACGCCGACATGGGCATCCGGGCCCTCCACTCGGCGGCCAGCGACTCCCTGCGCAAACCCCTCGTCGTGGGCCTGCTCGCGCCCGGGGAGCCCCTGGCCAGGGACCTGCTCGCCAAGGTGCACGGCGTCGGCAGAAGCGCCCCCGTTCAGCGGGTCTCCGGGCCCGACTCGCGGCCCTCCTCGCCCGACTCGTCCAACCAGCGGCCCTCCTCGCTGCCCCGGCCCTCCGCGGTCTTCTCGCTGGCTTCGGACCTGCGGCCCCCGTTGCCGCGCAGCCGGCCCCCCATTGCGCCCACCGCCTTGCCCGTTGCCGCGCCCACCGCCCCGTTGCCGCGCAGCCGGCCCCCCGCCGCGCCCACCGCCTTGCCCGTAGCCACGCCAGCCGCCCCGTTGCCACGCAGCCGGCCCCCCGCCGCGCCATCCGCATTCTCTACCCCCGCATCCGTCGCAGGCCCCTCCGGGACGCCCGGCCCGACCGTCTTTTCGGGCATCCCCCCGTTCCGGGCCACCCGGGTGCAGGCCCTGGCCATCGGTTGCAGCACAGGCGGCCCCGAGGCGCTGACCACGGTGATCCGCGACCTGCCCGCCGCCTGCACTCTGCCGATCTTCGTGGTCCAGCACATGCCCCCCTTCTTCACCACCTCCTTCGCCGCGCAGCTCGCCCGCGACACCCGCCGCACCTGCCGCGAGGCCCAGAACGGTGAGACCGTCGTCCCCGGCGTGTGCTACCTGGCCCCCGGCGGCTTCCACCTGAGCGTCTGCTTCACCTTGGGCCGCCTCACCCTGAAGCTCGATCAGGGCCCCGAGGAGAACTTCTGCCGCCCTTCCGTCGATGTCCTCTTCCGCTCGGTGGCGGCGTGCTTCGGCCCCTCGCTTCTGGCGGCCGTGCTCACCGGCATGGGACGCGACGGCGTGCTCGGCGCACAGGTCATCACCCGCCGCGGCGGCCGGGTGGTGGTGCAAGACGAGGCCAGCAGCGTGGTCTGGGGCATGCCCGGCGCGGTGGTCCAGGCGGGCCTGGCCAGCGACATCCTCCCCCTCACGCAGATCGGCGCCCGCCTGGGCGAGCTGATCGCCGCCCCCCTGCCCCGCTTCTCCTAGTCCTCGGGCTCCTCTTGGCTGGGCGGCGCCTTGGGGAAAAGGTCGCAGTGCAGGAATTCCGGGTCCTCCTTCGCCACCGAGAGCACGATCCGCCCCGGCAGATCGCCCAGCGGCACCGGCCGCCGCTTGAAATCCAGGCTGACCCAGTAGGTCATCTTGCCCCCCTCCACCCAGCCCTCGATGCGCAGGAGCACCCGGTTCGCGTCCTTGCGCGGGTAGATCCCGTGCCCCTCGATGAGCGGCAGGTCCGGCCCGGTGGCCCGCGTCATGAACCGCAGGATCAGGTCGAAGCGGTAGTCCTTGCGCCACACGCTGGCCAGAAGGTCGTGCCCCGGGATGACCTCGCGCAGCGTCACCCCGGGCGTCTCCCGGTAGTGCAGGCGCAGGCCCGGGAAATCCACGTTCAGGCTCTCGTTGAAGCGGTTCACCCCTTCCATCAGGCCCTGCGTCATCGCGAAGTAGGCCGTCGGCACCTCGGCCCCGATCAGCTCCCCGCGGCGAGCAAATTCCACCTGCATGCTGCGCGAACGCGCCACCCGCTCGCTCTCCGTATGGGCGAGCTGCACGATGCGGGTCGTGGTCAGCGACAATTCGTCCTCCTGCGACGGCCGAGATGCCGCCGGCGTGGAGGGGGCTGCGCTGGAGGAGTTCGATTCCGCCATCCCCCGAGCATACACGATCCGCCCCCGGCCGGGGGGAGCAAAGCCGCGAGACCGCCCGCGGAACCTGAATCCGCCGATTCAACCGACCTTCGTGCGCGATGAGAAGGATGCTGTATACCTTTGATCCATGTCCATGTTCCATGTCACGGACGCCGTGGTGCTGCGCTTGGCCGACTATGGCGAGGCCGACCGGGTGGTGACCTTGCTCACCGCCACCCGGGGCAAGATCGCCGCCCTGGCGCCCGGGGCCAGGCGCAGCCGCCGCCGCTTCGGCGCCGGGCTTTCCTTGTTCGGCCACGGCGAGGCCACCCTGCGCGAACGCCGCGGACAGGACCTGGCCATCCTGGAAGGGTTGCACTGCGCCCGCGGCTTCCCCCGCCTGGGTCTGGAACTGGGCCGCTTCGGCCATGCCAGCTACGCCTGCGAGCTGTGCCGCGAACTGTGCCCCCTGAACGAGCCCGAGCCCGAGGTCTACGCCCTCCTGGTCTCGCTTCTCGGCTACCTCGACGGCCTGCCGGTCAGCGAAAAGCCGCGCACCGAACCCCTGCGCATCTTCGAACTGCGCCTGCTCGATGCGGTGGGCCTGGGCTTGGCGCTGGATCGCTGCGCCGCCTGCACCGCCAGCATCGGCGATGTGACCGGGGAGCTGGGCGAACAGGGGGCCCCGGTGCCTTTCGATCGGGTGCGCGGCGGCGTGCTGTGTCACGACTGCCACCATTCGGCGGTGGGCGGGTCGCCGGTGCCCCTGTCCCGCGACGTGCGCGCCGCGCTGCTCTGGTTCAAGCAGGCGGTTATCGAAGATCCCCTGGTGCAGCCCCTGCCCAGGGAGGTGCTGACCGGGTGCCGCGACCTCCTGCTCGACGTGATCCAGCACCACCTGGGGCGCGGCCTGCGGGCGGTGGAGTTTATTGCCAAGCTCAACCTGATGGGGCCCTTGTGACTAGCACCGGCACCGGCCAGCCCGCCGAACCCGCCGAGGTGGTGGTCCTGGGCGAGGCCCTGGTCGACTTTTTTCCTGACCGGCCGGACCGACCGGATGCCGCCGAGGGGCTCGAAAGCGCCGAGGGGGCCCCCCTGGCACAGGCCGAGCACTTCACCCGCCACCTGGGCGGGGCCGGGGCCAATTTGGCGGTGGACCTGTCGCGACAGGGGGTGAAGACGGCCTTGCTCGGGCAGGTGGGCGGCGACGCCTTCGGCCACTTCCTCCGCGACCGCCTGCGACAGGAGGGCGTGGCCACCGACGGCCTTTTGACCCACCGCAGTGCCCGCACCGGCATCACCTTCGTGTCCCATTGTCGCGGGGAACGCACCTTCCTCTTCTATGGGGCCGGCGGCGGCGCCTCCGCGGGACGTCCTTCCGCCGACCAGCAGCTCCAGCCCGGCGACCTGTCTTCCGGACACCTGCGACGGGGACGCCTGCTCTGCGTCGGCTCCTCCACCATGGTGCTCGAACCCGGGCGGGCCGCCACGCAGCGGGCGGTGGACGTGTGCCGGCAGGCAGGCATGCTCATCGCGTGCGACCTCAACTTCCGCGCCCACAAATGGGCCGATGCCAAGGAGGCCCCGCCCCTTCTGCGCCGCCTGATCCAGCAATGCGAGGTGGTCAAGCTGGCGCTCGCCGACATCCCCACGGTGCTCGGCAGCGAACGCACAAAGACCACCGCGGAATCCGGGGCCGAGGCCGCCGCCGCCCGGGTGCGGCAGCTGGGCGCCGCGGTGGTGGTGGTGACGCTTTCCGATCGCGGCTGCTACCTGGACTGCGCCGCCGGGCAGGCACACCTTCTGGCGGACCCCACGCGCCTGGTCGACCCCACCGGGGCCGGCGACGCCTTCACCGCCGGGCTGCTCAGCATCATTTTGGCCGAACTCGGGCCCAGGGGCGATCTGGATCAGCGAGAGCGCCTGCGGGCACTGCCCCTTTCCGCCCTGAAGCGGGCCTGCGCCAGGGGCAACTACCTCGGGGCGCGGGCCTGCTCTGCCATCGGGGCCACCACCGCGGTGTAAGGGGCGCGTCCCCATCACCCATCCGAAGCGTGTCGCTGCGTCACGCTGCCATCGGCCTCCCCGATGAAGGCCAGCTCCGCCTCCTCCAGGAAAAGCCCGGTCTCGATGACCCCGACAAGCAGCTTGATCCGCCGATGCAGGTCCCCGGCATTCTCCAGGTCCTGAACCGTCAGCGGCAGGTCCACCAGCCGGTTGCCGCCATCGGTGCGCTGCGGCCCGACCGCGTCGTGGCGCAGTTCGGCCTCGGGGAAACGGGTCAAAAGAGACGCCAGAATCTGCGGCACCCCGAAGGGCACGATCTCCACCGGCAGCCGCGCCCGCTCGCCCAGGCGGGTCACCAACTTGCCGGTGTCGGCGACGATGATCAGCCGCTGCGAATTTCGCGCCACCAGCTTCTCCCGCAAGAGCGCCCCGCCCGCCCCCTTGATCAGGCGCAGCCGGGGATCGATCTCGTCCGCCCCGTCGATGGTCAGGTCGATCATCTGGTCCGGCGGCAGGTCGTCCAGTTCCACCACCGCAAGGTGAAGCTCGCGGGCCAGCGCCGCGGTGCGAATCGAGGTCGGCACACAACGCAGCCCGCAAAGCCCCCGGGCCGCAAGGGCCCGCACCGCATACGAGGCGGTGTCGCCGGTCCCCAGGCCCACCACCATCCCGGGATCGACCAGGGCCGCGGCGGCCTCCCCGGCAGCGCGGCGGGCGCGCTTCTGTGCGTCTTTTTCCATGGTCATGCGCTTCTTTCTAAAACAGAAGCACCTGGCCGGGCAGCTTTTGGCGTACCTCCTCGCTCCTTCGGTCACGTACAGTAGTACGCTCCCTCAGTCGCTGCGGGGGAGCGCCAAAATCTGCTCCGGCCATGTGCTTCTTCCTGAAATGACTTTTCGTCAACTTGACTCTATATATCGCTACGATCTTTCGGCCCTTCCCGGGCGGCGCTTGAACCGGACGGGCCGGGAAGGGCCCCCGGGCCCCCGGGCCCCCGGGTCAGACCCGCGACATCCGCCGCGCCAGCCGGTAGGCCATCTCCAGCGCCTGCCGGTAGTTCAGGCGAGGATCGCAGCGGCTGGCGTAGTTCTTGTCCAAATCCTTCTCGCTGAGACCGCCGCCGATGCACTCCGTGACGTCCTCCCC
>JBBRLA010000324.1:0-9307 GCA_038231615.1 Polyangia bacterium | reverse complement strand
TGACCATCGGGTCTCCTTGACCCGCTAGCCTCGCACGCGCATTCGGCACGGCCCCAACCGGCAATTCTAGTTGTCGCTGACCGGCAAAAGTAATTGTCGTTGATCACTCGTTGCATGAAACAAGAGCCACCCTGCCCAGAACCAAAGCCTTCCTGCCCAGCGCCGAAGCCTCGTTGCATAAAACAAGAGCCTACTTGCCCGACACTAAAGTCTCTGTCCAGGACAAGAGCATTTCAGCTCTCCGGCCCGACTGGGCCGGAGAGCTGAAATGCGGGAACTGGCCAGGCCAGGCAGGGGGGACTGCCACGAAGGGGCCCTTGGAGGGCACCCCAAGCCGGTTCCCGACCGGTGCGGGGTGCCCGACGGGCCACGAGGGGCAGTCCCCCCTGCCGCCAGCCGGCCCGTGCCAGCCCAAGGGCGCCAATCCTTGAAGCTGCTCCTCAAAGCCAACAAGAGGCTGAACACGGCCTACCTGCTCAAGGAGTCCTTTGGCCAACTCTGGGACTACCAGACCGAAGGCTGGGCGCGGCGCTTCTTCAACAACTGGTGCGACGCGCTGAAGTGGCAACGACTCGGGCCTTACCAGAAGTTTGCCGAGATGATCGACCGCCACTGGGACGGAATCGCTGCCTACTGTAAATCGGAGAACAAGGTCGCGCTTGGCTTCGTCGAGGGCTTCAACAACAAGATTCGCGTTATCCAACGCCGAGCCACGGCCTACGTGACGAGGAATACTTACGCCTGAAAATCCTCACCTGCATGTTGCCCAAACTGTAGCCGTTTCACCCCGAATTCACCACTCGATCGCGCGAAGAGCCTCAAAATCGTTGACAGATTCCGCGTTCCCAGCCAGTTTTATCTGGCTTCGACTTCGTCGCCAGAAAAAAGTCGAAGCAGCTTTATCTGGGGCCGCGGCAGGTCCACGGTAAGGACTCCGCGCACCCCGAACCCCCAGGGACCAGGGTCTGCTCTCCGAAGACAGGGTCCGCCAAAACAGGAAAGACTCTGGGCAAATTCTGCACGCAGAGCGCGTTGACCCTCTTCGTTTCGGCTGCTATTCTTCTAAAGAATATCTTATGCTCGCCGAAGTTACCCTAAGGTCCCCTCAAGTGAAACCAGACATCCATCCCAGCCGCCTCGCCCTGCGTCAGCGCTTCCCGTTCCTTTTCGCCGTTTGCCTCGTTTGCCTCGCAGCGCTCGCTTCCTTGCCGCGTCTCGCCAGGGCCGTAAACGGCATCACCAGCATCACTGTCACCGGCATGCCCGTTGCTCCCAAGTCACCCAGCGACACCGGACTCTGCGCCTCGTACTCCTTCGATGACGGGACCCTCCAGGGCGACCTGGCCAAGGGGATGCAGTCCACCTTCCAGGGCGTGACCCTCTTCACCGACGATCAGCTCGCCAAACAGAAGCGGCCCGATCCCAACACCATGACCCTGGGCGTCCGTCTCGATCAGTCGAACCACCCGCAGCTCCCGTCGGCCCCCCTTTCGACCGGCGACTTCCCCGGCGCGGAGGACGCCCCGGGTTGCTTCAAGGACCCGGCCAGCGGCTGCGAGTTCCCCGGTGTCTCCACCGGCGGCGAAACGAGCAAATCGTTCGGCGTCCGCTATAGGGGCTACTTGCAGGTCCCCCAGGAATGGATGGGCAAGCAGATCCTCTTCGGCTTCTACGGGTACTATGTCGCCTTCTACATCTTCGACGCCGCCGGCAAGTCCTACCCGGTGATCGACCAGCCGCGCACCGGGCCCACGCAGTCCTGGCGCACCATCCACTCGGTGACCTTCCTTCACCCCGGCCCCTATCCGGTGGAACTCGATTTCGCCGACATCACCAACGGAAAGGGGCTGGCTGCCCTGGAGGTCTCGGTGCTCACGACGGGCGCCGTCCCACCGTATGTGGCCGCGGCGATTAACGCCGGGCGCTCGCTGGGCGTCGATGGAGAGGAAGCCAGCAACGCGACGGACCCCATGGACCCCTTGAGCGCCCAGGGGTTCAACGTCCTTCTGTCAAGCCTCTTCTTCCAGTTCCTCCATCAGCCGGCGGCGAACACGGCGTTTCCCATCTCCGGCCAGTGTGAGCAGTGCCCGCGGAAGTACGCCGGCCTGACGGGAGGCAACCCCACGTCGGATCGCGGCTGCGCCGACGGCCGCTTCTGCAACAGCGCGGCCCTGTGCGAACCCTGCGGGGCCGACCCGGACCACTGCGGCCCCACCTGCCAGGTGTGTTCCTTCCCCAACAAGTGCGTGCAGAACGGCCACGGCATCTTCGAGTGCAGCCAGTGCGACACCGACGATCGCTGCGCCGGCAATTCGTGCAATTGCTGCCCCAAGACCAGCGCCGACACGGTCCTTGATCCGGCCCTGCCGCCAAACCAGCAACGCTGCCGCCCGGCCACCAACAAGCTGGGTACCAGCTACGCCTGCTTCGAGTGCGCCACCGACGCCCAGTGTAAAGCCCCCAAGAAGTGCGATCAGGGCACCCACCGCTGCGCCGATCAGGTGGGGGCGGGCGGCACCCCCGGCTGCGGGCCGCAAGGGGTCTCGTGCCCGGACGATCGTCCCTTCTGCCTGGACGGCAAGGTGTGCGTGAAGTGCGTGTCCGACCTGGACTGCCAGGACCCCTCCCGGCCGGCGGGCAGCGGGCTGTACTGCCTGAGCGGCGACTGCGCCCCCTGCACCTCCGATCGCCACTGCACCGCGGCCTGTCAGGCGTGCCCCGGCGCCACCCCCTTCTGCGACTCCAACGGCGACGCGACATCGTCGTTCTGCGTGCGCTGCACTGACGACAGCCAGTGCCCCGGGGGGATGTGCCAGAAGGACCACACCTGCACCGGGGACAGCCCCGCCATGTCCTGCGGCCCCGACAAGAAGAGCCTGCCGACCTACGCCTTCGGCAATCAGTGCGTCGAATGCTTCACCGCGGCGCAGTGCCCCTGCGGCACCACGTGCGACGTCGCAACCCACATGTGCATAAACGGCTGCCTGGACACCACGGACTGCAACGGCGATCAGTGCTGCGACAAGGTCAACAACCAGTGCAACACCGGGCGCTGCGAGGCCAACACCGGAATACTCTGCTGCAACGGGACGGTGGTGGCCCCGGGGCGACCGGACGCGGCTCTCTCTGGGGGGCGCGGCCGGGACGCGGCCCTTGTGGTCATGGCGCTCGCCGTGCTCGCGCTCCTGCGGCTGCGGCGCGGGCTCCGCGGTGTGCCCCGGCGGGTTGGCTAGCCGTGGGCAAACAGTCCCTCCTTTTCACGGCGCTTTTTTACTTGGGACTGGGGCTGGCCCTGCCGGCGCGGGCGCAGCAGCAGCGCTTCGACGTCCAGCCGTGGCGCCCGAGCCCGGGGCCCCGGGACCTGGTCATCGTGCCCCAGTCGCAGCCTTTGCGGGACCTGTCGTTCGCGGGCGGCGCCTATCTGAGTTTCGCCCTGGACCCGCTGACCCTGGTCACGCACTCCGTAAGCGGTGCGACCTCCCAGATCAACGCGGTACACAACCGGCTCGAACTTGACCTGATGGCTGCTATCGGCATCGCCGACCTGGTCGAGATCGGACTGGTCATGCCGCTGGTCCTTTACCAGGTCTCGGACAACCTTCAGGCGACCGGGACTGAGGGAGTTATCGCCAACAGCGTGCAGGGCGATCTGAGCCTCATTAGCAAGGTGGAGATCTGGAGCCAGCACGGGCGGAAGCTGGCCTATGGCGACGGGTTCGGCTCGGCGCTCTCTTTGCGGGTGAACTTCCCGACGGGGTCCCAGAAAGACTTCACCAGCGACGGCTCGGTTGCCGTCAACCCGACGGCCATCTTCGACTACCGGTTTCTTTTCGGGGGGCTTATCTCGTCGCAGTTCGGGGTCTATTTCCACCCGACGGGGCAGTTCCTGAACGTCAAGCTTGGGCCGACCTTCACCGGGGCCGTCGGAGTGGAGGTGCCGATCGTGCGGCACTACGGGCTGGGGGCCGTCGGGGGCGCCTACACCAACATTCCCCTGACCAAGTTGCCGGAAAGCGCGCAGGACGTCCCCATCCAGGGGATGCTCGGGCTGCGCTGGTACGCCGACTTCGGAGTCGCTTTCACCACCGGGGTGAATTTCGGGTCGAACTGCTCGTTTGGGTCGTCGTCCTTCGCCTTCTTCCTCTCGGCAATCTGGGTGCCCGGAAAGACCAAGGAGCGCGAGGCGCTGCAGGAGTTCCGCCGCCCTCCAGACGACCCCGACCACGACGGACTGATCGGCGAGCAAGACTTTTGCCCCACCGTGTGGGGCCCGGTCGAGAACCACGGCTGCCCCCCGGTGGACACCGACAAGGACGGCATCCCCGACTTCCAGGACGGGTGCCCGACCCTTTCGGGGCCGTCGCGCTACGGCGGCTGCCCGCGGGTCTTCGCCAGCAAGAACAAGATCGAGGTGCTGGAGAAGGTCCAGTTCCCCACCGACCAGGACATCATCCTGCCCGAATCGTTCGGCGTGCTGGAGGAGGTGTCGGTGATCCTGAAGCGGCACCCCGAGTGGCAGGAGATCCTGATCGAGGGGCACTGCGACTCCCGGGCCGGCGACGCGTACAACCTGGACCTTTCGCAGCGTCGAGCGCAGTCGGTGATGCGTTTCCTCTTGGCCCACGAGGTCGAGCCGTCGCGGCTGCGGGCCCAGGGCTTTGGCCGCTCGATGCCGATCTCCACCAACCGCACCGAAGAGGGCATGGCGCTGAACCGGCGGGTGTCGTTCACCCTGCTCTCGGTCGCCGGCGGGGAGTGGCCCAAGGACCCGCGGAACCTGGCGGCGGTCAGTAGGATCAACCTGCACACCAAGCCCCAGACGGTCCCGCAGAAGAAGCCCGCCGTGGTCTCGCCGCCGCCCGCCGGGTCGCTCTCGCCCGCGCCACTGCCGTCCTTGCGACAGCCCGCCGGGTCGCCGCCGCCAGTCTTGCCCCCAAAGCCCGCTGGAGGGAAATAAGTACATGGCCTTGCGCTCTGCGCCGCGTGACGCGACCTGCGCGCTCGCGATGGTTTTCTTCGTACTGGGGGGGCCCGGGTGCTACCAGGGGGATTGGCGCATCGGAGCGGAGGTGCCGATCGGCACCACCAGCCGCCTTCTGCCCACTCGGGACATCGAGCGCTGGGAGTTGGAGCCGACGGTGACGCCCTACGTGGTTCGGCTGAACGCTGACCTTCGCCCGCGCTGCCGGAACGCGCGCTTTGGCAGCAGCCGGCGCACGGACACCGGGGTGTTCAAGCGCACCGGCGGGGGGTACTGGGCCGCCGCAGCGATCACCAGCGGCGGGCTCGCCGGGATCGCCGGGATCGCCGGCGGATCGGGGTGGATCGCCCGGGACGGCGGGCCCTATGCGCCGCCGGCGTTGTACGCGGTGGGGGGCCTGATCGCCGTGGGCGGCCTGGTCACCTGCGTGCTGGCGGCCAAGCAGGGTTCGACGACGACGAGAAAGGTCCTCTGCGGGGTGCTTTCCGGGGCGGGGGTGTCGATGCTGGCGGGGACCGTCTTGCAGCAGGAGCTTTTCCCGAAGCCGCCGACGGCGGGGGAGACGGATGTGCTGAAGACCCTGACCTTCGCCGGGGCGGGGACGCTGGGGGTGGCGCTGGGGACGGGAATCGTGGCGGGGTTGTGGCGCGGGCAGACGGAGCGCACGCAGGTGGTGGACAAGCCGGATGACAGCTTGTGGGACCGGCAGCAGGGGGAAGTCACCTGCGGGCCGCCCAAGCCCCTCGTCGGGCGCACGGCGACGCTGGAGATCTTCGCCGAACGGGCCCCCGAGGGGCCGGGCAGCGAGGCGGAGCCGCTGAAGCTGAAGGTGGCGGTGAACGAGGAGGGGAAGGTGCCGGTGGACCTGCGGCCCTTGCGGACGGCGTTGCAGGATTGCGGGGTGTTGCGGGTGCAGGTGGACCCGGACACGATTTACGAGCAGTTCCTGGATGATTTCACTCCCGCGGCCAAGCCGGATCCGGGATCGGCGACGAGCCGGCCGATCCAGGGGCGGATCGTGCCGCGGGAGGGGATCACCTTGCAGGGGATGGAGGGCAAGTCGAAAAAGAACGTGAGCCGGCTGGCCGTACCGGGTTTCGAGGAGGAAGTGGTAGCGCGGGTGGAGCGGCGGTGCCGGGCGGAGATCGCGCGGGCGCAGCCGGGGCGGGCGCTGTCAGCGGCGCCGGTGGTGGTGCGAGAGCCGGAGGTGCCGCCGCTGGTGAGGGCGCCGATCGGGCCGATGCGGGAGCCCGAACCGCCGGAGGAGGAGTTCCAGCAGTCGCGGCGGCGGCCGGAGCCGGAGGTGCCGCCCCTGGTGATGCAGAACGGCGGGGCGCCGAGCGGTGGGGCGCGGGGCGGGGAGTGCTCGGCTCAGGCGAGGCAGACGCTGTATCGGGACTGCGAGCACACGTGCAGCAAGTCCCTGGACATCGGCGAATGCCTCTTCGATCGGCGGAAGTGCCAGATCGATGCGCGCTACAGCCAGCAGAAGCAGCGGGACATGGAACTCTGCGATCTGGCGTGGGAGCGGTGCATCTTTAAGGTCGGGCGGAATCCAGCGGCCTGGGATCGGTGCGTGGAGAGCTGCCAGAAGGCCAACGAGCCAGCGCAGTGCCGGGAGCAGCAGTAGGGCAAAAGCCAATCGAGACCGCGAAACCCGATCAGGGCTGCAGGTACTGGAAGGAGCCCTGGGCGATGGTGAAGAGGGTGTGCTGCTCGCCGTTCTGATCGGGCCGCTGCAGCACCATGTTGGAGAAGGTGCCCGCGGTCATCTCGCCCGGGGCGGCGGCGATGTGGTTGAAGGTAAGTTGGCCGCCCTCGATGGAGTTGTCGACGAAGCCGCTGGTGTTGGTGACCGAGTCGGTGCCGTAGCGGACGGCGTAGACAATGACCGGCTGGAGCAGGCCGGAGGTGTAGGCCGTCTGGCTGGTCACCATGGATGGGATGAAATCGAGGCGGACGCCGCGGATGTCGGTCTGCGAGGTGTCCACCAGGCGGATGGCCTTCAGGGTCTCGCAGGGGGCGGCCAGCTTGGTGGCGTCGCAGGTGACGCGCTGGAACTGCTCGTGGAGGGACAGGGGTGTGCCGTCGGCGTAGGTGCCCTGGACGTCGACGAAGTCGGGGGTGTCGTCGCCGCAGCCGGGGAGCCCGGCCAGCCCGGCGAGGGCAGCGACGAAAAGTGGAAGGGTTCGGAGGTGGAAGTTCGGATCGGTCATGGCCATGCCTCTCTGTCTGTATGTGGGGTGCCGATGAAGTTCATCGGCGGCGGAGGCGGCGGGGTTTAGGGCGTCGTCAGTCCCAGAGGCGAGTGCGCAGGCGGGAAGACAGGAGCGTGGCCAGGAAGAAGGGGCCGCCGATGCAGGCGGTGACCACGCCCACCGGCAGGACGGCGGGGCGCAGAATCACCTGTGCCAGGGCGTCACAGGCGACAAGAAATGTGGCGCCGCAGAGGGCGGAGGCTGGCAGGAGCAGCCGGTGATCGGGACCCAGGAGCCCCCGCAGGGTGTGGGGGACCAGCAGGCCGACGAAGCCGATCGGGCCGACTACCGAGACCACCGCGCCCACCAGGAGCGATGCGGCCAGGTAGACCCGGCGGGTGGTGCCCGGGACGTCGATGCCCAGGCCGGCGGCGGTGTCGGGGCCGGCGCTGAGGGCATTGAGGCTGCGGAGGCAGGGGAGAAGCAGAAAAAGGCCCAGCCCCACTGCCACGGCCATGCGGATCACCAAGGCGTAGCGCATGACGTCCAGATCGCCCATCTGCCAGCGGACGATGCGGTAGGTCTGGCCGAAGTCGGCGGTCGAGAGGACCGCGGTGATGAGGGCGCTCTCGACGATGGCCAGAGTTACGCCGGCGAGGAGCAGGGTGATCGGGCCGGCGCCGCCGCGCTCGCCCAGGCGCCAGACGAGGAATACCGTGAAGAGGGCCCCGGCGAAAGCGCAGAGGGGGAGGCTCAGGGCGCCGGAGAGGCCGGGGGCGGTCTCCAGGCCCAGGCGGATGGCCAGCACGGCGCCGAGGGAGGCTCCTGAAGAGACGCCGAGGGTGTAGGGGCTGGCCAGAGGGTTGCGCAGGATGCCCTGGAAGGCGACGCCCGCAGAGGCCAGGCCGGCCCCGGCGATGGCGGCGGCCAGCACCCGGGGAATGCGGCCGTAGAAGAGCACCCGGGCGGCGGGGTTTTTGGCGAAGGGCAGGGAGAAGTCCAGGGCGCGGCGTAGATCGAGGGGCGTCGAGCCGATGAGGGGGGCGATGACGAGAGCCGCGAAGAAGGGGAGGGCGCAGGCCGAAAGGGCGAGGAAGAAGCGTCTGGGAGTCAGGGTCACGCCAGACAACCGCGGCGCTTCGCGCTTCGCGGTCATGCGGGCACGGCGAAAGAGGCCCCTGACGGGAGGGTCCCCAGGTGCAGCGAGAGGCCGAAGAGGGGACCGGCCTGCGCCAGGACCTCGTCGGTAGCGCCGTGCAGGGCGAGCTTTCCTCCGGAGAGGGCGGCGGCGCGGGGGGCGAAGCGGGCAGCCAGGTTGAGGTCGTGGGTCGACCAGACGAGGGCGCGGCCGCTGTCGGCGATCTCGGTGAGGAGGCGGCCCAGGGACAGAGTGTGGGCGGGGTCGAGGCCGGCGGTGGGTTCGTCGAGGAGGAGCAGGTCGGTCTCCTGCGAAAGGGCGCGGGCCAGGGTGATGCGGCGGCGTTCTCCGCCGGAGAGCAGGTTGAAGGGGCGGTGTCGGAAGGCCCAGCAGTCGGTGCGGGTCATGGCCCGCTCGGCGGCGGCGAGATCGGCGTCGTTCTCGAAGGCGGCGGTGGCGTGGGTGTAGCGGCCCATGAGGACGACTTCGAGGGCGGAGAAGGAGAAGATCTGCGGGCTCTCCTGGGGGAGGTAGGCGATCTTGCGGGCGATCTCCCGGCGGGAAAGGGTGCGGAGGGGCTGGCCAGCAAGAAGGACCTCTCCAGCGGATGGGCAAAGGAGGCCGGCGCAGAGGCGCAGGAGGGTCGACTTGCCGGCGCCGTTCTCGCCGAGGAGGCAGAGGTGATCGCCGGGGTCGATGATCAGATCGATCCCCGCAAGGACGTCTTTTTGGGGGTAGTGGAAGGCTGCTCCGCGCAGACTCAGGAGAGGCGGCACGAGGAGACTATAGCGTAGAGGCTGCGCTGGAGCCGGCGACAGGGAAAGAAAGGCGCCCAGTCCGGTTTAGCTGCAATGCCGCTCGGTTAAGACGTTTTTCCGTCGCTGATCAAGATGTCCTACCTCTCCAATCTGGAGATGCAGCGCAAGAGGGGCTCGACGAGAGCTTTTTGTGGCCTCTGCGTCCAACCAGACGAAAACCGCAGGATTCTCC
>JBBRLA010000323.1:0-9311 GCA_038231615.1 Polyangia bacterium | reverse complement strand
GCCCGCTTCGTGCAGCGCTCCTTTTTGCTGGCGACCGATGAGGATCGCTGGGGTTATCCTCATCGGCAACGAGCTATCTGCTCCGCGGGGAACGAGGCAGGGCATGGGAGCAGGTGGCGGCGCTCCTTGCACAGAGGTGCTGGCCGGAGCTGGGCCAAGACTGAGTTTTTGCGAACCGTCCCCTCGTCCGCCTCGTCCGTCTTTCCTCCGAGTTTAGACGCGACGCCGCCAGTAGTCTGGCTCTCGATGCAAGTGCATCACTGCGATGATGAAGATGCGCTCTTCAGTCGCCCGATAAACCATGCCAAAGGGAAAGCGATTGAGGAGATAGCGACGAAAGTGTCCTTCGAGAACCGGCCAGGCATGAGGATGAGCGCCAATTTGCTGGAGGCCGTGATCAACTTCCTTGAGGAAAGACAATCCAAGGCCCGGCTCGCAGTCTTCATAGTGTACCGCAGCCGAGACGAGTTCTTCGTCAGCGGCGATGTGGTACTCTACCTGCGGCATCGAATCTTTTCATATGCGTCCCGCATGACTTCAGTGGCAGGACGCAGGACAGGCTTTCCGTCAGCGATTTCCTGGTCTCGTCGGCGAATCTCGTTCAGCCAAAGAGATTCCACCTCGGATGGCTTTTCGGCGTCGAGGCTGGTGATCAAAGCTTGCGCTAACCAGGCGCGAGATGGTTCCGGCAAGGCCAACAACTGCTCCTTCAGCCGATTCAGCTCAAGAGTCATATCACACGCTCCAAATCAAGCTAAGCACACTCCTGCGCTGTCGTCCACCTCCTGGCCGTTGAAGAGCTGGCGGGAAAAGCCCGCCGCGTACATCAAGATGTTGGCGTCCAGGAGAATCACGGCAGCAGTTCATCCGGGGACGGCACGCTTTCCTGCTTCATGGCCGCGACATCGTCAACCGGGAGCGACAGACGCCGCAGCGCGGCGGCAGCTTGGCGCCGTTGGCTGCTCTCCGTGCCCAGCTGCTTCTGCTTGAAGGCATGGTACAGGCGCGCGAAGGCGTCCTCCACGGTCACTGCCTCCGGGAGTTCGTCCACCGCCGCTGCCAACTGCTTTTTTACCGACATGAAAAGAAAGTAGCGTGGATTCGGGCCGTCGGCAAGAGCGACTCATGTGCTCATCGATCCCGCTCCTCAGGCTGGGAGTTCTGTCGGGGCAGGGGCATGGGAACAAAAGGCTGGGCCAAAACTGAGAAATTGCGAACCGTCCCCTCGCCCCCGCCCCCTCGCCGTCGCCGTCCCCTCGCCCCCGCCCCCTCGCCGTCGCCTCCCCTCGCTCCTCGCCCCTCGCCGTCCCTTCCCTCGTCGAGTAATCCCTGGCTGGATACTTTCGGGCGCTCGGCCAACGATCCTGATTACGAAGAATTCGAGCAAGAGCTTCTACGGATTCGGGCAGAAGCCAACGAGCAATGAAGCGCTTCCTCCTTCGGGGAGCACGGGCTCGTCGGGCTCCACCTTGGCCGCCTCCGCCTGTCCATCGGGCACGATCAGGTTGCGCCACTGCGCTGCCGACGAAAGCACGCCATGGTAGGTAACCAGATGCCGCCCCGGCGGGGGAATAAGTACCGCAAGCTTCTCAATCAGTTCCATCGGGGTAAAGATCAGAAACTGGGTGCCGTCCGACCATGTACGCTTTAACGTGAAAACCACGTCGCCCGAGGGAAGCAGCGACAGGCGCTGACCGCACAACGCCGGCCGCAGGACGTAGCGGCACAGACGTTCCCGCGCCTCTTTGTGCCCCGCCCCAACGCTGGTGTGGGCATGCACATTAAAGCCGTCCGCGTCGGCGCACAGGTAGTTGTCCGAGCCTGCTCTACACTTACGATACCGGCGCGCGCACTGGGGAGATCGACGAGCAGGGCCGGCCCCACGAACGCTTCAAGGCCACCCCCAACCCCTACCCTCTGGACGAACAGTGGCTGCACCGCGCGCAGGCGTTCCGGCCACCGCTGCTGCCCGCCCGGCCGCCTACCCTGGAGACCCAGGGCAACTGGCTGCTGGCGTGCTTGCACGGAGGGGAAGACCCGCTCAAGCGCCCCGAGCGGACCGCATGCTGTCCGGCGTGGGAGCGGAGAGGTGTGACCAATCTGCGGCAATGAAGCGCAAATGGTATGCGTCTCTGTAGGGAAATGTCGCCGATAACTGGAAATATGTAAACTGAAAATCGGCCGGACCTGTGTGGCCAGTGCGTGGCCGAGGGTCGAGAGGTGGGTGATTCGTCCTAACCTCAACCTCTCATGGGCAGCGCTCCAGGGCCTGCTCGGGAGTGCGGAGCCACTTGACCTGAGTCCACGAGGGGGCATCATGAGGCTGGACGTTCATGCGCGATCACATCTTGTGCGCCGAGAGAGGGAAGTCAAGGATTGCGGTGCGGGCGGAGTGAGATCCTGGGAGACAGGGGAAGCCGGTGCATCAGGTGATGTTCAGCTTCAGCGTGGCGATCACCGCACCGAGCACGCCTTTGACGTTGGCGCCCGAGTCGTCGCGCAGCTCCATCGTGATGGTGTGCTGGCCGGTTGGAGTTGCGCACTTGCTGAAGTCAGCCAGCGCCGGGCTGGAGACCACCAGCGCGTTATAAGCCTGGGAGGGGAGGTTGCAGCTGGTGCTGTCAATCAACAGATAGATGCTGCCGCAGGAGGCGAGGCTTCCGCACTGACCGGGCGCCTTCAGGTTGTAGTTGGTGTCGAAGGTGATCGGGAGCTGCTTGTTCGCCGGCAGGACGTTGGTGGAGTTATCCGCCGGGGAGCGGATGGTCACGCTCGGTGTGAGCGTCGCCGTATCGCCGCAGGCGGCGAGCAGGCTGCAGGTGGCGAGGATCGGGGCTGCGAAGGTCAGTTTACTAAAAGACTTCATAGGCTGTGCTCCTGGATTTTGATCAGTCGGCGGTAAGTTATTGCGAACATAGCTAAGATGTATCCCCAGACTCGCCAGTCAAGCGAGGCCAGGTGCAATATCGCGCAGCTACGCAGGCTTGCGCAGCGCGCTGCTGAGCAGCCGGTCTAGAAGAGCCGCGAAGCGCTGCTTGGCACACGCCATTTTTGCTTCATTGCCGCAGATTCGGTCATACGTCTCCCGCTCCTCTTTAGCTAGCTAGGGAATGATTGGCCATCCTGGAAACCGGCCTACCCTTCCTTGCACCTTGGGTGGGGCGGCCCCAGATTGCCAGTGTGGAGAGCATGTTGAACCGGGGCTGGGCGGCTCCCACGGGTGTTTGCTTATTCAGCCCTGAAGAAGGAGTGGCGTGATGGAAGAGAAGACGCAGAAACCGGGCCAGGCCCAGCCGAACCAGGAAAAGACCGACGCCAAGGACCAGGCCCCCGCCAAGGAGAGCCCCGGCTTCAACCTGGTGGGGAGCGCCGGGATGCACGACGGCACGCACGGGCGTCCGGAGAAGAACCCTCCGCCGGGGGCCGGTGACGCGCAGTCCCAGTTGGGCAGTCCGAAGGACACCAACAACCATCCGGGCGACAAGTAATCGGGCGACATTTCGCCCAGCTCGTCGAGATCCATCCATGAACGGACGGCGAAGGAGGTCTTTATGAAGGACATTAAGCTCGACGAAGCGGAATCAGCGCTTTTTCATGAGGTCGGCACGCGGGGCGACGCGTTCCGTCAGGCGACCCAGGACCGGGCCGCCGAGGCCTCGCGATTGGACCGCGGGAAGATCATCGAGACCAAGGACCAGGATGGCAGGATGGTCGACAACATCTCAGCCGCTGATCCCGACCCGGAGTCGGTCCCCCCCACCGCCGCGCCGCGCTGAACCGATTCAGGGCGGGGGCCGACGCGACGACAGCAGGGCGGCGGCTACCAGGGCGCTGCACAGCGCCAGGCTGGCGGCGCTCAGCATGCAGGCACGGAACCCGGCGACAAAGGACTCCTTTACCGCGGCCCGAAGCTGCTGTCCAGAAGCGACCGGGCCTAGGTATGGGTCTGCCCGTTACCCCGGGTGCCGATGGGCAGCATCAGGCGATAAAAGAGGCTGTCCTGTTCGCTGGGGCCCAGGCCCATTAGCCGAGGGTCGAGAGGTGGGTTATTCGCCCTAACCTCACCTGCTTACCCGTTCTTCTTGCGCTCGTCCTCGGCCTGCCGCACCCTCGCCAGAGGGCAGGACGTGGCGGGCCGGCTGGAGCGGGCATGGCCCCTGGCCTCTGCTTCCGGGGGCGGCTTGCCGAACTCGTCTTCCAGTATTTTCAGGAGATCGTCCCTGCCCACCCGGGTCCAGGCGTCCCGGGCCTGTTGCACGCAGGTGAGCCGCTCCTCGGCCTGGCTGACGAGACGCGCCAGGCGCACCCAGGTCCAGCCGATCGAGTAGGGCTCAGGGAGCCGCTCGTAGAGCATGAGCGCGGCCAGCCACTGGCGCCGCGCCTGCTCGGGTTCCGACCGGTCCAGCGCGATGTCGCCCAGACACTGGATGTAGTTGGCCTCGCCGGGCACGGACCCCACTTGCTTGTACAGCGGCAGCGCCTCTTCATACCGCCGCCGCCGCGCCTGCTCGGGTTCCAACCGGTCCAGCGCGATGTTGCCCAGACCCCAGATACAGTTGGCCTCGCCCAGCACGTCCCCCACTTGCTTGTACAGCAGCAGCGCCTCTTTATACCGCCGCCGCGCCTGCTCGGGTTCCGACCGGTCCAGCGCGATGTCGCCCAGACTCAGGATGCAGTTGGCCTCGCCCAGCACGTGCCCCACTTGCTTGTATAGCGGCAGCGCCTCTTCATACCGCCGCCGCGCCTGCTCGTGTTCCGACCGGGCCAGCGCGATGTGGCCCAGACTCAGGATGCAGTTGGCCTCGCCCAGCACGTGCCCCACTTGCTTGTACAGCGGCAGCGCCTCTTCATACCGCCGCCGCGCCTGCTCGTGTTCCGACCGGGCCAGCGCGATGTGGCCCAGCCTCCAGATGCAGTTGGCCTCGCCCAGCACGTCCCCCAATCCGTTGGCCGCCCTGCTGGCGAGAACCAGTAGCTCGGTCACGACGGGTCCGAGGCCGGTGACCTGGCTGAACTGCCCCAGGCCGCGCGCCGCCTCGATGGCCGCTTCCACGGTTGTCCCCTCCAGACCCAGCCGGATCAGGGCCTCATGATTGGCCAGGTCCGCCGACAGGTGGTGTGCCGCGTCGGCTCCGCCCTCACCGCCAACCTGGTTCCCCAACGTGTTGGCCTGCTCCAGGTAGTAGCCCGCCGTCCTCGCCAGGTCGGACGCCTCCGGAGAGTGCCGCAGCCGCACGTGCTCGCGGACCGGGGCCAGCACCCGCAGCCGCTCCGCCTCGTCATAGGCCAGCCCCACATGCCGCAGGGCCCGCGCCCCGCCGCGCCCCGGGCAACACGGCCTCCTGGTCCTCCCATGCGATGCCGTCCGGCAGCACCCCCAGCAACGACAGCAGCCGCAGCGCCTCCGAGGTCATCCGCGGGCCGGTGATGGACAGTTCCAGCGACACCCCCATGTCGGTCAGTCGGTCCGCCCCGGCGGCGTACCGCAGCATGGCGGTGCGCTGCTCCTGCCACTGCTCCCACAGCTCCTGAAGGCGCGGCTCCCCTCGGCCAGGCGCCCCAGCAGCACGATCGCCAGCGGCACCCGGTCCACCGCCTCCAGCCGTCGCTCCAGGCACGGATCGTCCCGGTAGCGCCTGCCGGCCACGGCCAGGAACGCATCCCGGGCCGCCGCCGGCGAGAGCGGTCCGACCCACAGCGCCTCCCGCCAGGCCGGGCCCGCGGGCCGCTCCGCCCCGCGCAGCGTGATCAACAGCGCCAGCCCCGGCACCGCGGACAGTGCCCCCATGAAGTCCTCCACGCCCGCCCGGTCTGTTTCCCAGGGCGTCTCCGCGTTGTCCAGCACCACCGCCGCCGGCGCGCTGGCCAGCTCTCGCATCACCCGAGCTTCCAGGTGCGGGCCCAGCTCCAGGCCCATGGCGCGCGCCACCTCCAGCACCACCGCCTCGCGACTCTGACAGCCGTCGCAGCGCACGAAGTACCGCCGGCCTGCGTAGCGCTGCCCGACCCGGCGGTCGTGCAGCGCGGCCAGGGCGAGGGTGGTCTTGCCCAGGCCGCCCCCGCCCAGGATCGGCACGAGCGCCGGCGCCTGTTCCAGCAGGGCCGCGGTCAGCGACTCGATCTCCGGATCGCGTCCGTAGCACCGGGGCGCCGCCGGCAGCGGCGCGGCGCTGCGCTGGGCCGCCTCCGCCGGCGCGGGCATCTGCGCCACCAGGTCCCGCAGCCCCTCGACCACGTCCTGCCACGCCTGGTCGGCGTTGGGCCACAGGCTCACCGGGCGGCCGTCTTTCGGCAGCGCCGCAAGCCCGCCCAGTTCCGTGTCGCGCCAGCCCGCCGGGCGGACCAGCACCGGCACCAGGTACCGGCGATCGCGCAGGGCCTCCTCGACCCCGTCCCAGCACGAGTCCAGGAACTCCGGGCTGACCAGCACCAGCAGCAGCGACGCCCGCGCGATCTCCTGCTCGATGCGCTCCTTCACGTCCTCGCCGGCGAGGACCAGGCTCACGTCGAAGGTGGCGATCGTCCCCCGGCGCCGGAGCGGCGCCAGGTGCGTCCGCAGCTTCCGGGCATGGGCCTCGTCCTGCGCATGGTAGAAGATACACGCCGCCCGACTCATCATCAGCAGGATAGCACGGTGGAAAACGCGCTCCTCAACGGAGGGGCACGGATGAACAAGATGCTCCGCTATGGCGACCTGCTGAAGCGGCTGCTCGGTGGGGGTTGGTTGGGCCGTTCAAAGGCGATCTCCGTAGCTCGACGTACCTCACCACAGCGCAGACTTTCCCTGTCGCCATCGTTGGAGGTGGTTTGACTGGTCTGTTTTCAGTATATATTGGCGCCAATATGAGCATCGAGACACTCCGACTGGAGCAGTTTAGCGCCTTTGAACACGCGGACTTCGCCTTCGTCAACGGAGTGAACGTCTTCCTGGGTGCCAACGCGACGGGCAAGACCCACGCCATGAAGGTCCTCTACGCCGCCGTCCGAGGGCTGGAGAACCGCGAGCTGAGCGCTGAGCGGCTTCAAGCCAAGCTGCTGGAGAAGCTGGTCAACGTCTTCAAGCCTGACGACGATCAGATCGGCCGGCTCGCACACCGCAAGCCAGGGAAGACCACGGCCCGTGTCTGCATCGGCGGATACGGGGGAAAGATCCAGTTCAGCCTGACCACCGGCGAGGAGCGCCTGAGCGAGGTCACTCTTGACTTTCATACCTCCCCGAGCGCGATCTACCTGCCGAGCCGCGAGGTGCTGGCCATGTACCGCGGCTTCATCGCGGCGTACGCGGGACGGGAACTCTCCTTTGACGAGACCTACTATGACGCCTGCGTGGCGCTGAGCGCGCTGCCGCTGCGGGGCGCTCGCGGCAAGCTTGCCGGGGCGCTGCTGAAGCATGTCGAGAGCGCCCTCGGAGGAAAGGTCACGCTGGAGGGTGATCGCTTCTACATCAGCCGCAGAGAAGGGAACATGGAGGCCCATCTGGTCTCCGAAGGGTTGCGCAAGATTGGCAGCCTGGCCCATCTGATCTCCAACGGCTCGCTGAGCAAGCACGGCGTATTGTTCTGGGACGAGCCCGAGGCCAACCTGAACCCGGAGCTGATCACCCGCGTCGCAGACCTTTTGCTCGAACTGGCGCAGGCGCAGGTACAGATCTTCATCACGACGCACGATTACCTGTTGGCGCACAGACTGTCGCTGATATCCGAGTATCGGAAACAACCGGCCGTGCCCATCCGCTTCTTCACCTTCTACCGGGCCGAGCTCGGTGAAGCGGTGCAGGTCGCCGCAGGGTCCACCATGAGCGAGCTGCCGAACAACCCTATCATCGAGGAGTTTGCTCGGCACTACGACTTCGAGCGCGGCCTCTTCGATGCGGCCGGGGTGGGCCCGAGCTGATGCCCCGAGATACAATCTTCGACGAGGGCGCCCTGCGCTTCATCTTCGATGAGAACTGGCACGTGCTGAAGTGGGATGCCCACCGGGCCTTCCTATCGGGCATCCACAAGCTAGAGGGCAGCAAGGCCGTCGATTTCCTGGGGGTCCATGTCGAGGACCCCATGTTCATCGAGGTGAAGGACTTTCGGGGTTACCACCACGAAAACAAGGAGCGACTCAGCACTGGGGACCTGGTGCGCGAAGTGGCGGCCAAGGTCCGCGACAGCCTGGCCGGGTTGATCTGGGCGTGCGATCGGGACGAGCTGGATGAGGGCGAGCTTCGTCTCCTGGTGGAGAAGTTAATGTGTCGGGGCGTCAAGGTCCGGGTTGTCCTATTGCTGGAAGAAGACCGCGCGTTGACGCCTCCCAGCGCCTCCGCGCTCGGAGAGTCAATTCGGCGCGGGTTGAAATGGCTCAATCCCAAGGTGATCGTGGCCAGCCAGTCTCTTCTGGCGGACAAGCCCCTTTCGGGCCTCTCGGTCAGGAACCTGCTGCATCCATGAGACATGGAAGACGCGGGCCAAGGCGGGTCAGAAGCCGGCCCGAGCTCACCTGACGAAGGCTCAGCGTGGAGCCCGGGACTCCTCGGCTGCGTCCAGAAGCATGGCCCAGATGAGTATGCGGGCAACGGGCACGGGTGCCAGGCGATGCTACTTCTTTTTGGTGCTCCCCGGCAGCTCCACCGAGGTGCTCACCGTGGTGGGCGGATCCGCGGGCTGGCCCTTTATCTTGGATTGCTCGTCGGAGCGAATGACCGCCTCGGTGCGGGCGTTGTCCGCCCGGGTGGCCAACGCGGCGCTGCTCGGCTGGCCGCGGACGGCCAGCGCCGGGCCCAGGATGTAGGACAATTTGCCGTCGGCGGCGATGACCGACGCCCCCAGCTTGAGGCCGGCATTGACGATGCGGAAATGCGGCCAAGCACCACGGTCTCGTTGGCATCCAGCACCTCGGTGATCGCACCGACGTTGCTGCGCGCCTCCTATCTCTTCCCGGACAATTTGACGAAGTCGAATCCAATAGTCCTCTGTGAACACGGCACACTTGTAGAGCTTGCTTGAGGTCAAGTCCCTGGTGGCTGCCCGGAGGACCGCCGAGTGGGGTGTCTCACTGGAGACACCCGGAAGTTACGCCAGTACATGGCCGCGTGAGTTCGACGCCAAGACCAAGTTCAGCGAGAGGGTCGAAAAGGCGGTTGAAAAGGGCCCTCAGCTCATCACCAAGCGCGGCGAGGGACCACCACCGCCGATGCCGCGGGCCCGCCTGACCCGCCAGGTCGGGCGGGCCCCGGCTCTTTCCTGGGAGGGCCGCCGGGAGCGGCGCCTGGGGGGTGTTGAAAAATCCCTCAGGACCTGCGTAAAACTACGCAGTCCATCCCGGGG
>JBBRLA010000322.1:0-9312 GCA_038231615.1 Polyangia bacterium | reverse complement strand
GGACGACATGACGAACACTTTCCGATCACGGGGATACAAGATGTGGCATTCTGTGGCGTCGCTACTGGCCCTGGTCGTCCTTTTGTCGATCGAGCCGATCAGTGCCCATGCATTAGACTCCGCGGAGTCGCTGCTCCAGCGTTGCAACGAGCTGACGCAGCACGCCTCCGGGACCAAGAAATGGCAGGAGGCCTACTCGGTCTGCGAACGCGCACGCCGCGCACGCCCGCAGGAGGTGCAGCTCCTGATCACCCTGGGCAACCTTGCGCTCAAGCTCGACCGGCCCAGCCAGGCCCTGCAGAGCTGCCAGACCTATCTGAAGCAGACTCAAGACGATAAGCAGATTGCCCTGGACTGCATCGAGAAGGCGCAGGTAAAAATCGGGCTGCTCAAGAAAGCTGACCTGGAGGCACGGCGGCAGAAGCTCATCGCCGATAAGAAGGCATCCGACCAGGAAAAGCAGGCCCAGGTCAGCGCGGCCGTGGACGGGCCCCCGGTCCATCGAAACGATGGCGAGCCAAAGGCCCAGGACCAAAAGCTCGCTGCCAAGCGGGATGCCCGCGCAGAAACCGAAAAGAGCCCGGCAGCCCAGCGCCAAGCGTTCGACAGCAAGCCGGCCATCGAGCCACTCGGCAGCAGCGTCAAACCGGCCCCAAGCCTGATGCCCTCGGTCATTGCGCCCAGGGCGGGCGGGGACCCGCCTCCACCCTTGTACAAGCGCTGGTGGCTATGGACGGCGGTCGGAGGGGTCGTGGCTGCCGGGATTACCATCGGCATGGTATGCGGCCTCGGCAAGTGCGGCGGCGGTGCGGATCTCTCGGACGTGCCCCCTTCATTTCGTCTCGACGCGCATTGACGCTGCCCTGATCCACCTCCGCTGCGTGACACCGACGCCCCGCCCGTCTGGACAGTGGGGCGCCCCTGCCATATACTGGTCGCGATGAGGACGGTTCCCATCTCCTGCTCGCTCCCGCGCACCCTGGCGGGCCTCGCTTCCCTGGTGCAGTAGGGTGCTTCCCGAGGTCAATCGCACATGATCGGCCAGCAGCTCGGCAATTATCGCGTCGTGCGGCAAATCGGCCAGGGTGGCATGGGCACCGTCTACGAGGCTGTCCATACCCAGATGCGGCGCCGCGCTGCGATCAAGGTGCTGCACCCGGCGTACTCGGACAACCCCGACATCGTGCGCCGCTTCTTCAACGAGGCCCTCGCCGTCAGCGTCGTCAACCACCCGGGCCTGGTCGGGGTCTTCGAGTCGGGCCAGCTGGAAGACGGCAGCGCGTTCCTCATCATGGAATATCTGGAGGGCGAGTCGCTGCGCCACCGGCTGCTCGCCGGCCCCATGGCGCAGCGTGAGGTGCTCTCGATTGGTCGCCAGGTCGCCGCGGCCCTGACTGCCGCGCACGAAAAGGGCATCATCCACCGCGACCTCAAGGCCGACAACGTCATGCTGGTGCCCGACCCCGAGGTTCCGGAGAAGCAGCGCGTCAAGATCCTCGACTTCGGTATCGCCAAGGTTGCCGCCGAACATCAGGTCAATGCCATCCATACAAAGGACGGCGTGGTCATGGGTACGCCCGAGTGCATGCCGCCGGAGCAGTGGATGTCGGCGACGCTCGTGGACGACAAGTCGGACGTCTACGCCCTCGGGGTGCTGCTCTTCGAGATGCTGGCGGGACACCATCCCTTCACCGGAGACTCGCCCCAGCAGTGGATGATGCAGCACCTGTACGAGCCGGTGCCGGTCGCCCCCGGCCCGCCGGCCCTACGGTCGCTGGTGGCGTGCATGCTGGACAAGACCCGGGCGGGGCGTCCAGCGATGGCGCAGGTCACTGCCGAGATTGAAGAAATCGTCGACTCCGGCGAAGCAGAGGGCGAGGCGGCGCCAGGCCCGGTCGCGCTCCGAGAGAGCTTCCAGGCGACGGAAGAGAACCTCTCGCCCGCGTTCTTCCGGCCTCTGCCCGCGAGCCCGAGTGATCCGACGGTGATGGCGCGCGTTGTGAGCCCCGCCGCCGACGATCTCACCGTGCCGCTGGAGAAGGGATCGATACCGACCTTGGGCATGATGCCCGGCCTGGTCCAGCCGGCTCCGGCGGGCGTGCCGGCCCCTACTTTGAAGGCGTCGGCGGTTCCGGCGCAAAGGAGGCTCCCGGGCCCGCTGCCTCTGTGGCGACTGGGCCTCTTCATGCTGCTCGGCGCCGTCATCGCCGGGCTGCTGCTGCTGCGGTAGCCTGGAGGAGATGGTGGCCACGGCAGACAGCGGCACCGCGCTCGCCCCGGATCAGCTCATCGGCAACTACCGAGTGGTCGGCATCCTCGGCCAGGGTGGCATGGGCCAGGTCTACTCGGCGGTCCACGACGAGATCGGACGCCGCGTGGCGATCAAGGTTCTGCATCCCGAGGTGTCGGCGAACCCGGATCTGGCGCGCCGCTTCCTCAACGAGGCGCGGGCCGTCAACCGCGTCGGGCATTCGGGCCTCGTCGAGATCTTCGACTTCGGCAGGCTCCCAGACAGCCGTACCTACATCGTTATGGAGTTCCTGGAGGGGGAAACGCTGGCTGGGCGCCTCAGCCGGGAGCGGACACTCCCCGAGGTCGATGCGTTGCGGCTCGTGCGCGGCGTGGCCCAGGCGCTCATGGCGACGCACGCGGTGGAGATCGTCCACCGCGACCTGAAGCCCGAGAACATCATGATCGTGCCAGACAAAGAACACGGCGGCGAGCGGACCAAGGTCCTTGACTTCGGCATCGCCAAGGTCCGCGAGGGCGGCACGCCCAAGACGCGCACGAGCGCCATCATGGGCACCGCCGTGTACATGGCCCCGGAGCAGTGTCGCGGCTCCGGTCTGCTCGATGCGAAGGCCGACGTGTATGCGCTTGGCGTGATCCTTTACGAGTTGCTAGCTGGTGAGCCGCCCTTCCAGGCCGAGGAAGAGGTGGAGATCATGGCCATGCACCTGCGCGTGGAGCCGCCTTCGCTGAAGGACGCCGCGCCGCACGTATCGGGCCAGGTGGCGGATCTGGTTGGGCGCATGCTGCGCAAAGTTTCTTCGGAGCGGCCGACGATGGTGGAGGTTGCACAGGCGATTGCACAGAATGGAACCAGCGGGAGTTGGCCGGCGGTCGTGCCGTCCGAAGGGGCCCCAGCGCTTCTGTCCGTGCCCCGGCCGGAACTGAAGACGCCGGCCGAGCTGCACGACCCGGAGGCGGTCGCGCAGCCAGATCGAGGCGGGCCGTCACCGTCCACTCGTCTTCGCCCGGGCCGAGTTGTGGCTGGGGGGCTTTTGGGGGTGGGGATTGTCGGCGGGCTGTGGGTCGCGCTGCACACACAGGCCCAACCGGGGATGCCTGAGCGGACTGGGGTGTGGCCGCAGACGCAGCCACAAGATGACATGCGACCCTTGTCTGACCTGCGGCTGGCGGAGGATCAACGGTCGGCCACTGTCCACTGGAGCATCGAGAGCAACACCGCTGGGGCCGAAGTCCGGGAGGCTGACGCCGGAAGGCTGCTCGGGTTGACGCCTCTCGCGTTGGATCTTCCCAGGAAAGCCGGCACGCTCAAGGTCAAGATTCAGAAGGCAGGCTATTTTTCCAAGACCCTCACGCTTGATCAGAGCAAGGATCAGGTCCCCCAGCAGGTGATGCTCGTCTCGACCGGGAAGTAGCAGATTGAACCTATCCCCGCGGCCGTTATGCTGCCCCCTGTGGAAGACAGCTCCTCGTCGCGCACTTCCCTGGAGAATGAGGTCGCCGCGATCCTGCAAGATGGCGACGCGCACCGGGCCTGCGAGCGTGTGCTCGCAGGCGTGGGCGCCGATATCCATGGCTACCTTCGCGCCCTGGTCCGCGATCTGGATGTGGCCGACGATCTGTACCAGAACTGGTCGGTGGCCGTCCTTCAAGGGCTGCCCCGTTCGAGTGGTGCAGCACGCTCCGCACCTGGCTCTATCGCATCGCGCGCTATCACAGGTCATGCAGCGCGGTCGGCGTTACTCTCAGCGCAACGGCCTTGCCCCTGGACACCGCCAGGGAAGAGGCGCTGAGGGCGCCGAGTGTCCTTTCGCTTTCGGCTGAGGTACGGGGCAAGGAATTGCTTGAGGCGATCACGTCCCCCGGCGGAACCACCACGGCCTCCGCCTCTGTCCTTGAGCTTCCAGTCGTCTTGATTTTGCATTCGGTGCATCCGGCTTTCTTCCGTGTCTGTGCGCGAACGAGTGCCCGTGTAGCAGCTCAGATCAGATAGAGACCACGCCGCTTACCCCGAACGTCGCTTGGTATATGCAAGCCACACGTTTCCCGTGCGTCCTATTGGCGCTCATAAGGCCGTCGGATCGGTGATGTGCACGCCGAAATTTCGATAGATGCATGCATCGGTCTGCAGCATCCTCGCTTCTTCGGTATAGATCGTTGATTGGTCACCGCCACGGTAGGCAGTGCGCAGTACGTGGGTGTCCTCGCCCGGGAACCGGCAGTCGTTCTGTGCCGCCTTCCGTCCACCTGGCCACGATGGCCAGTTCTCCGTGGCGGCTGCCAGGATCAATGACATGAACACCTGCACAAAGTCATTTCGCGGCGTCCGCACCTGCTGCTGATATTCTCGCATCAGCTTCGCGCTGATGAGTACCTGGTGTTCGCCTGCCTGGATGCGCTTCAGCAACGCCAGCCGTTTCACGAAGGACCGGCCTTCCTTGGAATCCGTGGTGAGTGGCGCGTTGGCCTTCCGCAGCACCATAGTGTCTACGACACAGGGTTCCGCCATCAGTCCTGGTCCTCGACCTTCGCCGCCATCTCTTCCAGCAGCGCCATCCGTTCGTTGTTGGCCTCCTGCAGAAAGCCCGATGGCCAGTGGGCCACCTGTCCCAGCTCATCGATGGGAAGTTGGGCAGCGCGGCTGGCTGGCCCTTCGTCCTTGTCTACGAGGATGATGTTCAGGTGCTCTGGCAAGATCCCCTGCTGAGCACCAGCGAGGATCTTGCGCCGCACGCGCAGCAGCAGGTGCTCGCTGTGGGTCTCGGCGATGACCTGCCGGCCATTGCGCATCAGATGTACCAGAAAGTCGGCCATAGCGAGCTGGGCATCGGGGTGCAGGTGGATCTCCGGCTCCTGTACGATAAAGGTGCCCCCTGGCGGGGTCCGCAGCCCTTCAACGATGACCGGGAGCGCCTGGCCGATGCCATAACCCACGTCGGCGAAGTTCGCCCAGCGCCCCGAGTCCATGTCACGCAGCTTCAGCTCGTAGAGCTTGCCCGCCTGGTCCAGTGGCAAAAGCGGCATCAGCTCGATCCGTGCCAGGCGCTGAAGCCACACGTTCACCTCGGTCAGGAGCACACCTTTGTCCTTGCCGTTCTGGATGGCGTTCTGGATGAGAGCGTCGATGACATAGCGGCCCGTGGCGTCGGCGCCCGGTGCCGGTGCCCCCTGGAACTCATAACGCCGCATGGGTGGCGGACGGAAGGCACTGACCACGTGGATGCCCTCCAAGAGTACGGTCATGTTGTTCAGGGTCCAGCGGGCTGCGGTTCTAGCGGTGGCACGCCGAGAGCGGAGATCCAAGGATTGCCCTGATCTGACCTGCTCTTTCCCGATCAACGGGAGCAGCCCATTGACTGGGAAACGGAAGTCGGCCTTGTTTTCGTTACCGAGGTCCCGTCCGCCGATCCAGAGGTTGTAAGGGGCGCCCTCTTCCCCCTCCTTTACTCTCAGGTCCAGTGTCTTGGCGGGGTCTGGAAAACTGATGGAGAGGGAGGAGAGGCGCGGGGGTTGAGGGTCTTCTCCCAGGAAATCCAGGGTAACCTGCGCGTGCGAAGGAATCTTGGGATCGTCAGGTTCAGCTTGCGGCCAGGAGAGATCGACGCTGATCGAGAGCGCAAGGCTCTGGTCGTGGAGGTGGACCAGATCGGCATAGCTGCCAGCGGCGTACAGGGGACCTGCGAGGTTGAGGCGCGGACCGAAGCTGGGGGCACCCATCGCCTGCCGCAGCAGGATGAGGCTTTGGAGGAGGGAGGACTTGCCGGAGTTGTTCCGCCCGAAGATGAGGGTCATGGGCGCCAGCCGGAGAGGGCCGGTATCGGCGAAGCACTTGAAGTTTTTCAGGCGGAGACCGCTGAAGGGCATGGCCGATAGCATGACCCTGGCGTCACCCCTGTCAAGCGGAACCCAGCAGGTTCGAGGAGCATCAGGCGCAGAAGAACCGGAAGTGGATTCGCAGGGAGGGTGAGGGTAGGTAAAACGTGGCCGATTTTGAGACCCCGAGTGTCCGGCCGGGAAAACGGCGATCGCCACTACAGCCAGCATGACCTGATCGCATCTGCGTAAATCCGAAAGAAAGACCACGAAAAACGGCCTGCAACACCCCATTCCGGCACACCGCCCCGAACCGCCGCTGACTTGCATCAGTGGGCCCCCTCTGGCTGAGTCCTCGTAGTCCTCCATCGCCCCTGGCCGGATCGCTCAGGGAGGAGCGAAGTCATCGCACAAAGGGGGGACCGGCGAATCGGCGAACTCGTCCCACGCTGGTGGAACCGGGGGATCGGCGACCTCGTCCCACGGCGCAGCCGCCTGGTCCTCCGCCGAAGCGGCAGGTTGCTCGGACCGCGCTGCATCGGGAAAGTCCCACTCGGTCTGCACCACGAACCGCGACGGGGTCACAGGCGGCGCCTGGGTTGGCTCGCCCAGGTTTTTGCCCAGCCGGGCGACCTCGTAGGGGTCGAGCACCAACGCCAGGATCTTCATGCGTCCCCCGCACTTTTCACATTTTAGCGCGTCCATCCCGAAGCTGCGGACCACAGGACACTGATCGCCTTGGTGGTACCTTGATGATCGACCTTGTGGTACCTTGATCAGCCGCACGCTGGAGGAAGAACCATGCCGAGTCCCTATGCCGACTTGAAACGCCGTTGGGCGCCGATGTGTTTCATCGTGCTCTGCGCCCTGGGCCCCTTGGGCTGCGGTGAAGAGGGGAACTGGCTCGTGCTCCAGATCGAGGGCGTTACCAGCGACGTGCGTCAGCTACGGGTTCGGCTACAGCTCAATGGCGCCGATCATTCCCTTCACGACTCAGTGGCCGCCCCGCCCTCAGTGGCCGTCCCGCCCAAGGACAACCGCCAGATTGCTCTGCGTCTGCCCGATGGCTTTTCCGACATGGCGAAAGTGACCCTCGATGGTATCCCTGCATTCCTGTCCGGCAATGACCCGACCGACCGCCGCTTCGTGCGCTCCCAGGGCATAGTGCAGGTCGCGGTCTCTGGCGATGGCCGCACCAATGCCCCGATCAAACTGGAAGATCGCGGCGCGGACGAAGGGTTCCTGCCGGGGCTGCGCTGGGTCCCCCTCGGGGGGCCCTCGGCGCGGCCGTTGATCAATGTTTGGGCCTTCTCCGATAAGGACGCCTGGGCCCTGCCCGAGCGGGGACCGGCCTGGCACTGGGACGGGGTGGCGTGGGAGGCCCAGACCGACATGCCAAGAAACCCAACGCCGACGTCGGTATTCCGTTTTGATGACCTGTGGGCATTCACTCCGACCGATGTATGGTTCTTGGACGGCCAGCAGCGTACCATCCTGCGGCGCCTTGGCGGTGGCAGTTCCTCTTCGTGGGTCCTCATCCCGATCAAGGACACGAACCTGAACGATATATTCTCCATTGCCGGCTTCTCGCCTGACCGGGTCTGGGCCCTCGGGTCCAATAGTGGTACAGGCAACCTTAGCGTGTACCGCGGCGGTACGGGTAATTGGGTCTCTGAGTCGGTACCGGGTATGTTCCCTTCCGAGTGGGGAGACCTGTGGGCCGGTGGCAGCCAGGTCTGGGCCATAGGAGCCCAATGCACCGTTTTGTACCGCGACAACGCCATGAGCGATGCCACGGGAGACATGACTTGGAAGTCCAAACCGCCGAAATGTACTACGGATGTAAATAACAGAAAAGGACTTCGCGGCGTCTGGGGCACCGGGAGCGGGGAGATCTATGTTGTAGGAGATTACGGAGGCATCTTTCATCTCAAAGACGGAACCTGGGGAGATGAGTCCATCTCCAGTGGACCCAACCTGTTCACCGTCCACGGAACGTCGTCAGGTCATGTCTTCGCCGTGGCCGATACGGGCGAAATCTATCAGCGTCCGCCAGACCTGCCCCTGGAAGGCTGGAAAGCGATGCCGACCCATTCCAATGGCCCTCTCTACGGAGTTTTTGCGCTCTCAGACACTCAGGTCCTGGCTGTGGGTGCTGGTGGAACCATCTTCAGCAACGTGACAGGCTCTTCGCCTGCCGTGCCGGACACCGGCGGCCTCCCCAATATCATGGCCCTCGCCGGGACCGGGCCTACGGACCTCTGGGCCAGCCAGCAGCACGGCATCCTCCACTTCGATGGAGACGCCTGGACGCCCTCCATACTGCTTTCCGGTCAGATTGTAAGCGCACTATGGGCCACTGGACCAAATGATGTCTGGGCCTCGGCATCGGGCACTCTATACCGTTATAGCCAGGAGCAGAATGGCCAGGAGCCGAAGTGGTCGCTTTGGAAAGATGGCCCGAGCATGAGAGTGAACGCGCTGTGGGGCAGCGGACCGAACGACGTGTGGGCCGTGGGCGAGGGCGGCAAGGCCAGCCACTGGACCGGGAGCAGCTGGTCGCTTCCCATGGATACCGGCGCCGGGGCCAACCTCACGGCAATTTCGGGGAGCGCCCCGAACTACGTCTGGGCCGTTGGCGGCGGCAATTCGATGATTGTTGTCGCGATGTATGATGGCAAGTGGCAAGATGCCAAGCCCAACCTGATTCCTCACGATCCTTCGCCCGCCAATTCTGTGTGGGTGCAGGGCAAGAACGTCTATGTGGGTGGCTATTCTGTGATCGGGCGCTATGACGGGACTGCCTGGCGGATGCCATGGAAAGAAGCCATGGTGGTGCAAGCTGCGACGGTGTACTGCCTCTGGGGCAGTGCTCCGGACGACATCTGGATTGGCGGGGCAAGCTATGGCATTGGCCGGTATAGTGGGCAGTTCAACAACGACAATCCCGTCTCTGTCGCGTACGGTGATTTCGGCGGAGGCACGCGCGGCCATCAGGGCGTCAACCTCCACGCCATCTTCGGCACCCCCGCGAACAGCAACAGCATCTTTTTCGGGGGCGACTACGGCGCGCTCCTGCGCTACCAGCCTTGACGCCGGTGGCGCGATGGACGACATGACGAACACTTTCCGATCACGGGGATACAAGATGTGGCATTCTGTGGCGTCGCTACTGGCCCTGGTCGTCCTTTTGTCGATCGAGCCGATCAGTGCCCATGCATTAGACTCCGCGGAGTCGCTGCTCCAGCG